>NZ_BAWW01000008.1:0-300000 GCF_000875975.1 Parachlamydia acanthamoebae | reverse complement strand
AAGACTTTGAGAACGAGAATATGAAAGTTGCAAAAGAAGGTGGAAAACCAGCTCAAGCAGCTCCTGTCTTGTTGGGTATTACAAAAGCTTCCTTAGGAACAGAATCCTTCATCTCAGCAGCATCCTTCCAAGATACAACACGTGTCTTGACAGAAGCCGCTTGTGCAGGAAAAACAGACTACCTGTTAGGGTTCAAAGAAAACGTCATTATGGGACATATCATTCCTGCGGGAACAGGTTTCGAACGGCATAAGCGCGTGAAGAAGTTTGTTGATAAAGACCATGAAGAAGAGTTAGTCTTTGATTTTGAAAGCGTATTTTAACTGTGTGTTAAATTAAGTTGAAAGGCCGGGCAAAACCCGGCCTTTTTATTTTAAGAGAGAGTGAGAAATTTGATAAATCACTAACTGGGAACCACAAATTTTTGAAAATGGAGCCTATGAGTAGACTCACCCTTCACAGCAAATGCTGTTACATCTGGTTCTGGTATCAGGGCTAAATGTTTTTCAAATTGTTCAACCGTATGTCTTGCGTCTTTACAACGAATCTGCGCTCCAATCGAATCAATAATGTATCCCTCTGACTCGTCCACCTTTATATAGTTTATCAAATGAAGACCTGTTTTGTGTGCAATCGAAACCGAATAGACTCCGGGTTCCAGATTGGAAATGTTTTGAAGATAGGAGTGATCGCTCGAGTGTGCCCAGCGGGATCCCATTATCATATTGACGGATTCTAATTTCAATCCTCTAGCGCGTACCACTGCATGGTATCGCTTATCCTTAAAAAGTTCTTCAGTCAGAAGGCTAAAAGTTGAGCTAATAGAAGGATTGGATATCGCGGTGTAATGAGTTATCGGAGAAGGTGATTTTTTAGTAATTCTTCTAAATACCCCTCTTTTTTTTGAATTATTTTCTGTTTGTTTCGAATTAGGGGGCAATTTTTTTGCCTGGCAAGATTGTCTATATTCTAAAATAGAGAAGACCCACTGAAAAGTATGAATATCCCTCAATTTTTTTTGATTCAATTGATTAACTGTTTCCGATGTTGCTTTTTGTATTCTTTTCTCATATTTTTGATCAATTGTATCGAGCATGTCTTTTTTAAATGCTTCTAAATTTTTTATATGAAAAGGATTCCCCTTTTCGTGACTTAA
Organism: Parachlamydia acanthamoebae; assembly: GCF_000875975.1. NCBI lineage: Bacteria > Pseudomonadati > Chlamydiota > Chlamydiia > Parachlamydiales > Parachlamydiaceae > Parachlamydia > Parachlamydia acanthamoebae. The sequence goes on along the minus strand of NZ_BAWW01000008.1, from coordinate 298,844 downwards.
CCATGCTGAATTTTCACGTCTCAATCGATATTCTTCAGACATAAAAGCTGCAAATGTCGCATTAAAACTATTGGAATTAGGTGTCTTTGATAAAGAATATTCGGCGGCATAAGGGCTAGAAGATAAACTTAAAGCTGGATCTAAGTAAAGCAAGGCTTGACCAACATCATCAAAATTCACTTGAAAAAGTGGGTTTTCCACTTCTGTTTTAGCGATTTCTTTCAAATTTTTAATCAGATCTAAAAAAATAACAGAATAAGGAAGCTTGGCATCAATAAACGCATAAATAGCTTGATTCGCCGCGGCTTTAGCAGAACCACCTTTTTTATTTTTTTCAATAATATCGGCGATGTTTTGTCGATTAATTAAATATTTAACCGCAATATCCAAAGTCATTCCGGCACAAATTCCATCCAAAATGCGCGATTCGGGAGTTTTTATTGGATCTATGTGGATACTTTTATTTTCTCCGTTTTCCAAAAGCTTTCGCAATTTTTCCGTTGCTTTAACATCTTTTCGCTGAACTAGTACGGAACGTCTTCCAATATTTCGCGTACTTGCAATAAAATCTTTGTCAAAAATAGATTTCAATTGACTTTCGTGAGCATCTTTTTTTAGATGTATCAGTTTTGCTTTAAATAATTTAGAGGTATTTCCAGTGGTAAGTTTGTTGCCTATATGATAGAAAATTTTGAAAATAAAATATTTGAGCTTGTTTACTTTAACTTTAGGGAAAGAAGGTGCATGAAAAATTGGAGATTGATTTGATACGGGAATATGATTTGTTTTCATAAAAGCTCTTTCTTAACTAAATATATGTTTATTATATCAAAATAAATAGTATATATCAATTATTAGTGAATTAATTATCTTTTTAATATGGTTTTTTAGAAAGAAGGGGTAAAGGGCAACTTAAAAAAAAGTATAAAAAAAATAGTTAATGTTTTAAGTATCCAATTAGAAAACCCAAAGATAAGGATAGGGGAAATGAGAATTGGGATCGCCTATGGGGATGAACGGATCGCACAGGTGCTGAATCGACTCATATTAAATCATTCAGATCATGAAGTGGTCTGGATTGCTTGCTCTTCGACCCAAGTCTTTGAAAAATCTATAGATGAAAAGCCGGATCTTATTCTTTTAGATTTAAACATTCCTTCTACGGGTGGCGTAGAAGCCACTCGTCGTATGATGAAACAGGCTCCATGCGCTCTTTTACTTTTAGTTCAAAGTGTGAATTGGCGTTCTGCTGAGATTTTTGAAGCAATGGGATATGGTGCTTTGGATGTTTTAGCTATGCAAACTTCTATTGGAGAAATTGAAAAAGAGGCCTTACTAAAGAAAATTGAAACGATAGGCCTGTTAATTGGGCATCATTATAATCGAAAAAAGAGTGGCATAAATATTCATGGCAAAAAAGCGAGTAAGCTCCCTCATTTAGTTTTAATTGGGGCTTCAACAGGAGGACCATTGGCACTTGCTAAACTTTTAGCTGATTTTCCTCAACATTCTTCTCTCGCTATAGTGGCTATTCAACACGTAGATGAAAAGTTTGCCGCCGGGTTTGCGAATTGGTTAGACAGGCAAATTTCTCTTGAAGTAAAAATTGCGGATCAGGGCACTCAACCAGAAGAAGGCTTTGTGTTAGTTGCAGGGACTAATCATCATCTCATTATGAATCAAAAATTAGAGCTTGTCTATGCTCCAAATCCGCTTGATTCTCCCTATCGACCATCTGTCGATGTTTTGTTTAATAGTGTTGCTGAACACTGGCCCAACCGAGGAGTTGCTGTATTGTTGACTGGAATGGGCTCTGATGGCGCAAAAGGTTTAAAACGTTTGTATGATCTAGGGTGGCACACAATTGCCCAGCGTGAAGAAAGCTGTGTTGTTTATGGAATGCCTAAAGCTGCGGTTGATCTAGCAGCTGTGAGAGAGGCGTTGCAACTAGAAAAGATTGCTGATTCGATAAAGTCTTATTTTAATCTCAATCCTGTGACGAGAACGAAGAGAGGATTGTATGAATAAAAAGACTTTCATTTCTTTATCACAGCCCCCATCAAAAAAAATTACGGTGTTGTTAATTGATGACCAGGCAATTGTCGCTGAAGCCATTCAAAGTATGATCGGAGCAGAAAAAGATATTGATTTTTATTATTGCTCAGAACCCACTCAAGCCTTGCGTAAGGCGACAGAAGTGGCTCCTACAGTTATTTTACAAGATCTTGTCATGCCCGAAATTGATGGATTAATGTTAGTCAAATATTTTAGGGCTAATCCTGCGACAAGCCAGGTTCCGATGATTGTTCTATCTTCAAAGGAAGATCCCAAAGTAAAGGCTGAAGCTTTTGCGCTTGGAGCAAATGATTACATGGTCAAACTTCCTGACAAAGTGGAACTATTAGCAAGAATTCGGTACCACTCAAGCAACTACATTCGGCTGCTTGAAAGAGACGAAGCTTATGCTAGGTTGGAAGAAAGTCGAAATCTGCTAAATGCTGAATTAGCTGAGGCCGCTCAATATGTAAGATCCCTTCTGCCAAAGTGTTTAGAGAATCCCGTTCGAACCTCTTGGGAATTTATTCCTTCCATTGGCTTAGGAGGAGATGCGTTTGGATATTATTGGCTTGATGAAGATCACTTTGTCATGTATTTATTGGATGTATGTGGACATGGAATAGGGGCTGCTCTGCTTTCCATTTCGATAATGAACGTTCTGCAATATCAATCTCTAGCGAATATCGATTTCTGCAATCCTGCAACTGTCCTTCAGTCCTTAAATGAAACTTTCCAGATGGAAAAACACAATAATATGTTTTTTACTATTTGGTATGGGATATATTCAAAATCTAAAAGAGAGCTTTTGTACGCATCAGGAGGACATCCTCCTGGAATTTTGATTGTGCGATCGGGTGATCACATGGAGGATCCCATTGAAATTAAAACTCCAGGGATCGTAATTGGAGGAATTCCTGATGTTTATTATCAAAATGCGGTTTGTCCAATTCAGCCTAATAGTGTTTTATATGTTTTCAGCGATGGGATTTATGAGATCGTCAAATCAGAAGGAGGGGAAATGATGCGCCTTGAAGAGTTTGTCAAAATCTTATGCGAAGCTGAACAAAAAAAGAAAGGACTTGAATATATCATGTCCAAAATACGAAGTATAAATAAAGAAGAGAATTTTATTGATGATGTTTCGATCGTAAAATTTGTTTTTTCTTAAAGAGGTAGATTTGTGAAGACATGCAATTTGATTATAGATCCGATATATTTGCAGTCTAAACCATTTCTAAAGCCATTTTTATTGAAGATGTGAATGATTTGTTCTATACTGTATTTTCATTAATTAATCAGTCCTGAATACTTCAAGGAGAAGTGTGTGGATATCACAGAAAAAAAAGTTAATCGTCAAATCCAATTTTGGGCCCTTGTTGGACCATTTGTGACTCTTTTAACCTTTGCTGTATTATTAGCAAAAGGTTCCGCGAGTTCATTTTATTTACCTGTTTTAATTTTGATTGGTTTTCCCATATGCTGGAAATGGAAAATAAGAGGCTTCGCTATAGCTGTAGGAACTCTTTGCTTATTTTTTGCTATTTCTTATAGCTATATTCCCATAGAGGAAAGATTCTGGCAGTTTGGAATGGGAATGGCTATCGCCTTAGCATTTGCTGTTACAGCACTTTCTTTTGAGGAAGTGGAAGAATTAGTCCATTCTTTACAAGTGGAGTCAAGCAGCCGTTTAACAAATCTGTTACACCTGGATGAAAAATTTAAGATTTCAGAAGAAAAGTTGCATGAAGAATTTGAAGCTTTCAAAGGACAAGTCCAAGGGTATCAATCACAGATTAAAGAAAAAGATAGCCAAATCCAACGGCAGGAAAAACTGATTGAAGTGGTACGTAATGAGTTTTCTGCAACCCAATCTCAGCATGAAGGTTTGTTGAATGAGATTTTCCAAAAACGGCATGAAGTGGGATTGCTAAATGAAAGAATTCAAGCGTACCTTAAGCAGATCGAACAACTGACAGCACGTTCTTTAAGTAAAATATCTCCTGAAGAAATGGAAAACTTAACAGATACCATCCACAGTAGGGATGCTTCACTTGCGCAACTACACCAAGAGTTAAAAAAGGCGAATCAAGACTTAATCAGTATTGAAGCTGAAAAAGATCGGATCCAATTAGAGTTGATTAAGCAAAAAGCCCTTTTGGAGGAAAAAGAGAACGAATACCAAGACTCTTCTTATCAATTAAGAGAAAGTCTTGCGACGCTCAAGAGGGAAAAAAGTCTGCTTGAAATGAGCTTATCCAGGTTGCAGGCGGAGTTTGAAGATAATCAAGCTAAAGAATTAGGATACCAAGGAAATATTTCAGCATTGACTCATAATAATCTTCAATTTGAGCAAAAGCTTGAGTTGCAGAAAAAAGCGTTTGATGAGCTGCATGCATTAAAAGCCAATTATGAAGCTGATTTTGAAAATTTAAAAAGCCAACTTGGTGACAAAGAAGTTGCATTTAATCAATTGCAAAAACGTCTATTCCAGGCTGACGAAGAGATTAATCAGCTGAAAGCAGAAAATGTATCCCTTGCTGAATTAAAAAATTCACAAGACATTGGCTTTGAAACGTTAAAAAAACAAGCGATTGAAAAATCAACTTTTATAGAGCAATTGCAAAATAAAATAGAGGAAATTTCACAGCAAGTCACACATTTGGAAGGTGAGAATCAGGCTCTTGCTGAATTGAATGTTTTGAAAAGTGAACAAGAAATGCATGTTGAGGCACTAAAAAAACTGGCTCTTGAAAAAACGGCAATTGTTGAACAACTACAGGGCCAATTAACTCAGACCGATCAAAAGATGGCCCTTCTTCAAGAAGAGAATCAAATCTTGATGAGTGAGCTTAAAAGTCTTCAAGGAATTGATTTTGGTGCATTGCAAAAGCAAGTGCTTGAGAAGTCGACTGTTGTTGAAGAATTGCAATCTAAATTACGTATGACGGATCAAGAAATTGCACATTTAAAGAGTGAAAACCAATCATTGCTTGATCTAGGCGCCCAGAGTAGAGCACAAGAAGCTCATTTGGAATCGCTTAAGAAACAAGCTGCCGAGAATGAGAATGCGCTAAAGCAGATTAGGGAACAATTGGTGCTCGCTGAGAAAACCATTGTGCTTTTGACGGAAGAAAAGAAAACATTAACCGAGCAATTGGGTCAGGCTGCTGTAAGAGCGGATCAAGAGTCATTAGCGATTCCTCAAGAAATGCTAGAAGCAGATCGTTCTTTTAGAAGGATGAAAGGGTTGTATGAGCAACTTAAATGCCAATTTGCGGATAAGTCTGCAGTGCTAGATGAAACAAGGAAGCAATTGTTCCACCTAGAGGAAAAATTTATGCAACATCAAATCGATATGCAAGAAAGAGAAACCTTTGGGTATTCAGACATTGAAAAAGCTCTTGAAAAGCAGCTAATTGAAACGCAAAAAAACTATGCAAAAATGCATCGAGAAACAGTTCAGGAAGTTGAAGGTCTCTACGAGGTGATCGACAATCTTTTAAAACAGAACGTTTAAAAGGGCCTTTCGGCCCTTTTTTATTTCTTCAATTCAAATCCAAATTTATCATCTTTCCAGGTTAAAAGAAGCTGAGATTCCCCCGGAATTTTCCCTTCTAATATAGCCATTGATAGCATGTTGACAATTTCTTGTTGAATCAATCGTTTTAATGGGCGAGCACCATAATAAGGATCGTAGCCCATTTCGGCTAATTGAGAAACTACCTCAGGAGTCCACTTGAGTGAAACCTGTTTTTCAGCCAATCGTTTGGAGAGGCGCTGCAATTGGATGAGGACAATTTTTTGCATATCCTCTTTTCGTAGTGGTAGGAAAGGCAAAATGTCATCTAGTCGGTTAATAAATTCTGGGCGGAAGTGTGCTTTAATCACGGGGTCCAAGATGGCTAGAATCATCTCTTTATTAATCGCGGAGCTTGCCTGTTCCATTTTCTCTAAAAGCTGGCCTGAACCAAGATTGGATGTCATAATAAAGAGTGCATTTTTACAGTTGACGACCCGTCCTTTACTATCTGTAATGCGGCCATCATCAAAAATCTGCAAAAGAATGTTAAAGACATCGTGATGAGCTTTTTCAATTTCATCTAAAAGAACAACCGCATAAGGACGTCGGCGCAAGGCTTCGGTTAATTGCCCTCCTTCTTCGTATCCAACATATCCAGGAGGTGAACCAATAAGCTTAGAAACGCTATGTTTTTCCATGTACTCTGACATATCTAAACGAATAAGAGCCTCATCTTGATTAAATAGTTGCTCTGCTAAAGCTTTTGCTAATTCTGTTTTTCCAACGCCGGTTGGTCCTAAAAAGAGGAAGGCTCCCATCGGCCTTCCCGGATCACTTAAACCTGATCGTGAACGCCTAATAGCCTCACTAATGGCTTTTACCGCGATATCTTGTCCGACAACTCGTTTTTCAAGTTCTTTTTCAAGATGGAGAAGTTTTGCGGCTTCACCTTCCAACATTTTGTTGACGGGGATGCCAGTCCATTTGGATACAACTTGTGCAATCAAATTTTCATCCACTTCTTCCTGAAGCAAGCGGTTAGGTCTTTCATTTAATTTGTGTTCAACTTCTTGAATCTCTTTTTGAAGCTGGGGAATTTTGTTGTAGCGTAATTCTGCCACTTTATTGTAGTCTGCTTTCCGTTCGTATTCTTCTTCTTCAAAGCGCAGCTGCTCATATTTATTTTTTTTCTCTTTGATTGATTCAATGAGTTTTTTTTCTTCTTCCCATTGTTGTCTCAGATGAGAGAGCTCTTCTTTAATTTGAGCAATTCTAGCATCCATTTTTTGTGCCTCAGCCTGAGCAAGTGGGGTGTCTTCGCGTCGAATCGCTTCTTGTTTGACAATCAGACCAGCGAGTTCTCGCTCTTTTGTATCAATGGGAAGGGGGCGGCTTCCGAGTTGCATTCGGATCATGCTGGCTGCTTCATCAATTAAGTCGATGGCTTTATCAGGCAATCGACGATCGGTGATGTAACGATAGGATAAAAAAACAGCGGCGTGAATGGCGGATTCCGTGATTCTGACACCATGAAAGATCTCATACTTTTCACGTAGCCCTCTCAAAATAGCAATCGAATCTTCCAGGCTAGGCTCATTGATCATCACGGGTTGAAAGCGTCGTTCCAGCGCGGCATCTTTTTCAATGTGTTTTTGATATTCGTTAAGCGTAGTGGCGCCAATGCAATGCAAAGAGCCGCGTGCTAAGGCCGGTTTAAGTAGATTTGCAGCGTCCATAGCACCTTCGGTAGCGCCTGCACCAATTAAAGTGTGTACTTCATCAATAAAAAGGATGATCTTTCCTTCATTTTTTTCTACATCTTGAAGGATACCTTTCAGTCTTTCTTCAAATTCTCCACGATATTTTGTTCCGGCAATTAATGTTCCCATATCGAGAGCCAGCAGCTGCTTATTTTTTAATGAATCGGGTACATCCCCTTGGATGATTCTCTGCGCTAGGCCTTCTGCGATAGCCGTTTTACCGACACCTGGTTCTCCAATAAGCATGGGGTTGTTTTTTGTGCGACGACTTAAAACTTGCATGGTTCGACGAATTTCTTCATCGCGACCAATAACAGGATCTAATTTTCCCTCTTTGGCAAGAGCGGTTAGATTTTTGCAGTATTTTTCAAGTGTTTGTAAACTTGCTTCAGCCGTAGGTGAATCCATATGTCGATCTCCTCTGATAAGCTTGATCTGATCTTCTAGTTGCTTTAAAGAAATTCCTGTTTGTTTTTTCCAGCTTAGAAAAGGTTCTCCTCCATTTTTCCAGTAGGAGATCAGAAAGTGGTCACTACTTGTGTAGGTATCATTCCATTGTTGAGCAATGTTTTGTGCATCTAAAATGCGGCTTTGAAGACTTTGAGAGGTTCTTGGAGGCTGGATATTATCTCCACTATATGTGGGCTGGCTATTTAAATGGCGCCGTAACTCGCTTGTCAAGGAGTCGAGATTAGCATTTAAATGGGATAAAATGGAGTTAAAATAACCTTCAGGATCTGATAAAAAGGCCATCAAGAGGTTATTTTCTGTAACTTCAATGTCGTGCCTCTGCTGCGCATCGGAAAATGCCAGTTGAAGCGCTTGGGTGACAGATTCTGTGAAGTTTTGATTCATAGGTTTCCTCCGTTCGATAAATCTGTTTCAAAATTCACTTTTTCAAAAGAGGCCTAAAGGTAACCTTTAGGCGTTATAACTTCCTGCGCTGACTTTTCCTCCTGAGCCTGTCCAATCTGTATGAAAAAATTGACCACGGGGCTGATCGATTCTTTCGTAAGTATGCGCACCAAAGAAATCTCTTTGGGCTTGAAGAAGATTAGCCGGTAGACGAGCAGTCCTATACCCATCATAGAAAGATAGCGCTGTGCTGAAGCAAGGAACTGGGATTCCAAGTTCTGCAGCAGTCGCGACAGCTTTGCGCCAACCAGTTTGGGCTTGTTCGATCGCTGTATAGAAAAAGGGATCCAGCAAAAGGTTTTTGAGTTGTGGCGTTTTAGTATAAGCCTCTTTAATTTTACCTAAGAAAAGGCTTCGAATGATGCATCCACCTCTCCACATAAGTGCGATTCCACCATAATTCAAATTCCATTTGTAGTCTTGTGCGGCCTGGTGCATCAACATAAAACCTTGTGCGTAGCTAATAATTTTAGATGCATAGAGGGCGTGACGGATATTTTGAATAAATTCTTTGTGATCGCCTTTATAGGTCGTATTAGGACCCTTTAACACCTTGCTAGCTTCTACTCTTTCTTCCTTGATTGCAGAGAGACAGCGAGCAAAAACCGCCTCACTGATGAGAGTCAGAGGCATTCCTAAGTCGAGAGCATTGATGACAGTCCATTTTCCTGTTCCCTTCTGACCAGCGACGTCTAAGATCTTTTCAACTAAAGGGGATCCATCTTTATCTTTATAGGTGAAGATTTGGCTTGTGATTTCGATGAGATAGCTATCGAGTTCTTGTTTATTCCATTCGCTGAAAACTTCGTGAAGCTGATCAGCATTGAGTCCTAGCACATTTTTTAGAAGGGTGTAGGCTTCACAGATTAGTTGCATATCTCCATATTCAATACCATTATGGACCATTTTGACATAGTGTCCGGCTCCATCTTCTCCTACCCAATCGCAACAAGGTTCATTGTTGTCTACTTTAGCACTAATCGATTGGAAAATATTTTTAAGGTGAGGCCATCCATCTGGATTTCCTCCGGGCATAATGGAAGGTCCATGTCTTGCCCCTTCTTCTCCTCCGGAGATCCCAGCTCCAATAAAAATAATCCCTTTTTCTTTTAACGCTTTTGTGCGGCGTGTGCTGTCAGTAAAAAGACTATTTCCTCCGTCGATAATAATATCGCCTTTTTCCATGTGAGGGAGGCACAAATCAATAAAATGATCCACAGCATCCCCTGCCTTAACCATTAGCATGATCTTGCGAGGTCTTTTTAAATGGGCAAAAAAGTCTTCTAGTGAGTGAGCTCCATAAATTTGAGTCCCCTTTGCAGGGCCTTCGAGAAATTCATCCACTTTTGAAACAGTTCGGTTAAAGACAGCCACTTTAAAACCATGGTCGTTCATATTTAGAGCAAGATTTTGACCCATTACCGCAAGACCAATCAGTCCTATATCTGCTTCTGACATATTACCCTTCCTTAAATACTTTTGGGGAGTTTGGTGAGTTTAATTTCAATATTTTGGATCATAACAAAAGAGGATTATCTGCAATAGAGTAAAAAGGCAAAAAATACAGGGAAGAATAATCCTGTGTAAAGGAGCCATGTTCTAAACATGCTTGTTAAAATGCATTGCTGTTGAGGGCTTCCATTTGAGTAACTGGTTCTTTTACTTCATTTTCAATCATTTCCAGTTCACTAGAGCTTAGATCTTCTATGCGATAATTTAAGATGGCTGTCCCATATTTATAGACTAATTCTGTCATCACAATAGCCATGAGCTTAGGTGCATCGCTCATCATTTCGTAATAGGGAAGATCTATACTTTCGAAAATAGGATCAGTGTGTTCTAAATGATTGCGTAAAGTCACATAGGTAGGCAACCGCTCCTCTAAATCTAATTTCATATCGGGTCTAGCCAGATGCGCTCGAATTAATCCCTGATTCAACAATAAGAGAATTTGTCCAAGTAAGTAACTGCTACTTAAGAGAAAATTCATATCTTGAGTCAGAAAAGTATGTAATTCATCTTGTAAAGATTGTGGATCGCGACTTTCTAGCCCTTGTTCTTTCAATAAGGTATGAAAGCGATATAATCGATCTTTTAGTATTGCAAAAAGATTTTGAGAGGAAACGTCATGATTTTGATTGGAAAAAAGAGTTTGAATAAATGCGTTCAGGCTTGGATAAGTTTGTAGCATGATTTGATTCAGTTGCTGCTTGCGTTGCTCCTTTTTTTGTGTGCGCAAGGCTCTTTGATTTCTGATATAGGCATGTTTGAGTTGTCGATATTGTTTGTGGGCTTTTTCGTAGAGGGAGTTTGCTTTTCGACGACTTGCTTTATCTAAATCGGGCTTAAATAGATCAGTAATTTCAACTTCAATCCACGCAATTTCTCCTCTTAATACCTGAGAAAGTTTGTTTTGGCGTTCATCAATGATCACATCGAGGAAAGCATTCGTTTCTTGTGTAGAGAGTAAATCCTGGCTAGGGATGAAATTAAAATCACTCGATGGACCTGAAAGGGTAGATTTGATTACTTGCCAATATTCTCGGGCAAATGGTCCCCATGCATGAAAGCCTTGTTTCTCTTTTGACTTTGCGGGCCAAGCAGGAAAGCCTTGCTGCCTTTTTACTGTTGCCTCGGAAACATTCTCTCGAAGAGTTTGCAAATCTTCAAACATTTTTGTAATTCTTTCTTTATCTGATTCTAATTCGATGATTAACTGAAAATTGGAAGGATTAAGTTCAAGGTGAATAAGGTTTGTTCTGATTTTATATAAATTTTCAGTATCAATATAATCGACTTTTCTTAAATCTTTAGAGTTCCAGCTAAGAGGTGAGAATGTTTCTCCCACGAGTTGTAACTTTCTTAAAAAAGCTAAACGCCCTTTTAATGTAGTCGGATTGAAATGGGCAGGGGAGCAATGATATAACAAGCGTTCTGCAGATGACGCCTCCCGATCCATTTTATCCTCCTGCATGTTAGCTACAGTTGCAAAGATCTGGTTAATCAGTCCATGGATTTTTTTCTTCTCTTCATTTGAGTTAGCCTCTTTGTCTATCATTTCATGAATGATTAATAAGGGACTTTCAGAAGAGCTACAACCCATGGCCTCAAAGGATGGATCTCGCATAGGAAAGTTGTTTGTTGCAAGAGGAAGAATGCAAAGAAGTCTTTGGGTATTGAATAATTGTTTGCTATATCTTAGGAGTGCCTCGAAATGTGGAATCGGACCCATTTTTAAGTCATCAAGGGGATGCTTAGTCGTTAATCTTTGTAATAAAGCATCGAAAAAGATTTGAATCGTTTTCAAATCTTCGAGAAGGTCAAAGCACGCAATTTTAACAATTAGATTTTGATCCATGACGGAGCGTAAAAAGAAGGCTTGTTGTTCATTTTTTTCAGCGTCATGAAACTGAAAAGGAATGAAGCGAGTGCCTTTAAGCTTAGCCAGATTTTCTATAGCGGCATCACTACAAAAGATGGCTCCGCAAAAGTCGAACAAATACCAGCTATTTTTATCCCAGGGTAAGTGTTTAACAAATTCTCCACGTTTTTCACGAGGAAAATGATACATTGTTTCAAAAAGCATTCTTAAAATTTTTTTTGTGTCTTCAAAAAAAATATCGCATTGCACATCTTCAAGAATCTGAAGAAGCTTGATATCAAATTTTTCAAGCCAATCATCATCTTTTTGTAGACCATCAGGATAAGCTTTAAGAAATGGAATTCCTATTTCACATAATCTTAGCTCTTGATTTAATTGGGCGAATAGCTCTGGGCGCATAAAAGGATAGTGAAGAGGATTTTTAACAAAATAAAATTGGAGAAATTCGATCAGGTCAAGAATTCTTTGAATCTGTAAAGTAAAATCTAGCCCTCTGACATTGACTGTTTCAAAGCTTTGAAGTTCTTCTTGGTAGCTTCTGGTACAAACAATGGGACGTAATAATTGATCAAGAGTTTGTGGAAATTTTTCTTCCGTTTTAAGAGCTTTTATCATCAAGCTTTCATGATGGATTCTGAGATTCCGATATTGTGTATCCAAAAGACTTGCTTTGCTGAATGCGATTAAGGCTTTACCATACTCTTTTAAAATTTTATGAGCCATTCCTTTACGAATCCAAGCTTCTGTTGAGCTAGCGTCGATTTCAAGGGCTGATTGATATTTTGCAATGGCAGCCAGGTAATGTTCACGTTGTAATTCATGATTTCCTTCGCTTATTAAAGTATTCAATTGCATTGGATGGCCTCATGGGATTGTTTTGATAGATGATTTATAAATCAATATGGTCCATCTGTAAATTGAAATATTGTTTGTGGAAGTTCACAAATTCAGGAATAAAAAACAGGTGTTGAGGCTGAGGTGGTAGGATCGACAAGCCTGTGATTGCATCACACTAAAAAGAAGACAAGCGTATGGAAGGAAAAGGCTTGAGAGAAAGCGGATTTTAGATTAATCTTGAGTTCTTTCAATGTTCTCGTAGCTCAGTAGGATAGAGCGGTTGCCTCCTAAGCAACAGGTCGCGCGTTCGAATCGCGCCGAGGACAATCATCCCGCTTTCTTGCTTAGAAATTGGTCAATTCCTTGAGCAACACCCCATGCGAGCTTTTTCAAATAAATTGGATCTTTAATATTTTTAATTTCTTTTTCATTCGTTAGAAAACCCCCTTCTACGAGAATGGCAGGCATATTGGTTTCTCGAATGACGGCAAAATTTCCAGTTCTTACACCTCGTGACTTTGCTGATGTGTTTTGAATGACTTGATCCAAGACTGTGCTTGCTAAGACTTTTGATTGAGCCGTTCTTTGTGTATCTTTATCTGATTGATAATAATAGATCTCAATCCCTTCTGCCTTTTTACTTGGAGCTGAATTGTAATGCAAGCTAACAAAAAGATCTGGATTTTTGGAATTTGCAAATGAAGCACGCTTATCGAGAGGAACAAAGAAATCTGCATTACGTGTCATGGCAGTGGAGTAGCCCAATTGCTTCAAGTAGGTACGTACAAGCCTTGCTGTCGTGAGATTTAGATGCTTTTCGGTATAATTTGTCGATTCAGCCCCTGCATCGTCTCCTCCATGGCCTGCATCAATGATAATGAGTTTTTTTGCATGTTGTCGTTTGATAATGGGAGAATAAGCAATTAAGGAGGGTTCTTCAATGATCACAGGCTGTTCTTCAATACGGGGAGTTCGATGGCTGCAAGACGTCAGTTGAAAGACAAAGAGTAAGCCGAAAAAGACATAAGGGATTCTGGAGAAGAAAGCTTTCATGTACTTTGCCATGGGTTAATAAGTGTTAAGAGACATTTTGGCACAGATTTCTTGAGCAATTTTCCGATCGTCAAATTCGATTGTATGATGAGCAAAAATTTGTGTTGTTTCATGTCCCTTTCCTGCAACCAAAATGATGTCACCCGGATTTGCTTTTTCGATCGCAAAGGCGATAGCAGAAAGGCGATCTGGTTGAACGATATAGTTGTCTTGAAGGGAGAACCCCTCAGTAATTTCCTGAATGATTTTTAGAGGATCTTCTGAACGAGGATTATCCGAAGTTACGATAGTTAGGTCAGAAAAAGATGCACTTGCCTGAGCCATTTTAGGCCTTTTTGTTTTATCACGATCTCCACCACATCCAAAAACAGTGATGATTTTCCCTTTTTTGAGTTCAGATAAGCATTCCAGGGCTTTGTATAAAGCATCTTCAGTATGTGCAAAATCAACAAAAAGATTTAAATCTAGGTCATTTTGAATAGGCTCCAATCGACCAGGAGGGGGCGGAAATTGTTGAGTTAGAGAGATCAATTTTTCTAGTGTAATTTTGCGTGTAAGCCCTACCGCAATAGCAGCTAAGCAATTGTAAATATTAAATCGTCCGATGAGAGGAAAAAAAGTGGAATAGCTGCGTCCCTGATAATGTAGATCAATATGTGTTCCAGTCGGTCCAAAAGATGTGGGGCAGGCACGTAAATCAGCAGGGCTGTCAATTCCAAATGTAAAAATAGGGGTTTTAATCCCTTTTAAAATGGTTTCAAACCAAGGGCAATCAAGATTTGCAATAATTTGTTTGCTTTTCTTAGATGGGACTTGATCGAGCTGCAAAAAGAGTTTTCGTTTTGCGGCCGCATAGCATTCCATATTTTGATGGTAATCTAAATGATCCTGCGTCAAGTTTGTGTAAATGGCGATATCATAATCGATGTGTTCCACTCTTTTTTGGTCAAGTGCGTGAGAAGTCACTTCCATGACGGCAGCTTGGCAGCCTTGATGAACCATTTCTCGGAGCATGTGATGATTGGAATGTACATCAGGCGTTGTGTGAGAGGCTTTGTAACGATACCTACCAAGAATGTATTCGATGGTGCCAATGAGGCCGCAGGGGAGGTTGAGCTGTTCGAGCAAATACTTCACTAAAAAAGATGTGGTTGTTTTTCCATTAGTTCCTGTGATACCGACAGTAAAAAGTTCTTGGGAAGGCATTTGGTAGAAATTAGCAGAAAAACGCCCTTCTACCTCCGCAACATTTTTGCAGATAATCTGCGTGATTTCTTTAAAGGATGGATCGTAAATATCCGTTACAATTGCGGTTGCTCCATGGTTAATGGCTTCTGGAATATATGAAGTGCCATCAAATTTTAATCCCTTTTTTGCGATAAATAAATTTCCTGGAGCAATTAATTGAGAATTTGCACATATGCCAGATATTTCAATTTCTTTTGAGCCTTTAACTTGCACAACAGGAATGTCTTTGAGGACTTTTTTTAACTTCATAGGAAATTTGCACACACTTTTGGTATTGAGACTTAATTTTTATGCCTTGTTATTCCACTTTTCATACATTTCTTGCAACTTCCGAGTTTCTTGCATCCAGTGAGCTTTTTCACTATCACGCCTTGGATCTCCCACGGGGTACCCATAAGGATCGTCGGGTTTAATTCCCAAATACTCTAAGGATTTCATCGCGATTTCCCTAAAAACAGGAGCTGTTGCGACACCTCCACGTGAATTTTTACCAATGCCAGGAATATAACAGCATTCGGGTTCTTCGATTGTGACAAGTAACACAAAAGCGGGATTATCTATAGGAGTAAAGCCAACAAATGTAGCAACGTTTTGAGTTTTTGAATATACTCCATTGACAACTTTTTCGGCTGTGCTTGTCTTGCCAACTTCGGTGTAGCCCCAAATATCCCCTTTTTGACCTGATCCACCGGGCTTTGTCACGTATTTCATCGCTTTTACCACTTCATCTACAATCGGTTTTGAAAGCATTTTAGGGAATTTTTGTGTTCTTGAAGGAGTTGTATGGTCAAGAACGAGTGTTTCTGTCCCATCAGGATTTTTTTTGACAATTTTCCTGATCAATGTGGGTTCTACTAGGTAACCCCCGTTTGCAAGCATAGCATAAGCTCGTGCAATCTGAATACTATTTAGCTGAATATTATGTCCTATGGCTAAAGAAAAGGGGGTTGGTGTAGACCATTCTAAAGCGCCATTTGGATGCTTTTTACCAATTCGAGGAAGTAGTCCCGGACTTTCTGAAGGAAGTTCAAGATTTGTTTTTTGTCCAAACTTGAAAGTTTCTGACAAAACATTTCGGTACCACTCATTTCCTAGACGATTGATCACACGTTCGACAATTCTCGCCATGTAAATGTTTGTCGATTTTTGCAAGGCCATATACATGTTGAGATAATTGTGAAAGCTTAAATCTTTTAAATCTTTAGATCTTCCTGGAAAGCGTCCATTTGCTGTGGGAATCATTTCTTCTGGATCAAAGATGGGGGCTAAACGCATATCACGCATCCGATCATTTGCCATTAAAGCTGTGGCAAGCGTAAAAGGTTTCATGACAGATCCAGGTTCATTTGCATCTGTGAGAGCTTTTATTTTCGTGTGTTCAGTTAAATTAGGATCGTTGAAGTATTTTTGGTAGTCAGGAGGATAAAAAAAAGGGTATTGAGCTAAAGCTAAAATTTCTCCTGTACGAGGTTCCATAATAACAGCCCAACCAGCTTTGCCTTTACATTTTTTTACCCCTTTAGAAAGCTCTTCTTCTGCTATGGCTTGAAGACAATGGTTGATTGTCAAGTAAACATCCGCTCCATTCTCTGGTGGAGTGATCACTTCCCCTGTTTCAAAAGAATGTCGAGGAGAACGCATGAGAAGTCTTTTTCCTTGTTTCCCTTGCAAAAAAGCATTGAATTTAAGTTCAAGTCCGCCAGTCGGTAACGCCTGTTTGGTCGCATCATCTTTTTGATTTTGGATTGTATGTAAAACTTGCCCTAGTAGCTTTCCAAAAGGATAAGATCTTTGGTAATCGGAGATAAAAAAAAGAGCATTGCGCGCAATTTTATGTTGCTTTGCATAACTCAGCCACCATTTCGAGAGCAAATCCTGATCTTCAGCGTTTAACCACATCGCCAATTTGCGATTACGGCTTTTTATGTCGAATTGACTTCGTAAAGCATTTCTTTCTGAAGAAGGCAGAGTTAAATTTTCCAGTAAATAGTGTGCAATGGGATCCCGATGTGCTTCAGGAATCGATAAAGGATCGATATGGAGATGAAATTTTTGAATGTCGACAACAAATTTTTGAGCAGGTTCAGCATGCCCGCGGGCTATCGAAGTGTTCGAAATAAAACTTCCTCTAAGAAAAGGCTCATCGATCGTAAAAAAGTGTTGCTTTTTAGCTTCTTGTGTCCACTTTTCACCTTGAATGATTTGAATGTTGTAGAATTGGACAATCAATAAGGCGAAGAGGCTAAAAATAAAGAGCGCTAAAATGATTAAACGTTTGCGATCTGTTAAAGAAATTTTTTGGGTTGTCTGATTTTTCATTTTTAAATCAAATTTTGGCTGAAATAAATTCCTGAGAGGTTGTTGTTGATTGCATTCTAATCGAACTGCATATTTATGGCATACCTTGAACTCATCTATTTACGTTATTTACTTCTTGAAATTTACTGATGATTATTTTTTACCTGTTTTTATTGTAAAGAGATGTTTTAATTTTTAAATTTTAATTTAAAAAAGCTTTTCTTTATTGAATCTTTACACAAAATTTGTAATTTGCGCGCCTTATTGAAATGAGGGTTTTATGGTATTTTCTGTTCATAGTTTTTCGGCAAATCAATCGTCTTTTATCCCAAGCTCTTTTTCCGCTGAGTTAAAAGAAAAATTGGAAGAAAATTTCGCTTCGATGGAGAAACCTATCACTCCGGAAAAAATAGAAAAATTATCATGGTTAACAGAAGCCACTAAGTACCCTCTTTCAACGACTTTCCAAATCTCTTTATTTGCACTTGAATCGGGGGATCCATTTATTAAAAACTCTTCTCTTGAAGGGCAGATAAAAACTGTGACATTAACCCGTTTCATTGATTGCTTGCAACGTGTGGGTTTCACTAAATATAATCTGGCGGACTTGAAGTTATATGAAGATTGTCTATTTTGGGCTTATCGCATACAGGGTCTCCTTACAGGAGAAAATTTTTCTGACAAGATTTCTGAGCTATCTGATGACCTTGTACAGCGTGTTTCGGGTATGGGGATTGGAGCGCGCCTACTTTTGCCAGGGGGATGGACAAATGGTGTAGAAAGTGGCCACACTCTTTTATATCTTATCCAAAAAAATAAAAACTCTTATTCTTTTTCCGTTTATAATACAGGGATGGGGCTCGGATATCATGAAGGAATTATTGAAAATCATATTCGAAAAGCAGATATAGAGCTAAAAGTAGAGAAAATCCATTCGAATCAAATCTGTCAGCGTGAATTCTTCCAAGCACTTATCGAATTGCAAAGTCTACCTGTCTTTGATCATTCATTAAAATTTTCAGATCGGTCTCTCTATGAAGGACCAATAGCCTATTTAAAAGGAAAACGTGTTTCATCTTCTATTTCGAACATGCCAGAGCTTATGCGCAAGCCACAGCATTCTGGTTCTTGTGCCATGGAAGTTTTATTTGGATCCTTGCGTTCCATGTTTATGGATCACGTGAAAACATATCCGGAAAAAATGGATGCGCTAAATGCTTATAGAAAAGTCAAGTTTGCTTATCGAAAACAATCCCTTGTGGATGCGTGTTTACATTTTTTTGATCCTACAACAACTTGGACACGCACCTCTCATAAGTTGATTTCTGAAGTGAGCAGCAAATTAGCGCGGGATACTTTAAAAATGCGAGCGGATAATCTGTTGACTGAGGAGGAATTTGAAGCTTACGCTTGTACGGCAATTGACATTAAACAGCGTCTCGCTGAAAAAAAACAGCGGCATCTCTCAACTAAAAAAACAAGCGCTTTACTTTCCTTTGAACTGAAGGAACATGCAATTTTGGTAAAAGCGGATTTGTCGCAGCCATTGGGAATTAAAAAATCTCTTGAACCAATCCTCAAAAATCATCTAAATGGACTTCTGCCCATCATTCCATTTGAAACATTTGGGACTATAGCTCCTGAAAATATTCTTGAATTCCTAAAAGATGGAAAAAAACAGATCGAGGCATTTGCGACAGTTACGACAAATTCCTATCAAGTTATTGAAAGTGTCTCAAGATTTCTATATGCCCTTCCTTTACCAGGCGATGCGATAGGCAGGAAATTTTGGGATGAAGTTCCGGATGTACAAATCACGACGTGCTTAGAATTGCTTTTTGATATTTCAGCAAAGTATTTTACTAAACCAGAACTTTTTTTGCCTCGCACAATTATTGGAAGTCACATCTCTCTAGCTATTGGAGAATACCTGGCTCGACGACAACACGAAAATCATTTGACAGGCTATCCATTAGATTCTGCAGGATTCATCGCTTTTGCGCAATCACCTCATTTTACGTTTGAAGACCCTTGTGATCAGCAAAAATTGCAAGACGTTTTGTCCACATTAGCTCCATCATATGTGGATGTGACAAAAAATGTCCCCGTTGGGGTATTGAATTCCATTAATAAAGAGTCTATTTTTTCTTTAATTCCTGGTCCTAACTGGACGATAAAAACAGACGAAGAAACTCCCGAAATAAAATACTATCGTGCTTTAATGTATACGCCTAGCATTTCTCAGGAGCTTGATCGAAGAGGAATAGGTTCGTATGAAAAACGTCTCACCGCATTTTTTCAGGAGAAAGTAAGTGACCAAAACTTAATCCCTTCAAGTGTTCTTTATCTTAGACAGCTTTCTTACTTTGCAACGGGTTTACTACAGAATCAAGTAAGAATGACAGGAGAATGTGTTTTTAAAAATGATTTTTTTTTTGGAAAGAATGTCATTGTTTTGGGCCTAAAAAATCTCTCTAATCAGTCTTCTGTTTCTTTTCGTTCCCCGTTAAATTTTGAGACACAAAGTAAAGACTATATTTTAAAGTTCTTTTCACAAAATAAAAAAATAAAAAAAAGCTTTACTCATCATTTTATGGGCCTAGAGCAAAACCAGTTTATGCGAGACATTCAGAATGAGGAAGTGCGTGATCGGTATATTTCTAGCGCTGTTTTGCAGGATGAAGTGGTTAGAGCTTTGGCTTATTACCAAGAAAGACCCGAGGCACTTCTAGAAGATGTTAATGAACAAGAAATATTAAAGCGCCATATTTTAAAGCCTAGAACATTATTAATGCAGCTTTATAATGAGCCTACAGTTGCTCTAAAGTTGTTATCCTTTATTAATAACCGTCTAGTTTTCTTTCAAAATAACGGCAAAAAAAATCCAGCTTTGTTTTTTTGCAGACTCGGAAATATTTGTAATCGTTATATTCAACATGTTCAAAATAAACATCCAGAAAGATTTCTGGGTATGGAAAAAGAATTAGAGGAAGTATGGCTTGATTATCACAAAAGAGTGACTGAAACCATTCTTCCAAAATGTCAGACTCCTGAAGAAGTGGAAGCAGTCTGCCAAACTTTAAAAAGCATGCACATTGGAAGAGATGTGCAGTCATTGAACAATGAAGAACTCTTAGAGATCGCTCAAGATTATTTTAGAGCGGAAATTTACACGATTTCTGCAGACACAGATTCATCAAGTGTTAGCAAAACCGATCAGTTTTATACGACAGTATTACCTAAAATTCAACATCTGTTAGATGAAGATATCACTTTTCGTCATGCACTTCTTAATGCTGTTCTAAGTCAGATTAAAGGGGAGAAAATTCAGCTAATATGGGAAGGACATTTCCCCCATTTTAAATCCGATCCGTTTTGGATTGATTTGGCCTCCAAAAAAATTTACGAATCAGGAGTCCCTTTTTCCCCTCTATCAAGGGATATGATAGAGCACCCCTTATTTACCAAAATTTTTCCTCAGATTCCTAAAGTTAAAAGTTCTTTTCCAGGGGGATGTGTTGTTATTGATAAAAATGGAGAATCAAAAATTGGATTAGATCAAAATGGAAACTTATTTGTCGAACGAATGATTGACGGCATTGCATATGCGATGGTTAAAGAAGTCCCTGTTCAATTTACACAAGCAATTTCTTATGATCTTTTCCAACATGATCCCATCATTTGGCAACATAATGGCTTGAGAAATGCGCATTATTTGATTCAATCTCTAAAATCTTCAAAGAATGCTCAAAAAGACTTTAGAATCTATTATCAATCATCAATATTCTCTGATTATAGCTTATTGGTTTCGGATGAAATGCATCCGCCCTTTAAATATATTCTTGTTGATCCATGGCATGAGAAAGGGCTTAGTCTATTAGAAGCATTCGAAAACAGAAAACACATCGCCTGCTGGGCTGAAACACAAGATACTTCTTATGTAAAAAAGATTGAAATGCCGCGCATGGGTTTGCATTTCAATGTGGTTAAAGGTTCCAATGGAAATCGAAAAGCTTTTTGTCGTGAAGTTCCCGGATATTATTTAGCAGAAGATCAAAAAGGTGAATTTGGTACAAAATGGCCCAAATATTTGGTATTAGAAAATGCTTTTGGACAAAAAAAAGTTTTAATGCCGAAAAATCCACTCGTCGCAAATGAAAAAGATGACTTACCTTTTGACGTAGAGCTTCTTTCACAGGGAGAAAATACAGCTCAAGTTATTATCTATGATGATGAAGTCATAGAAGGAGAGCGACGATTAAAACCCTCTTCTGTAGAAGATTCTCTGTATCTGGTCTACCTATATTTCTCGCAAAAAGATTATAAAAAAGCGTTTTATTATTTAAAAAAATCATATTCATTAGGTCCTTTTTCAAAATCTGAGCGGGCAATCATTTTGAATATGATTAATAAATTTTTTGATGAAGGTCATCCTTCTGCGGTTGTTCTCGGATTAAAAGCTGTTTTGTTGTTCAAAGAAAATCAACTAAAATATGTTTCTCTAAAGTCTCAAGCTTTAGAAGAAGATTTTGATGAAGCAACTTGGAAAAAGATTACGTCTAAATATGTTGAGTATATTCAAAATTTAAATAATGCAACACGAGGCAGGTTGTCATCTGAAGAAGAGAAGTCTCTTTTGCGTTTTTTTATTTCAAAAGAGTTTCATGGTGATCCACAGATCGGATCGCGTATAAACATTTTGATGAATCGAAAGACTTTTCCTCATAAATTATCTTCCAAACCATATAAAAAGTCTTTCGAAAAAGCAACGACTGTTAATTGTGTAGATGCCGGTAGATTTTTTGATCTTTTTTTATCAAGTAGCACTAGCACAACGTCAACAAATTTGATGGATTTAAAAGCAAAAAACCTCCGTTCTGCTTATCGCCTATATTACAACTGGGCGCGTCACGGTTCAAAACAAGAAAAAAAACATTTAGAACGTATTTTAGCTCTTCTTAAAGGTTCCAGATTTTATGTGGAAGGAAATCCATTTGAGATTGGAACGATTTTGATTTTAAAAGAGGTTTTAAAACGCCCGCGTAACTTTCCATCTGTTGAAGAAATTAATCAGGTTAATCGTATTTCTAATGTAGACGAAAAAGTGAGTGCAAAAATAAAGCTTTTTCAAACGCGTATTTTAAAAAATATCAAAAAAAAATCTTCGATCGCTGGTTTTTTCAAAAATATTTATCGAGACTTGTTTAGCCTTAAGCAAAATAGGAATCTTGAGGATGTAGAAGATTTATTGGTGCAGATGCCGACCGAATCTGAAAAAAAAGCTTCTTCATCTGTCGTTTTGAATACGCATTTAAAGGCTTTGGATAAAGAAGACGATCACTTTTTTGATCACATTTTGAAAACATATATGGTTGTTAAAGATATCAAAGTTTCCCCTCCTGTTGAATTTTCAGAGATTGATAATGAGGATCCTTTATCGCAAGCTTATCTGAATAGATTAAAAAAAGGAATGGAGCAATTTTATGAAATAAGCCCCAAGACATCTCGACGTTATCATTTTCATTCGACTGCAAACATAATGATGTTGGAAGATGAGTTGCAAGCAGGGCTTGAAAAATCCATGGATAATTTACAAATTCTTGAACAAGAGATTCTTTCGCTCATTAACGTTCCTATGGAGTTTCAAGGTTCTCTTAAGCAAGCTGGCAAACTTACTCCCGCCTTAAATTTATCGCAAGCAGTCGAACTTTTTGAGCAAGGCAACCAAGAGGCATATAAGGAAAAAACACACTTGAGAGATGATCAGGTTGCCGAATTCGAAAAACTGATGACTCAATATCTTGTGGTTTCAACACGCCGAGAACAAGCTCTTCGTATATTAAAAGATGTTATAGTCTTACAAAAAATACCCGATGATGGAGATGAAAGGAATACGCTAATTCAAAAGATAGGAAATGAAATAGCGAGTAGAAGGCATTATTCCGAGGTCTCTCAAGGGCATTTAGCGCGAACTTTTCTTCTTTTTGAGCATCGCAATAAGATACTTTTACGAAAAAAACAGATCGATTTTTTAGAGAAAATTTTTAAGCATCCATATCCTATGCAATTGATTACACAATTGGGGACAGGATCGGGAAAATCTAAAGTATTAGCCCCCTTCTTGGAATGGCTTGTGCACCAGCATTCTCGATTAGTATTCAATTTGTGGCCGAGCGCTTTATATCAAGTTAATAAAAATGACATGAAATCGCAGGTAAGGGAAACGTTTAACCAAATATCCGATGCTTATGAATTTGAGAGAGCGGCTTCCACAGATCTATACCATCTCATTTTTGCAAGAAGAGAGCTGAAAAAAGCACGTCAAGAAAAGAGGCAATTAAATGCGACACCTGAAAGCTTACAATGTACCGAATTAAAATTTCTTGAAACCCTTTATATAGCCTCTCTTCACAATCCTAAAATATTTAGTGGGAAAATTTTCGCTCTGCAAAATATATTAAAAGAATTTTTGAGTTCTGAAGCCCACTGCGATGAAGAGCATGTGACCCTTTCTGCTAAAAAAGAAGTTAATTTTACGATAGGGGATCCTTTCACAGAACCGCTCGAAAATATTCTATTTTTAGAGGAAATCTTTCGTTTTATTGCAAGCGATCCTGAGATTATTCAAAAGATGAATGTAAAAGAGAATTTGCAGCATCTCGTTTCGGAAGAGGTGATTAAGCAAGAAGTTACTCCTCGCATTGCTCAACACATGGGAGAATATCTAAAACTAGAATCCCATTTACACGCAGAGTTTTGTGAGTACGTTTTAGGTCAATCAACAGCAATCCCGAAATGGATTCTCACTCACCCGAGAAAGCAAGAAATTGGTTTGTTAAAAGGGGAATTAACGGCCTTGCTTCCCAGTATGCTTTCGAATAAAATTGTCAATGTGCATTACGGTCTTTCTCATCTAGTAAATGGTCCAGAATATGCTAAACCCTATGAAGCAAGTGACTCTCCCATTGAAACGGCAGACTATGACAATATTCATGAAACCTTAAATAAAACCTATCTCACGTATTTGAACAAACGGTTATCCACTGAAAGCTTATGGAAATTGGTTAATCATTTACAATCTTCTGCTTTGGCAGAATCCAAAATACGATTAATGGATGTCAAAAAAACAGCTGCGTGTTTATTTTTTGAAAAGTGTTTTCCACAAGGGATGAAAGAGTTATTTCTGCTAGAAAAAAGCGATATTAAAGAATGGGCAAATGCAATCAATCAGAATGATGATGTGATTTTCCATTATGTAAAAGTATTCGTAGCTCCTTCCATCAAGAAATATGCCTTAAAATTAAAAAGTGATTCTCAAAATCTTCGATCCCAGCTAGGGAGTTTACTCGCCATGTCTGCGACACCTGGGAATCCGAGCATGTATGGTCTATCCACAAAATATCAAGGGGACCTTGGAAGTGATGAGCGGGTATTAGATGTTCTTTCTAAAAAATGTGCAGATCCTAGCTGTATGCATATTTTAACAGGACAAACTTCAGCAGAAAATTTGGAGAGCTTATTTGAAAAAATTCTCCCTGGAAAAACTGACTTCCGGATGCTTATCGATATTGGAGCTTTGTTTAAAGATATTGGAGGAGAAACAGGCTCAGGAAGTTTGGTGATTGCTAAAAGATTACTCGCTCATTTAAACAAAAATAATTCAGAAATTCGAGGTGTCGTTTTTTTTCATGAAGATCAATTAAAGGTTTTAGAAGTTGGGAGGAATAAGCTAATCCCATTAGAGCAAAGTCAGCTGACACCCCATCAACGTTTTACTTTTTGTGATCAAAAGCACATGTTTGGTGCTGATGTCAAACAATTTTCAAGGGCTAAGGGGATTGCGACGTTTTCAAAGCATACGACTAAAGATGATCTATTGCAAGGAGTCGGTCGTTTGCGTGAGCTTTTAGAAGAGCAAACTGTGGAATGGGCGACAACAGAAGATATTTATAATGTCATTGCTAAACCAGAAGAAATTTTCACTTATCAAAAACTACTTAGTTTAGCGATTAGGAATCAGGCTGAACAGGAGGCAGATGATCTCTACCGTTCCATAAAACAACAAATGCGCAATGACATTCGATCCATTTTAATGCGAAAACTGATTCATGCAAAATCAGAAAAGGATGCAATTGCTTTATTTAAAGATTTCTCTCCCATTCTGATTGAAAAGGTAGAATTGGATGCATTTAAAATTTATGGAGGACTTCTTGAAAGAAGGACAGATGCCGAAGATCTAATTATTTATCGTAATCAGCTTCTCACTCAGCTAAAACAGCTTAAGCTTTTAAAAAAATCTGAGAAAAAAGCGATTCAGCAACAGCTTTTAACCTACGATCTTGCGATCAAAGAAAGAGAATGCCAGCTTTCGGCACAGAAAAAGCAGCATTTTGTAGAAATTGGTGTGGAGGCGGAAATTCAACAAAATGTGGAAACGAATGTAGAGATTAATCGAGAAACTCACAACAATGATGATGAATACTTGCAATTGCATTCCGCTAATAAATGGCGCAGATCTTTGAATCTTTACACTGAAAATTGGATAAAGCCATCATCGACAATTCTTTTCCGTATTAAAAAAATTGTGGCAAGTGTCATTATGTTTCCCCCAGTATTTTTCAGTTTTATAAACAATATAGCAAAGAAAATTGAGAAAAAAATTCACATGAATGTGGATATTCCAATTTATCTAGCGACTCTGCCTATTTCGATTCCTCTGATCATTTTTACTGCTGGGGGTCTTTTGGTTTACGCAGGGCTAAGCTTAATTGGAAGAATTGCCTATTTAAATTCTAGTTGTTTATTATTTTCTGCTGATGCTGTGATTAAAAATGCATCGGATCGCAAAATATCCTCTGCACATGCATTCTTCAAAAATTCCCCATACGCAAAATTAATCATGACGAATAATTTTGTGACGTTAAAGCCCAAAGATCCTTTTAAGTTTCCGATGCAACCTTTAGGAAAAGAACAAAGATCCTTATACGAAGTTTTAGTTGTAGAGGATGAACTTCCTAATGGCGCGAAACAATTCTCTGTTATTATGGGAGATCAATCAACAGATGGCGTTTTTTGGCGAAAAAAATTACTTGAAGATAGAGAAAAAACTTCGGTAGAAGATGCCCAAAAGCGCAAACGTAGAATTTGTTTATATGACTTGCATATGGGAATTGTTCAAAATGGAAAGATTCCCTTTGATGAAAAGGAATTAAAAAACAACCCACATTTTCTGGAATTAATTGTTAAAGCTAAACTTTACAATGCTGAATCGTCTTTTAATGATCAGGAAGAAGCTGTATTGATTCGGTTATTTTCAGACAACAAGATAAAGAAAAAAATAAGGGCTTTTTTTGAAAGAGCATTAATTTGGCATCATGCTAAGCAGTCCAAATTTTATAACAGTTTTATGCATGCTTTGCTGAAGAAGTAAATTATGAGATTTGGCTTTTTTCGGGAGCACTCGTTTTAAAAGTATGGACAGTTTTATTCAAGCTTTTCGCCGCTTGGTAGAGCTGCTCGATTTCTTGGTGCAATTGATGCGCTGAATTTGTAATTTGATGTGTCTCATCACTGAGGGCTGAAATCGAGAACTCAATTTGGGCAACTCCTTCTTCTTGTATTTTCATACCAGAATGAGCAGCTTCAAAACTTGTAATCTGTTTTTGAGTGTGGGCAATGAGGTCTTTCAGCTCGTTGTTAATTTTTGTTGTATGCAAATCTTGAAATTCTATCGATTTAGCAAAGCTTTCGACACTTAACACGGATTTTGAGACTGCTGGAAATAAGTCGGTCACCCGCTTTTCAATATCAAGAGTCACATAAGCTGTTTGATCTGCTAGTTCTCGAATTTTGCTGGCTACAACAGAAAATCCTGCTCCTTGCTTACCACTTTTATTCGAAATAAGAGTGGCATTCAGAGATAGTAGATTAGCCTGATCCACGATTTTAATAATGGTGCTGATCACTTCTTGAACATTCTCAATTTTTTCCTGTAATGAGGAGAGGGTATTGACAATATTCGAAGATCCTTCACGCATGTTCTGCATGATTGATTCCATTTCCTCTAAACTTTTTTGTCCGATGTCGGCTAAATTAAATGTGATTGTGGATGCTTGCTTGACTTCTTGAAGTGTAGAAGCAAATTCTCTCACATTATAAGCAATTTTTTTTGCTTGATTTTCTATTTGAAAGATTACAAGTTCTTGAGCTTGTATATTAGATTCAAGTTGTTTAGCTGTTTTTAAAATGGCTAAACTCGTTTGAAATACGCTTTTGGTGATGGTTCCCACTTGCACCATAGTGTGAGAATAAAAATCAGCCATTTTGTTAAATTCATGCGACAAGTGTGCGACTTCATCATGAGTGGTAATTTTTACACGAGCCCATAAATTGCCTTTTGCCAATTCCTGAGCAGCTTTTTCAAGTTCAGAAAGAGGAAGTCGTATCACACGGGTGATATAAAAAAGCAAAACTAATAATGTTCCTATGATCACAGAAACTGTAGCGATCAATTCCCGTTTTTTAAAAGTCTGCAATTGGATTTCAAGCAAATGCTTTAATTGTTCAGTACCTTCCATACTCAAATCATAGATGGCATTGAGAAACTCGTTTACTTCTCCGTAAAAGGCTTCTGGTTGTTGATCTTTAAGGGTGAGTTGTTCGTTCAACATGGAAACAAACTGATCAGCTTCAAATTTAAAAATTTCGATTCTAGAACCCATTTGAGATCTTTGAAGAGATTCATTTAAATAAGGGTTATCTTGTGCAGCACGATAAATACTAAAAATGGTTGCGTCGTTACTTTTTTGCAATCTTTCCAAAAGAACTCTTAAATCAGTTTGAGAAGAAAGTTTATTTATTTTGTTGAATATAATTTGAAATTGAAGGAGCTGCGTTTCTGGTAAATGGATCATAATGGCTTCAATAAAACGATGAGTGCCGACATCGAAATTTAGAATTAAATGTGTTGCCCTCCTATTTTCAGTAATCATTAGACGGACAATGTTGAGCAATTGATTTCCGAGAAGTTGTTTTTGCTTAACATCCATTTCTGGATTTTTAAAGGTTTGCCAGTTTTTTTGAAATTCAGAAAAAGTGTTTAAGAAGTTTTCATTTTCTGATTTTTCCTGAGTAAGCGGGAGTAATAATCGATTTAGATTTTTTAAATGTGCATCTATTTCTTGATCACGGACGGAAGATTTAAGATTTCTAAGTAATAAATTCTCTTCTTGCATAAGTTCATAGAAGATGGAAGAGAGTTCGCGATGGATTTCTGTGCCTTGAATTTGTAGTTGAATAATTTGTATAAATTGATTTTGCGAAAATTTAAGCATACAGGCTAACAAAATCGCTGATGCAGCTGCAAAAAATACGATAAAATTTATTTTGCTAGAGTAGCTAAATTTTGAAATGATCTGATTTAAATATTGGTAAAGAGATTGCATCATACCGGATTAGAGGGGGTGAAATTTTTTACTAAAGGTTCTAAACTGGCGGCAGATTCTTTTAATGTAGAAATCGTTTTGCTCAACTCCTGGATTGCAAATGAATTCTTTTTTGATGTTGCATTCATATCTATAATAGACTGCATAATTTGTTCTGCATCTTTAGCTTGCTCTTCCATGACTTTTGTGACGTTTAAAAATTGAGCCGTTTGACTTGATACTTGTTCCGTTATATGGGTTAGCTGTTGGCTCACGAGAGATAATCGATTTCCACTTTCATAAATTCCTTTTAGATAGATATCGACGTTTTGTACTGAAAGCACAACGTTTTGTGAAGCATCTGAAATAATATCTTGAATTTCATTTGTGGAAGTGAGCGATTTTGCGGCAAATAATTCGATGTTTTTCGTAATTTCTTTAAAAATTTTTATTTTAGGATTGGATTCAATTGCTGCATTCAAAGATAGCAAATGTGTTTGATCGGAGAGATGGATCATAAAACCAATCAAGTCCTTAACGCGTGTTACTTTCTCATCAACGTTTTGAAGCTGATTTACAATATCTACAGGAACTCGTGCAAGCTCGGACATTTCACTTTGTGCTTGCGAAAGAGAAGATCTGACATTACCAGCCAAATCAAACTGTGCTGATAATGCGGTAAACTCGGTCATCTTATTGACAATCGAACGGGCATTTCCAGCAATCTGCCTAGCAATCGTTTCAATTCTCTGTGTTCCTTCTTCTTGGTGAATCAAAGAAACGGCTTGTTGTTTAACTGTATGATCAATTTCAAATGAGGAGTCTTGGACGAGGTGACAAAGGGCGTTTAATTTATCAATAAATGTTTTCATTTTTTTAGAAATTAGAACTAAAGCTCGTCCGATTTGACCAAACTCGTCGTTGTTTTTAAAATCCGTGCGCACAGAAAAGTTACCTTTACTCAGTTCTTGTATAAGCGAAAGAAGCGACAGGATATGGCCAGTCAAGATTCTAAATAAGATGGCAAAAATAATGATGAAAGAAGAAAGCGTCACAAGAAGAATTGTTAAAAATTTTTGTAAGAAAAATTTCCATTTTTGCGTATTGAGTATCTCTTGAGATATTTCAATGAGCAATTGACGTGTTTGCTCGTTTGCGTTTAAAGCTTCAAGAATTAAATTTGATAAATTTAATGTTGTAAAAGCTGGAGAAGCCCGGGAGGTTTTTTCTTGTTCTAGAAACTGAATGGCTTCATGCAGAGCGTGGTTATAATTTTTCAGGCTATCTTTAAAAAGATTGTATTGAACAGGAGAAATCGTGGGTTCGAGTGTTTGCAAGGCCGCCAAAAAAAGGGCGTTCATGTTGGCAATGTTCGATTTTATTAAACCGACATTGAGAAGAAGGCTTGCTTGATCTGCTATTTCTCTTTTGATAAAAATTTTTGAGAGGATGACTTGAGCCTCAGGAAAAACACTCAAAGAGAGAAAAGTCAATTCTTGTAAAATGAGCTGAGGGTTTAATAATAGTTCGTATGAGTATCCGAGTTTTTGTAATTCCCTTTGAAGCTGTTTGATCATGGCATCATGAGCTTCTATGATTTCATGTTCATTTTTGTGATGAGCTTTCAGGAATGTTGCCCATTTGGTAAGGATCATATTCACTGCTATTTTTTGCGAAAGAGCGGTAGAAAACCCTGTACGAAAAGGGGATTGTGCATATGGGGGCGGCATATCTAGGCTGAGTTGCTCAAGCCTTTTTAATTCTTGATAAATTTCGTCTTCTAGTCTTTCTAAGCTTTCCGTCTGTTTAATTTTTAGCTGTATTTGCGCAATTTCGATAATCTCGTGCCTTAGAATTTTATTTAATAAGGATCCCAGGACTTGCTGAAGTTGATTTCCTTCTATTTTGGTTTTATTGCGTTGCAAAAGAAAATTCTGTGTTTCAAGCAACCAATAGGTTGGAAATGGGATAACAACAAAAAAGATGAGGGCAAACAAAATAAATCTTTGTCGATAGGTGAACTTTCCTTGGAATCGATTAAAAGCTTTTGTTAAATGACGAAACATACTTGCATCTAGAAAATGTTAAGGAATAGGATATGATTTATTCTTTAACTTTAACTGAGACTTTCGTCAATATGAATATTTAACAAGCTTAACAATAAGACAAAAGTTATGGATGTTAGGGGATGATAAGATTGGTTTTAATCAAGGTCTCTTGCTGTAGACTGAGTTTAGTATCACATGTGATTCATTTTAATTTGGGTATGAATTCAGAAGAAGTTCATATAATTTGATCATGTGAAATTTTTGTTTAATTTGTGCGGTTTTTATAGAGAAAATGCAGTTAGAACGGTTTGCAAAGAAAAAGGTTTAGGATCTCGACTTTGCTTTAAATTCTTGACAGATTCATATCGAGTCTTCATCCTTTAAGTGTACTTATTGAACGAGGAAACAACTGTGTTAGAATCTCCAAATTTTATCCCTTACGCCCGACAATCCATTGACGACTCTGATAGAGAAGAGGTGATGAAAGCTATGTCGGGAAGCTTTTTAACGCGAGGACCTTACGTACAAGCTTTTGAACAGGCAATAGCTGATTATTGCGGAGCGCAATATGCTGTGGCCTTTAATAGCGCATCCACAGGGTTAACGGCTGCTTGCCATGTCGGAAAAATTCAGCCGGGAGATCGCTTTCTCACAACCCCGAATTCTTTTGTGATCAGTTCCGGCGCAGCATCTTTAAGAAACGTGTCTCCTATTTTTATTGATATTGAGCGTCAAAGCGGCAACCTCAGTCTAGATCAATTAGCATATAATGTGAATCAGCCCATTTCTCGGGGGAAAAACGTCGTTCTTCCCGTGCATTTTGCAGGAATTCCTGTCGATATGAAAAAGCTCGACCAAATGATAAAAAATCCCGAGACTTTGATTATTGAAGATGCTGCCCATGCTTTAGGCTCGCGCTATCCGACGGGTGAAAAAGTGGGGTGTTGCACATGGAGTGCCATGACAGTTCTCAGTTTTCATCCTGCGAAAAATCTGACAACGGGTGAAGGGGGAATGGTTTTAACGAATGATCCAGATTTGGATGCTCGATTGCGTCGTTTTAGAAACAATGGAATGAAAAAAACGGCTGAAATGTTGAAAGAAATGCCCTGGTATTACGAAGTTGAAGAAATCACAGGGAATTTTCATATGACAGAAATGCAAGCTGCCCTGGGATTGAGCCAGCTCAAACGACTAGATTCATTCATTAAGAGACGGCAAAAACTCGTGTCCCTTTATCGCGAACTATTAAAAAATACACCATACATAACTTTTTTTTCACCCAAACATGATGCTTATAGTGCTTATCACTTGTTTGTGGTGCAAATAGATTTTAAAGCGATAAAAAAAACGCGTGCAGAAGTGATGCAAAAGCTTTATGAGGATGGAATTGGCACCCAAGTGCACTACATACCTATTTATAGGCACCCTATTTATAAATCGTCTTTAGGTGATATTTCTGAGTATTTTCCTGAAATGGAAGCGTATTATTCCGAAGCGCTTTCACTGCCTCTTTATGTGGATTTATCCGAAGAGCAGATTCAAAAAGTTTGCTATTCTTTAAAAAAGATTTTAGGGTTAAAAGCTTAACTATAAGCTAAAATTAAGGCTTTTGCCGTATTAGATATTATTAAACTGGGTTCATTTTGAAGAATTTGGGCTAATTTAAGGCCCTCCTCTTTTTTTCCGAGCATAAAAAGTGCTTTTGCCACATTTAAAAGTGTCGGAGCATGATCTGCCTCAACTTTTAATGCTTGATCGAAACATTTTAATGCTTTAACAGGATTATTGAGTTGCAAGTATAACGCGCCTAGAGTTTGAAGATCGTAGGCGTTATTGGGGGATAAAGCAGCTAATGCTTCATAAAAAGCGAGGGCAATATCATATTTACCCTGCCTTAAATAGGCATATCCAGTAAAGCGTAGGTCATCCAGTTGCTCTTCCGTCCACCCTAAAGATTTTACCCAATTGATTTTAGCCATGCATTATCCCTGTAAGAATTGTCCGATTCGTCCGACGATGAATCCAAGCCATTCGTTAATTTTACTAATTTGCTTAAAACAGTTTGTGATTGCTTTTTTTTCTTGCTCTTCTTCAGCTGTGCTGCAAGGAATCGCTGCGAGTGTAGCTTCTAGCTCTTCTTGATCCTCATAGGAGCCCAAAGAAGGGGCGACGCGATAAAAAGCAAAGGGTGAGCGTCTCAAATCTCGAATGCGTTGAGGCGGATAGAAATAAGCCCAAGGGGTATGAAGGGGGACAATCCCTAGCAAAATATCAAGCTCTGTTAGCTTGGGATTAATATCAACAATTTGTGTTTGTGGAGGGATCGAAGATGCTGACTTAAGGCTGAGTTGTTGGTCAATTTGCTCCAACATTTTGGTGCGAATTGCATACAAGTTATAGACGCTTAAGTCTAGTTGGTCAATGGTAGCCATACATCACCTCATTTATATCATACTGCTGCATAAATCGTCGTTTTAAAACGTCCGATTAAACAATGTTCCCCATATATTTACAATTAGCTTTTAGGCCATTTGTTTTGAATGGGGAATTTTCGTTAATTTTTAATAGAATTGTTGTGTGTTTAACTTTTCGACCCTTATATTTAGTTTAACACTGTGAGATTTTCTTGTAAATTGGACTCTCATATCTCTTGTCTTTCGTGTGAATCTCATTGCATGAATGCCCTAACTTTGGTAGGCTTTATATCTTATCCCAGTCTAAATTGAGATGTTATGTCAAAAGTCCATCAATCTGTATTAATGAAAGAGGTGATTGAATCCTTCAGTCCCTGTTCTTTGCGTATTTTCATCGATGGAACAGCTGGCGCGGGTGGTCATTCAGCTGCTCTTTTAGCCACCCATCCCGAAATCGAAAGGTTGATTGCAATTGATCAAGATCCTCTCGCTCTTACCGTTGCGGCTGAGAATTTAGCGCCTTGGAGTGAAAAGGTGACCTTCGTTTCAGGAAATTTTGAGAATTTAGAGAAATTCTTAGATCAACTAGAAATTAGCACTGTTGATGGGATTTTGCTTGATTTAGGGGTATCCTCCATGCAGCTCGATATTGCCGAAAAAGGATTTAGTTTTTCAAAAGAAGGTCCGCTGGATATGCGGATGGATCCCCGCAATCCCCTTACCGCTGCGATTGTTGTGAATACTTGGCCGCAAAAAGAATTGGAGCGGCTTTTTCGAGATTACGGTGAGGAAAGGCATTGGCGAGCAGCTGCGCGCGCAATTGTGCAGGCAAGAGCGGAAAAGCAAATCTTAACGACTCAGCAATTAGTGGAGGTCCTTCGACCAGTACTTCGCTTTAACCCAGCTAAAAGAATTCATCCTTGCACACTTGTTTTTCAAGCTTTAAGAATTTGTGTAAATAAAGAATTAGACGTGGTGGAGCGTGTCATTCCTGCGGCGATTAGAAGATTGAAAAAGGGCGGTCGCCTGGGAATTATTAGTTTTCATAGTTTGGAAGATGGAATTGTCAAGAATCTTTTTCGCCATGCGGCCAGTGATAAGTGGGATACGCGAGGATTAGCTGGTCTTTTTCGAGATAAAGATCCAGAGGTGCGCCTATTGACGCGAAAGCCGCTTGTTGCAAATGACGAAGAAGTGGCTGCTAATCCGCGCAGTCGCAGTGCTAAGCTTCGAGTCCTAGAAAAATTATGAATACGCGTAAGGTGTTGTTTTTCCAAATTCTTGTTTGCATTTCTTGCGCGGCTTTTACGCTTTATGGCTTAATCGATCGACAAAATGAATTGACGGAATTGCGTCTTGCGATTCCATCTCTTAAAAAAGAAGTTGAGCGTATTGAAAAAGATAATATTAGACTCAGTTATGAGATAGATCGATTTGAAAGTCCTATCCATTTAATGGAACTTCAAAGGAAGCCTGAATTTGGTCATTTACATTATCCCTATAAAAATGATATCGTTGTATTAGAAGAACCTCAACCACTACAAGATTAAGCACGTCTCTTAAATATTTAAGAGGTTGTGTAGAAGTGTCAAGTAAATCAATCAATAAGAACCCTCACTTTTTCTTTGTTTCTCCCTTTTTGTCGCTCCGTTTTTAATTGTGTCTGGAGATCTTTTACGGTTGCTTTTTTTCTTAACCATCTGATAGCATAATTCCTTTAGTCAAAAAGGAAGGAGAAACCTTATAAATGAGTAATAAATTTAAACGTGCGTGGGAAGAAAGTAATATCGTTGATGATGTTATGTTCGATGAAAAAGACGCACAAGCATTTAAAGCAATGTTAGATCAAAAAGGGGGAGATGTATCCATCGAAGAAC
Source organism: Parachlamydia acanthamoebae (assembly GCF_000875975.1). Taxonomy (NCBI): domain Bacteria; kingdom Pseudomonadati; phylum Chlamydiota; class Chlamydiia; order Parachlamydiales; family Parachlamydiaceae; genus Parachlamydia; species Parachlamydia acanthamoebae. Next base: position 264,008 of record NZ_BAWW01000008.1, on the reverse strand, counting down.
CCACTGCGATGATTCCTGGTACCGTGCTAAAAGGAAGAATTGTTGAGATCACGAAGGATCATGTCGTTGTCGATGTGGGTCTTAAGTCTGAAGGACTTGTCCCCATGGAAGAATTCTCCGATCCTTCGCAAATCGTGTTAGATGGTGAAGTAGAAGTTCTACTCGATCAGGCTGAAGATGACAATGGTCAAATCGTGCTTTCTCGTGAGAAAGCTGAGCGTCTTCGTCAGTGGGAATACATCTTGCAGCATTGTGAAGAAGGTTCGATTGTTAAAGGAAGAGTCTTGCGTAAAGTCAAGGGTGGTTTAATGGTTGATATCGGGATGGAAGCTTTCTTGCCTGGTTCCCAAATTGACAATAAGCGTATTAAGAATTTGGATGACTACATCGACAAAACTTACGAATTTAAAATCCTTAAGATCAATATCGAAAGAAAGAACGTTGTTGTTTCCCGCAGAGAACTACTCGAAGCAGAGCGCGTATCGAAAAAAGCAGAAGTTCTTGAGAGAATTCAAGAAGGGGATATTCGTGAAGGAACTGTTAAGAATATTACAGACTTTGGTGTCTTCCTTGACCTGGATGGAATCGACGGTCTCTTGCACATCACAGATATGACTTGGAAGAGAATTAAACATCCTTCCGAAATGGTGCAGTTAGGCGATAAATTGAAAGTGAAGATCCTCAGCATCGACAAAGAAAAAGGCCGTGTTGCATTAGGTCTCAAGCAGAAAGAGCCAAATCCATGGGATCAAATTGAACAGAAGTATCCGCCAGGAACACGTGTAAAAGGTAAAATTGTTAACCTACTTCCATATGGCGCATTCATCGAGATTGAACCTGGAATTGAAGGTTTAATCCACGTTTCCGAAATGTCATGGGTAAAAAATGTGACAGATCCAAGCGATGTTGTGAAAAAAGGTGATGAAGTAGAAGCGATCGTTTTGTCTGTTCAGAAAGATGAAGGGAAAATTTCTCTTGGAATCAAACAAACAGAACACAATCCATGGGATGACGTTCAAAACAAATACCAAGTTGGCACCAATGTAAAAGCTGAAATTAAAAGCTTGACCAATTACGGCGCGTTTGTTGAGTTAGAGCCTGGTGTTGAAGGTCTCATTCATATTTCTGATTTGAGCTGGATTAAAAAGGTTTCTCACCCATCTGAAGTTCTCCGAAAAGGTGATGTTGTAGATGCCGTCATTCTTTCTGTTGATAAAGATAGCAAGAAAATCACCTTAGGTGTAAAACAGTTAAGTGATAATCCTTGGGAAAGCATCGAGAAGACAATGCCTGTAGGCACTCTTGTAAAAGGGGTTGTTAGCAAAATCACAGCTTTCGGAGCATTTGTAGAGCTAGAAAGTGGAATTGAAGGTCTCATTCATGTGACAGAGCTTTCAGATAAAGCATTTGGCAAAGTTGAAGATGTTGTTGCAAAAGGTGATGAAGTGATCGCAAAGGTCATTAAATTAGATCCAGAGTACAAAAAAATTGCATTGTCAATTAAAGAATACTTGATCGATCAAAACCAATGCAACCATGACGACATTGTTGTTGCTCCATCTAAACGCAAGAAAAAAGATGCGGAAGAAGGGCGTAAAGACGATGACGAAAATACCGAATCAGATGAATCTGACGAATCATAAATGATTCACTGCAAGCGCCTCTTAAAACTTTAAGAGGCGCTTAGGATATCCTGAAGACTCTAGCCAATCTCATGAATGATCTAAGTGGCAGTCAAGACAAGAAAAATCCAGAGCAAGCTCAATGCACAGCCTCCGCAGTAGATTCGATAAAATACAAAAGATTTTTCTGCTATTTATCAAAATAGCAAGAAGCTGGGATATAAATAAGCAACAGCAATAGATGCAAAAAAATAACCAATAATTCATCAGTGGTACAAAGATTCTGAGTTGTGTGCCACAGAGGTAAGAGGCAAAAACATGAACAAAGATCTAATTGCAATCTTTGAGTATTTAGAGCGTGAAAAAGGAATTAAGCGAAATATTGTTGTAGCTGCAATTGAGGAGTCTTTGCGAGCTGCTGCTAAGAAAAGTATTAGCGGAGCATCAAATGTGACGGTCACGATTAACCCAAAATCTGGGAACATTGATGTTTACTGCGAAAAAGAAATTGTAGAAGAAGTCGAAGTCGAGGCTCAAGAAATCTCTCTGCAAGATGCGCGTGAAATTGATCCCGATTGTGAAATCGGTCAATTTATTGATGTCGTTGCTACACCAAAAGACTTTGGGCGAATCGCAGCACAAAAAGCAAGACAGATTATTACACAAAAATTACGCAATGCTGAGCGAGATGTTATCTATGAAGAATATAGACATCGAACGAATGAACTCATTTCCGGCACAATCAAACGTTTTGTGCGTGGATCAAATGTCGTAATTGATCTTGGAAAAGTTGAAGCTATCATGCCGACCAAGCATTATCCGAAAACAGAAAAGTATCATGTCGGTGAAAAAGTTTTAGCTCTTCTCTACGAGGTTAACGAAACAGAAAATGGTGGTGCAGAAGTTGTACTTTCTCGCAGTCATCCTGAATTTGTCAAGCAGCTGATGATGCAAGAAGTCCCCGAATTAAATGATGGGATTGTTGTGATCGACCGTATTGTACGTGAAGCTGGTTACCGAACAAAAATGACGGTGCGTTCAACAGACTCAAAAATCGATCCAGTAGGTTCTTGTGTTGGAATGCGCGGGATTCGTGTAAAAAATGTTGTTCGCGAATTAAACAATGAAAAAATTGACATTATTCCTTATTCTCAAGATCCAGTAGAGTTACTGCAAAACGCACTAGATCCTATCGAAATTCGCAAGGTCAGTGTTAATGAAGATGACAAGACAATCTCAATTGTCGTTGATGACGCGGATTTTGCAGCCGTTATCGGTAAAAAAGGAATGAATGCGCGTTTAAATAGCCAACTGATTGGGTATGAACTAGAAGTTCAACGCATGGCAGAATACAACCATGCGATGGCCGTCGAGCGTTCAGAGCTTGCGACCTCTCAAGAACCTTGGCTAGATAAACCACTAAAAAATATTGAAGGTGTGAATACACTCATTTTCGAGCATTTAATCGCAGAAGGATATAGCACACCGCGAGCGATTTTAACTGCTGCTCCGGAAAAATTGGCTACAGTGCCTGGAATTAGCATTGAGCTCGCAGATAAAATATTAGAACAAATAAGAAAACAAAGGACATAAGGCCTTGGCAAAAAACCTTAAGTTAACAATTAAAAATACCCAAATCGCAAAAGCCGTAAATTTGGAAGCAGTTAAAAGCAAGCTGGCAGCAAAGAAAAATGCACCCGAATCTGAAGAGCAACTAGAAGCTAAGCCTGTAAGCAAGCCTTCTAAAAAACCTGCATCGGAAGAAGAGGTTAAAAGCCATAAGGAAGAAGCTGCTGCTCCACGCATCCGAGCTCGTTCCAAATCTGTTTTTGCAGAACCTGGCGAAGGGAAAGGGATTTCAGAAATAGCTTCAAGTGAGGATGTTGAAAATCAGCTATCTGAACAGATAGAAGCTGAAGAAACAATCGATGAAAAAGTAGCTAAATCTTCAGTCGTTGAAGAATCTATCGCACCTATCGCCGACGCCGAGAGTGCCAAAGAATTGATTGAAAAAGAAGAAGAGGCTGTTGTCGAATCTCTTTCACAAGTAGCGGAACCTAAAATTGAAGAGACCGTTGTTTCTGTGGAACAAGAAGAAATCATAAAAGAAGCGCCTAAGCCCGTTAAAGAACCTGAAGCTCCAGCACCTGTTGAAGCTCCTGCTCCAAAACCAGCCCCAGTTCGCGAGAAATTAGGCCCCACAGGGCGTCATATTAAAGATTTGCTACCACCTCCAAAACCACCTGTAGCAAAGCCTAAAAAAGTAGAACCTGCAGCACCTGTACGTACTGAAGCTGATTCTCGCGACGGAAAACCAAAACCGAAAGTAAAAAGACCTACTGAAGTGGCATCACCAGAAAAGCAAGAAGAATTAGTACAAGCTGAGAAAAAAGGGCCAAAGTTTAAAGATTTCCGCGATGTTAAACCGGTTAAGCGTCAGCCTACTCAAATGAGGTCTTTTGATTCACGTGACAGACAAGGTTTGCGTGAAAATGATGAAGATCAAAATTGGAGAAAAAGAAGAGGTAAATCAGCTCGTCAGCAAGAAGAAACTGTTACACGACCAACTTCTCTTTCTATTCGTTTACCTATTTCCTTGAAAGATCTAGCAAGTGAAATGAAGCTTAAAGCTTCTCAATTAATTGCTAAAATTTTCTTGCAGGGAATCGTTGTGACAATTAACGACATTCTTGAAGATGAAACACTTGTTCAATTACTTGGAAATGAGTTTGGTTGCGAAATTACCATCGACACGACAGAAGAGGAAAGAATTCGCGTTACAGATAAAAGCATTAAACAAGAGATTGAAAGTACAGATCCTTCCTTGCTAAGAACTCGTCCACCGGTCGTTGCCTTCATGGGACACGTTGACCATGGAAAGACAAGTTTGATCGATGCAATCCGTAAAAGTAATCGTGCTGCCGGCGAAGCGGGAGCTATTACTCAGCATATCGGTGCATTTTGCTGCCACACAGATGTTGGCGATCTAACCGTTTTAGATACTCCTGGTCACGAAGCGTTCTCATCCATGCGAGCTCGCGGTGCGGATGTCACGGATATTGTTGTTCTCGTAATTGCTGGAGATGAAGGCATTCGTCAACAAACAGTCGAAGCGATTCAGCATGCAAAAGAAGCAAAAGTGACAATTATTGTGGCCCTCAATAAATGTGATAAGCCAAATTTTAATGCTGAAAACGTTTACCGACAGTTAGCAGAACACGAACTTCTCCCAGAAGCTTGGGGCGGTCAAATCATTACGGTGAATTGCTCTGCAACAACAGGTGAAGGCATTAAAACATTGCTTGAAATGTTAGCTTTGCAGACTGAAATTCTCGAATTAAAAGCAAATCCTTCAGCCAGAGCTAGAGGAACGGTACTTGAATCCGAACTTCATAAAGGCATGGGTTCTAAAGCCACAATTTTGGTTCAGAATGGAACACTGCGTAAAGGCGACGCTCTTGTTTTTGAACAACTTTGGGGGAGAATTAAAACAATTCACGATGAATTTGGTCGTGAAATGGATGAAGTTCCACCTTCGACTCCAGCTGAAATTACAGGCCTTTCAGGCTTGCCAGATGCAGGACAAGAGTTCATTGTTGTGAGCAGTGAGAAAGAAGCCAGAAGCATTGCCGAAGCGCGTATGCTTGGAATTAGACAAGTTAACCTGCAAAAGATGAAAAAGGCTTCTCTGGAAAATGTATTCCAACAAGCGACAGAAACAGCTAAGAAAGTCTTGCACGTTGTTCTAAGAGCTGACGTACAGGGGTCTTTGGAAGCCTTGAAAGTTGCCTTAGAAAAAATTAAATCCACAAAAGCGGAATTAGTGATTATTTCAACAGGTGTAGGTGAAATCGCTGAATCTGATGTGCAATTAGCAGCTGCTTCAAAAGCTGTAATTCTCGGTTTTCATACAAAAATTGAAAGCCACGCAGACATTTTAGTTAAACAGTTGGGTGTTCAAGTACGCTTACATGATATTATCTATCATGCAATCGATGACATTAAAGAACTCATGTCAGCGTTATTGGATAAAATACCGATCGAGACTGAGAAAGGACAAGCTGAAGTTAGAGCAATATTTAAGTCTTCCCATCTCGGAATTGTCGCAGGCTGCTACGTGACCGATGGTGTTATTCGTCGAAATGACAGCATTCGTGTTAAGCGAAACGGCCAAAAAATATGGCAGGGGCCGATTTCTTCGTTAAAACGTGTCAAAGAAGATGTTCGCGAAGTTGCTAAAGGACTTGAATGTGGAATTCTTTTAAACAATTTTGGTGAAGTTCAGGCTGGAGATATCCTGGAAGCTTTTGAAGTCACTTATATTTCACAAGAGCTCTAATCATATGTCAGTACAAAGAACGGACCGCCTAAACTCTTTATTACGCGAAGTGATTACGGAAGTGATTAAAAAGGATGTGCGTAATCCCTACGTAAGTGAAATGACAACTGTCACTCGCGTTGATATCACAAAAGATTTGCGACATGCAAAAGTCTATGTGAGCATTATGGGAACCGGGGCAGAGAAGGAGGATACTCTTCAAGCTTTGCGATCTGCAGCAGGTTTTATTGCTGTGAATTCATCTCAGAAGGTTGTGATGCGCTTTTTTCCAGAACTTACTTTTGTTTTGGATGATAGCGTGGACCGCCAAATGCGTATTGAAAGTTTACTTCGCGAAATCGAAGATGAAAAAAGTACAAGAAGTGAAGAATCTGATGACAATGACGAATCTTCCTCAGAATAGTTCAGATATTGAAGGTGTACTTCTTCTTGATAAACCAAGGGGATGTACAGCCTTTAATTTAGTTGCAAGACTTCGCAAGGTGCTGGGTGTTAAAAAAATAGGGCACGCAGGAACTCTTGATCCCTTTGCAACAGGCGTCATGGTCATGTTGATTGGTCGAAACTTTACGCGTCTATCTGATCAATTTCTATGCCAAGATAAAGAATACGAAGCGGAAGCCTATCTTGGTGCCGCGACAGACACTTACGATTGTGAAGGACAAATCCTATCACAATGTGGCAGAGTCCCCACACTTGAAGAAATCCAGGTTGCTTTACAGAGCTTTCAAGGAGAAATCCTGCAAGTTCCTCCCATGTTTTCCGCCAAAAAACAGAATGGCAAAAAACTTTATGAATTGGCAAGACAAGGAAAAACAGTCGAAAGACCTCCTGCAAAAGTATTTGTGCAAATCACTTTATTAAGTTATGCCTATCCCTATTTGTCTCTAGCGGTTTCTTGTAGCAAAGGCACCTATATTCGTAGTTTAGCGCATGATTTAGGGCAATTATTAGGAGTAGGGGCTCATCTCTCCCAGCTTAGAAGAGTGCGAAGTGGCCAGTTTCATTTAAAGGATTGCCTAGATGGTGCTCCATTAAAAGCCTCTACCTATACACTTGATGACCTCAAACGACACATTCAACCAATGCATACATGAAAGTCATTCATCACTTACATGAGTTTCCAAGCACAAATCATCCCATCGTTTTAACGATCGGCAATTTTGATGGAATGCACCTTGGGCATCAGAAAGTGTTACAAGCCCTTAAAGAATTTGCAAAACTCCAAAATGCTCAAACGGCCGTTTTCACATTTGTCAATCATCCTTCCACAGTATTAAATTCAGCAAAATCGACTTGTCAGCTATGTACATTAGATCATAAGCTTTTTCTCTTAGAACAAGCAAAGATTGATTGGGTCATTTTACTTCCTTTTACTTTAGAATTTGCTGGTCAAACCGCAGAGATCTTCTTAGAAAAATTACAGGCATCCATTCCCTTTTCTCATTTAATTCTCGGGCATGATGCCTTTCTAGGAAAAGATAGAAAAGGTGATCGCTCCACTTTAAATCAGATTGCTAAAGAACATGCTTTTGAGCTCACTTATCTTCCTGAATATTCTATCGATACAAAAAAAATATCGAGCAGTGCAATTCGACAACTAATTGCAGATGGAAAATTGTCTGAAGCCAGTCAACTGCTTGGTCGGTCCTATTCTTTTTATGGCATGGTTAAACCTGGACAAAGAAAGGGACGACACCTAGGTTTCCCCACAGCTAATTTCGATGTCACAGGGATGTGCTTACCTCCCTATGGAGTATATGCCGTAAAACTGTGGCATCAAGGGATCTGCTTTCCTGCTGTTGCTAATTTAGGCATTGCTCCCACTATTCGAGAGGAAAATAATCCCGTTTTAGAAGTTCATCTTCTAGATGCTCAAGAAAATGATCTTTATGATTCTTTTTGCGAAGTCGTTTTTCACTCCTTTATCCGTCCAGAACAAAAATTTTCTTCTATTGAGCATTTAAAAGCTCAAATATCCCAAGATGTTCTTCAAGCTAGACAATGTTTGACCTAGTTTAATGCCTACTCCATGATTTGAGCTCAATAAAACTGTTGACATCTACCGACTTTTTCTAGCATTTGAATGATCATACATGCATTCAAAACTCTACTTCCTTTGCAGCATAGCATCTATAAATCGACCGACTACGAGGTATCGCGAAATGCAGGCACTTTCAGAATTTGGTAGAATGGATTTGTACCAAAATATTTACACTAGATATGAAATATTCGATAAGTATTTAACGACAGAATACTTGCCCACATTATGCGGTGTATTACTAGAAGTCGTTTTTGATTTGAGACCATTTTCAATAGAGCTTCTCATGGAAAAAATTTGTGAGGTGTTCGAGCAAAATTTTAAGAAAATTTCTGGATTGGACGAGGTTTTTTCTTTTCTGGAATTTCTTTTTAAGCTCAATGGAAAGTCTGAACTTAATTCAGAGCTTAAGGCTAAAATTATAACCTTCATTTTTCGTGCCTTTATTTCTTTTCAAAATGATGCAATATGTCCTCCTACTGAATGGGATTATTTGTTTAAAAGATTAAGTCAGCATGTCTCTTTCACCTCAGATGAGGAAAAAACAGCATGGTTCAATTTAATAGGCTCTGAGCTTAAGGAACAAAAAAACCATTCCCCAGAGGATTATGAGGTTGGGAAAAAAGCTTTAATTGCTTTTTTTGCCTGTGCTTGTAAACAAGAAAGTCCGCTAGAAGAAACTCGGGATAGACTTTATTTGAATATGACGCGCCTGATCCTCATAGATCTTAATAACACCGATATTGTCAAAAAAGAAATCTCCTATTTACTCAATCACCCAAAACGGGAAGATCATGACATCCGATTAATCCTAAGTGCTTTTGAAAAACACGCATTTTCAACATTCCAACGTTATGCTGAGATGAAAAAGTATTTAATTTTTTTGAGTCGTATAAATTCAAATTTACCTACGCCAGATGAAATGTTTCTTTTAATATGTGAGCACTTATTTAAAAAAAGCTTAGCTGATTCGCATGTTTATGCTGCAGATTTTATGGCGTTAGTGTCTGTCTTGATGCTATTTCCAGAAATAGCGAAAACACAAATCTGCTATCAATCCTACGTAAAAAAAGTGCATGAAATTTTAGAGAAAAAAGTTATGCAATGTGACTCCAATCATTTGGAAAGTATCCGCCAGATACGGCGTGAATTATTTGGAAGAGAGCCGCAAGAGAAAGATCGAAAAGAATTAGGCTCGAAAGTTTATGGTAACTTTCAAAAGAAAATAAATTTCATGACGCAAATGTTCAACCTTTTTGGAAGATCAGATGAGCTGAATCAAAATGGTTTTTCGATTATTTGTTTGTATTTTAAACATTTTGTAATGGGTTTGAACAAGGGGGGAATAAAAAAAGTTTTTTTTCTAATTTCAAAAAGTTACAGAATTCAAGAGGTTTCTGAATTCAATAAAAAGCTTATTTTGCAAATCGTTTTGGACTTATGCTTATCCAAACGATTTAGAAAATATGCTATCGACTTTTGTAAAGTTTTTAAACAATGCTTTTGCATAGATCAAGCTTGGCTAGGTGAAATTAAAATGCTTTGCCAAGCGACTCCTTCTCTGGCTATTGAAAAAAATCTAGGATTTTTAATCACTTTAATCCCCACTTTATGCGTGCCAAGCAATTCTGATGGCAGGTCGTCTGTAAAGGAAATAAGAAAGCAAATTAAAATTGAAGCCGCTAAGTTTCTCATCCCTTGTTTAAATGATCCAAAAAAAATCATTCAGATCCTGCAAAAATCCATACAAAATGGCGATACATTTAAAGCGTTTATCAAAATTATTCTATTTATTATGGACCATCCATCTCATTCACGCGCGTTCCAATTCAATCTGGGCAGTACAATTCTTGATCGAGCGTTAAGTGAAAAATATTATAAATATGGGGATTTTTGTGAGCTGTTAAAAATTCTAGGAAGAACGGTAGAACACTTTGAAGGTTCGATGAATGCTTTATCCAAGATTCTATGTAAACCTTTTTATTTTAGTAACATAAAACATGTTTCAAAGTTATTCGAAGAAAATGGCGTATTAAAAAGTTTAGAAAGCTTTTGGGTGCTGACTCGGCCATTCACAGAAATATTGCAAGAAAATCGTGATGCTGTTGCTTCTAAGATTTATTATAATTGGATGACTGCTTGTGGAGAGGGAAGTGCATTAAATGTTCTTGTGGGGATTTGGAGAATGAAGGTGCGTGCAAGTGGCTATGACAAACGTACATTTGCCCTTTTAAATGAACAAATTTTTGGCCAAATGAATTTCTATAAAACACGCTTACTCGAAATCATGCAAATATGCCATGAAAATATACAGGAGCTTGATAATGATCAGATTAGAAAACAAGCAGACATTCATTTAATGAAGCTCAGTCAAGGCTTAGAAATCATTGCGAAAAAAATATGCGAATAAAATTCTAGTAATAAGGCTTCCACAGCTATTTCAGGAAGTAAAAGAAAAGGTTGGATATTCAAGAAAAAATATAGGCGTTGACTCGTTTCCGAAATTTTAGTATGGTAGTCTACACCTTATTTGGATTAAAGTTAAGAAAAAGTCGCTTTAAGCCTTCAAAATGCATCGTAGCATATGGATCGCATCTTAACTTTGAAATATAAAATTTCTTCTACAGCTTGTTTTGAATTCTATGAAAAAAACGCTTGTTATGAAGTTTGGTGGTGCGTCTGTAGCTTCTCCAGATCATTTTTCGCAAATTGCAGATATCATTTTAGCGCGCAAGCAAGAATATGAACGAATTGCTATTGTGATTAGTGCAATGGGTGATTCAACAGATCAATTAATTGCTTTAGCGAAACAAGTTCATCCTAATCCTCCAAGAAGAGAATATGATATGCTCGTCTCGGTAGGGGAAAGGATCAGCATTTCCTTGCTTGCAATGGCTTTAGCTCTGAAAAATCAGCAGGCTGTTAGCTTTACAGGCAGTCAATCAGGAATTATTACATGTAATCATCATAGCAGTGCTAATATTATTGAAGTCAGGCCACATCGAATTCTTTCCGCTCTAGACTCTGGCAAAATCGTGATTGTTGCAGGCTTTCAAGGTGTCAGTCGCAATGGAGAAATCACAACACTGGGTCGTGGTGGATCAGATACATCTGCCGTGGCGTTAGGTCTTGCTTTAAAAGCTGAATGTGTCGAATTTTTTAAAGACGTTAAGGGCATTTATTCCGAAGATCCTAAAATAAATCCCAATGCCACTCTATTTTCCCAGATGACTTATGAAATCGCTGCAAACATCGTCCAAATAGGCCATAGTGTCTTGCACCCTCGCTGTATCCGTTTAGCAAGCAAAAATCAGCTGGCGCTATATGTGCGCTCCTTTATTGATTTTGCAACATGTGGTTGTGAGGGGACCTTAATCGGTGAATTAAATCAACTCAATGATTGGGTTGTATACGAAGAGGAAAACACGATAGATAACAGTTCGGTGATCTCTTCTTTAAATTGCACGGCAGCACTTTAATGAAAATTTTAACGAAAATTTCTAAAGATATGTCTATTCCGCCTATTGACATCGATTTTGGTGAACAAGAAGAGAGTGTAAACTGTTCTCTTTATCAGGAAATTGTGAAGAACATTCTAAAAAGGATTGTTCCTGAGGATTTGTTTGATCAAAATCAATCGATTTGTGAGCAACTAACAGGCTTGAATCGTGCATTGCCTATTATTAATGTCTCTTCTAAGCAAAATGTACCTTCCACCATGTCATTTTGCATATTCTGTAAATCTCGCCCGAACGTATTTAAGTTTTTTATAGAGATGCTCAGTCGCTGGCTTGTACCAGGAAAACGTCTCAATGTCATTTTGTCACATGCGGTTGATTTTTGTTTTCCTCATTTAGGACCCGATGTGTACATGGTTTCAGAAGTTATGATTGCTGTAGAATGCATACATGATCTGGAATTGATCCAAAGAAATCTACCTTTGCTGATTACAGAGCTCAAGTTAGGTGTTAACTCTGGATATTATGCAGGTCGGATTCTTGAGGTTAAGGGATTATCGAATGATGATAAAACTGTACGCGTACAAGAACACATTGCGGGTTTGATTGCTCGTTATCCCAAATATTTTAATTCAGATTTGTTTTCCGAAATGCAAAATGTGTTGGTGATGTGTGAAGATCGATTTAAAGTTGGTCGAGAAAGTTATCACTTGTGTCGCATGATTTGTTATCAATATTTATTTCGAAATTTCCTTTTAAAAGCTGTTAAGAGCGCTCCCAAATCCCGACATATGGATCTAAAAATCTTTCGATCAAAAGTGAAAGTTGGGGGAGAAATTAAAAATGTGCTTTCAATTATCATTGGAATCAATTTTTTGCAGGATAAAGAAGTTTTAGATGAAATGCATCTGATTAAAGGCATTCAAAACTACATTCCTCAAGCTCAGGCTGTTGAAAATTCTTTCTTTTGTAATCGTCGAGGCACTTTTAGTATTTGTACTTTCTATATTGAAATTGAAAAGAAAGATAATAGCCCCATTACCACTCAAGAGATTCAACTTCTCCGTAAAAAGTTATTTACCGAAGTTGAAGAACAAATTGAACAGGTTATGCATCCAGTTTTCATGCCTCGCAATGAAGAAGAGATGATGCGCAATATGTTGATTTTGAGTAATCAGATTAAATATATTCGCGATATTCCCCAGGTGATTATTACATTTGATGAACAAACCCATTTACATCTATTTTTTACCATTATTCTAGTGCGCGTTCTCAAGCCTAAAGATATGTCCATCATGGAAATGTTTAAGAATCGTTCAACTTTTTTAGAGTATATTCACGATGGGTGTAAGCTTGTCGGGACATTGCGTAAGAAACATGAAAAAGAAGCCACGATTTTTCGCGTAAAGGTATCAAAAGATCAATTCTTACGACGCGATCATTCTATTAATCTCTATGAAGCTAGACAGGCGGTGGTATCCGAAATCTCCAGAATTGTGGGAGAGATTCGAGATTTTAATGGAGGGATGATATCCAAGCAAAATGAGCTATTACTTGAGCTTAAAAATTTATTGTCATCGACGCGTAACTATAATGAAATCTTGCTAGAAAATTTCTTCTACTCTTTAAAGCCTGTGATCATGCGTACTTTTTTAGAGGTTGAAGCCCTAAAATCGCTTTTTCTTCTATTGGTCGAAGCGATTGAAGAAAGATTTTTTAATGAGGAGGTCTACACTCTTAAAATTCAAAGCGAATCCGATTTTGCTTTAGCAATGGTCGCTGCAGAGGATTGGGCCTTGGAAGAAGAATTGCAACGCGTATTTAAAAAACTCAATTATCCATCCATTTCTTTAGCAAGTTTTTGCGTTAGAATCTATGAAGCTTCTTATATCGGCTACATTTATCGATGCGATGACTTTTATAAGCAACGTCATTTTTTTCAAGCTATCCAGCAAACTGTTGAAGATTGGGATAGCCATAAAGATGCCTCAAGCGCCTGAAAATAAAAATCCTGCAAGAGATAAAATCAATACAATCGCTAAGGGTGTCTTAACGGGCTTAAAGTGATAAAGCTTGTAGAGGATATTGACGATTGACAGCGTAATCATCATGGGATAGCAAAAAAATAAAATGGGGGCCAGAAAATGAATGATTCCCTCAAAGTGCCACAGTGATACAAAAAATGCGATCACTAATGTGATGACAAGTGACCATTCATAAGATATTTTTTTCCCACTTAAATCTTGATGGATAAATTCTGAAAAAGCTGTAGCAAGCGCGATTTCCGTCGTAAGACATGCAAGAAGAACTGCTGCTATTGTAAAAATGCTTGCATGTTGTCCCAGTGTTTGAGTCGCTACAACCCGTAGCAATTCATCTTTAGGGACGTTCTGAAGACTCTGGCTATTAAAGGCCGCCACCCAGCTAAATCCCCAGCTCACTAAACCTAATAAAATAGCACAAATAAAACTAGCTTTAAGCGTTAGCGTCATCAGAGGTTTAAAGTTTTGTGGTATTTCACTTTTTACACTCTCTTTTAGGGACAAGATGATTGTCGAAGAAAAAAAGAAGGCCCCAAGCAAATCGAGCGTTTGATAACCTTGAATGAAACCATTCGAAAAAGCTTTGTGCCAAGAAAGGGAACTTATAGGAGCCGATGGTGAATTAACAAAGCCGAATCCGATAATGACAAGAACTGAAAACAGTAAAAAAGGAGTTAAAATATAACCTAAAATAGTCACTAAGGCACTTGGTCTCCAGCTTAGCCAAAAAATAATGAGGCAAGAAAGCAGGCTAAATTGCCATAGAGAGATAAGAGGTAAATACATTTTGATGGTAGAGTGGGATAAAGCAATGCAACGTGGTAGCGCACCAAAAGGGCCAATGAGGCCTAAAATTAAGGCTGTCATGATAAAGCCCGGTGTATTTCCCATGCGACCAAAGAACTCCTTATAATTTCCTTCAAACATAGCCATCGCAATAAGGCCCAGAAGAGGGACTCCAATGGCCGAGATAAGTAATCCTATAGAAGCATAAATATTTTGGCTTTCACTTTGAATGCCTACCAGAAGAGGAAATACGATATTACCTGCACCAAAAAACATGGAGAACATTGCCAGGCCAATTGCAAGTGATGAGCGAGAACTCGAGTTCATAGGAATTGCTTATTTAAAAATTGAGAAACATGTATATTTTGTATATGCAATTTTTTAAGATTTAAGCAAGGGCTCTTTCGAACCGATTAAATTAACGAGAATGATTGAGCAACTATTTTAAAGAAATTGGGTGGATTACAAAATGTAAAGCAGGGATCTACGCATAAATGGAGATCTTGTCCTTTCAAAGCGACTTAATGAAAGGGGGCAATTCTTCTTATGCCTCTCAAAATGATCATGTGTAATAGCGAGGAGCGAAATAGATTTTCATCGTCGACAAAACTTTAAAATTTGGCATAAAGGAAACCCTTCGACAGATTTTTTGAAATAAAGATAGATGGATTTGGGTAAAGATAATATAAAGGTGGTTTTTTAGAAAGGCTGTTTGCTTGGAAATCGATGGTAAAATAGCTTAAAAATGCCGCATTTCCATAAGGTTAAAAATCTTGACTTTTGCTAATATAATCATATATGACAGTAGTCAAGCTTTATACTTTGCTAAGGGTTAGTTTACCAATGAAAAATCATTCTCTTAAAATTGCTCCCTCTATTCTCTCCGCTGATTTTGGCCGAATGGCCGATGAAGCCCTCCGTTTAGAGGATGCTGGAGCAGATTTTATCCATATCGATATTATGGATGGAAATTTCGTTCCTAATCTCACTATGGGTCCTAAAATGGTTGCGGCGATCAATCGCGCGACTTCCGTCTTTTTAGATGTGCATTTAATGGTTTATCATCCCTTTGATTATATTGAACGGTTTGTCGAAGCCGGTGCCGATATGTTGACCTTCCATTTTGAGGCAACAGAAGATGTGGAAGAAACATTAGCCTATATTCGAAAATGTAATATTAAAGCAGGACTTGCTTTTTCTCCTGAAACCTCTTTGTCTATGATTCCAAAATATTTAGACAAGTGCGATATGATTCTACTCATGACGGTGAATCCGGGTTTTGGCGGACAAGAATTTATGCCAGAAGTTTTGGAAAAAGTGGAATTTACTCGGGATATTTGTAATAAACTGAATATTTGTGAAGGGGGTAAATATGCACCTGAAGGTGCAGATCCTGCAACAATAAAGCCTTTTTTAATCGAAGTTGACGGGGGAATAAACCCTCAAACAGCTGAATTGTGTGTGAATGCAGGCGCTAATGTTCTCGTCTCTGGATCATATCTTTTTAATGCTCCTGATCTGAAGACAGCTGTAGAGTCTTTACGTGTGAAGCAATAATGCTTCAATTTGTTTTTAATTTATTCACTTTAAGAAGTCGTGGTTAACTATGGTTGCAAGTAATCAAATTACTCCTGGAATGATTCTTTCTATTAGCGGCAAGCTGTATCGAGTAGAATCAAGTGTTAAAGTCACCGTGCCAAAAGGTACCCCTTTTATTAAAACCAAGTTGAAAGATCTTGCGACTAATCAAGTTGTTGAAAAAAACTTTAAAATCGGACAAACGGTCAGTGATGTTCCTCTGACCGAAAGACATTTAGAATATCTATATCTGGAAGGAAAAAACTACTTATTTTTAGATATTCGTAATCTAGATAAAATTTTAATTCCTATTGCAGTGATTGGCTCTAAAGTTAATTATCTGAAAGAGGGAGTTGATATCAAAGCTTCTTTTTACGGGGACACAGTTTTTTCTGTTGAACTTCCACAGTTTTTAGAGCTCATGGTATCAAATGTTGAAAATGAAAAGGGTAAAGGAGCGAATCCAGGATCTAGGATTGCTATTTTAGAAACGGGTGCTTCGGTTCAAGTTCCCCCTTTTATCGATGTTGGAGATATCATCAAAGTAGATACAAAGACAGACGAATATATACAACGCGTTTAGATCGTATTGGGAGGCTTTCAATTGGAACTTAAGCAAATTAAAGAACTCATGGCTGCAATGGGCCGGAGCGATATGAAAGAACTTTTCTTAAAAAAAGGGGATTTTGAGCTCAGATTAGAACGAGGAACTGTCATTCCTTACTTGGAGGCAGAATTTCCTCCATCTTCTCCTCATTTTACAGGCCACTATGATGACTCTTATCACCGCTCTGCAAGGCCTAAAACGGGGGATATACCCTCTTCTCTTCAAACCCCTATTCCTGATGAAGCTAAACCCGAATCAGCTCTCGGAGCTTATGTCAAGTCTCCCATGGTTGGAACATTTTATTCCTCACCAGCTCCTGACGAGCCAGCTTTTGTGAAAAAAGGAGATGTCATTACCAAAGATACTGTGATCTGCATTATCGAAGCGATGAAAGTCATGAATGAAGTAAAAGCAGGTGTAGATGGGGTTGTCGCTGAAGTATTAATTGAAAACGGCCAGCCAGTTGAGTTTGGTACTAAGCTCTTTAAAATTTCTTAGGAATATAGTTTTTTCATGATACAAAAAGTTCTAATCGCCAACCGTGGCGAAATTGCTGTTCGGATTATTAGGGCATGTCACGATTTGAATTTGCAAACCGTGGCCGTTTATTCGGAGGCAGACGCTGAAGCTTTGCATGTCTTGCATGCAGACGAGGCCATTTGTATTGGAGAGGCACCTTCGAGCAAATCTTATTTAAAAATTCCCCACATTCTATCTGCGTGCGAAATTACAGGAGCTGACGCTGTTCATCCTGGCTACGGCTTTTTAAGTGAAAACACAAACTTTGCGTCTATCTGCGAAAGTTGTGGCCTTAATTTTATTGGTCCTTCACCTAAATCCATTGCTCTTTTAGGAGATAAGGCACGAGCGAAGGCAACCGCAATGAGTGTTGGATGTCCAGTCATTCCAGGGTCCGATGGTGTTGTTTCCGATATTATTCAAGCGTTGGAAGTGGCTAAAGAAATCGGTTTTCCGATCTTTATTAAAGCTGTTGCTGGTGGAGGTGGAAAAGGGATTCGTATCGCTTATCATGAAGCAGAGTTTAATAAGCTCTTTTTGGCTGCTAGAGCAGAGGCTGAAGCTAGTTTTGGAAATCCTGATGTCTATCTAGAGAAAATGATTATGTCTCCACGTCACGTTGAAGTGCAAGTTGTGGGCGATAAACATGGCAATTACATCCACTTGGGAGAGCGTGATTGCACAATTCAAAGACGGCGTCAAAAATTGATTGAAGAGGCCCCTAGTCCAGTTCTTTCGGCAAAACTTCGAGAAAAAATGGGGCAGGCTGCAGTCAAGGTTGTAAAGGCGGCAGGATATCATTCCGTAGGTACAGTCGAATTTTTGTTAGATCAAGATCACCATTTTTATTTCATGGAAGTCAATACCCGTATTCAAGTTGAGCATACTGTCACAGAGGAATTGACGGGGGTGGATCTTGTGCGTGAGCAAATTAAAATTGCAATGGGGAAAGAACTTGCCTATACGCAAAAAGACATTCACTTTGAAGGGCATGTCATTCAGTTTCGCATTAATGCAGAAGATCCTATGAAAGGGTTTACCCCTTCTCCAGGTCAGCTTGAGTATTATCTACCACCGGGAGGTCCAGGCGTGCGTGTAGACAGTGCTTGCTATTCTGGATACAAAATTCCACCTAATTATGACTCAATGATTGGAAAATTAATTGTGCGTGGAAAAAATCGGGATGAAGCGATAGCTGTTGGAAAAAGGGCTTTACGCGAATTCCATATCGGTGGAGTCCATTCCACAATCCCTTTTCACCTATACATGTTAGAAGATGCGAAATTTTTAGAAACAGACTTTGATCTTGCATACATTGATCAACTGATTTCTGAAGGATCACAATTCACACGAGATTAAGGATTTGCGCCCAAAATCTTGGGCGCCCCTTAGACCTATCTTCAAAGCTAATCTAAAATTTATTTAATCTTAACACTGCCTTAATTATTCTGAGAGATATTGCGTGTTATTCGCAATTGTTGAACACAATAAACAATGGGTAAGAATGAGTATATCATTCTTTTCTCATGAAATTAAACAAAAGGAAAAGGCATGAAAGTTTTTTTAAAAAACTCATCAACCGCACTCGTGTGCACACTGCTAACTTTTTCAGGTGCTCTCCAGGCAACGACAGTACAGCCAGAAGAGATTGAGCCTCCAAAAGAGCATATCGTTGTTGGATCCCGTCCATTTTCTTTGGTAGATCACATTACCCTGCAAGAAGAGCGTGCAGCCGAAGAGGGAGAAGTAAATGAAATAACTTCCGAACAAGAAGAAGTGGCTTCAGAAACAAAAATTGATGAAGAAGGAAATGAGCTTCAAGCCAAGTTTTTCCCATTTACAACCTCAAATTTAACAACAACGCATCCAGGCATATATCAAAATCCATTAGCTGTTTCTCCGCTAGGAGATACAGTTGAATTGAGCGATGGGTCTATTTGGAGTGTTCAAGCAAGCGATCGCTATAAAACATTTAATTGGTTGACAAGTGATCAAATCATTATCCGACCAAACCACAATTGGCTTTCTATTTATCAGTATAACTTGGTTAACCTGAATACGAAGAAAACTGTGGCAGCTAACTTGTCTTTAGGGCCTATCTACAATGGTGTTAATACACATTGGATTGTGGCAATCGACTATGTTAATTATCAGGTTTGCCTAGAGGATGGAACAGTCTGGAAAATGAAAAAATCTGATCGTATTGCATTCAACAAATGGATTGTAAATGACACGGTGATTATCGGTGTTAACGATGGGTATTTTTCAAGTAAAAGCAGTCCAAATATTTTGATTAACGTGAATGTACTCAACAATGCGCGTGGCGCAGTAATGTACTAAAGAAACTGTGGATCATGCCCCAGGTAAAGATTAGAAATTGATCATAATAAATAATAATAAGGAAATCATATGCCTAACGCGATATTTACTGACCGTCCATTTCATTATTCATGTATGGAAGGTGATAAGGAAGTTAAACGAGAAATTTCTACAAAAGCTAAAGTCGCAATCATCGCGATAGCGATACTGGCTTCTCCTTTTGTTCTTTTCTTTGGGGCCGTTCCGTTATTTTTTCTTGCATGTGCTTGGTACAAATCCCGTCAACCTGGTTTTGTTCGACCTCCTCGTGCAGAGCCTATCCGTGTCGATTTTAATAGACAAAATGAAAGAAGCAGGGGGGGGAATTTTGCGCGAGGAGTAAGAAGTGTATTTGGGAGTGTCTTCTCAGCTGTGTTAACGACTGATCGCTCAAGTGCGTATGCTAGAAGAAGTCGTGAACCTTATCGTAGCACATATGGACACATTCCGGCAGGAAGTAGAACAGCGGCGAGGGATTCAGCCGGAAGATCAGCACGTCAAACCGGCTTTCAAGGGGGATTCGCTAGAGAATACGAAGTGCGCGAAGAGGAAAGGTCTACTTATCCAGGGGAAAGGGCGCGAGTGGGTGTAGATGTTAGTCGTGGTGACCAGCGTGGACTCAATGCGCGTGCGCGAGCAAGACCAGAGGGTGGAAATGTTGGAGGTCGGGGGGGAGTTGGCCAAAGAGGTCCTCGTTCCTAACAAGATTTTTAAATGTAGAAAATAAATTAAAAATGGAGATTGATGATGAAAGTTAAAAAATATGGGTTCCTATTTGTGCAATTGCTGTGTGTATGTGCAATGGCATGTGGTACGGAAGATGAGCTTATTGAAACGCGGGAACAAGATGAGCGTGTGCATCTCGCGGTTGGGGAGAGAATAGAGTCCTATTTAGAAAGAGTACTTGTAAAAGAATCTCGTCAAGAAGTGTCTGAAGAAAAAGAAGAGGCTGAAGAGGCGCGCGTTAAAGACGTCTTGCTAACTTCTAAAAGCTTACGTCAAGAAATCAATTTTGGAAATTCTGAAGATCCTCGTTTATTAGCTTCTTCTAAATTACCTAAATTTACGGGTTATTACACAACACACCAAGGTGTCTATCAGCGTCCTTACCTTGTTGCCTATGATGGAGGAAGTGTAGAGCTTTATGATGGTTCAATCTGGACTGTTTGCTCTTATGATCGTTATAAAACATTGAACTGGCTAACATCTGACAGCATTATTGTGACGCCAAATAGCAACTTTTTTTCTATCTATGACTATTGTTTAGTGAATTTAAATACCAATGTAACGGTGCAAGTCAATTTATTCGCAGGTCCTCTTTACAATGGCATTTATACCTACTACATTACAGGGATCGATTATGTGAATGATTTGGTTTATCTCAATGATGGTTCCTCTTGGGGGATTTCCGTGTTTGATTCCTCTACTTCTGCAAAGTGGTTTCTGAATGACACTGTAATCTTGGGTGTTAACAATGACCCTCTTTCTATCCGTCCAAATATTTTAATCAACGTGAACATGCTAAATTATGTTCGCGCAACTTGCTTAAACTAATTTAGGAGATTGTAATGACAAGTCCAATATATGGTTATGGTCGTCCTGCGCCAGTTCAAGGTCACCCAGCATTGCCTGGTTCTCGTAGTGCGCGTCCTCAGCCTTTACCCTCGCCTGTAGCGCAGCAACAAGCATTGCGGGAACGAGAGGTTGTTTTAAGTGGCAGGGTTGTTCCTGGATCAGGGCAAGGACGTAATGTTCCAAGGCCGGTTGCATTGCCACAGGCTCGAGGTGTAGTTAGTATACAAGCGTCCTGCGGTGGGGCCCCTGTACGAGCTCCGGTTGGGGAAAGGCATTAATTCGCTTTTTATTTAACAGGCTCTCTTTTGGAGAGCTTGTTTTTCTAAATACTTAAAAATTTCGCTTGGCGTGGTCGCGGCGATAATGTCTTTCAATTCCATTTGCCACTTCTTCTGGATTATCTGTGATATTGATGAGGTCCAGATCGCTCTTGGAAATGCATTTATGGTCGGTAACCGTACTTCGCATCCAATCCATTAGCCCTTCCCAATACTCTTTGCCCATTAAATAAATCGGAAATGGATGGATCTTCTGTGTTTGGATGAGGGTTAATGCTTCAAATAGCTCATCCAATGTTCCAAATCCGCCTGGTAAAAAAACATAGCCTTGAGCGTATCGGATAAACATCACTTTACGGACAAAGAAGTAGCGAAATTGCAACTTATATTTTGTATCAATGAAATGATTGAGTTCGTCTTCCATTGGTAAATTGATGCCTAGTCCACATGACTTTCCTTGTACGGATTGTGCGCCTTTATTTGCAGCTTCCATGATGCCAGGTCCTCCGCCTGTGATGATAGCGAAATCCCGTTCTGCGATGTGTCGAGCAACTTCTACGGCTAAGCTGTAATAGGGGGTGTCTGGCTGAAGCCTGGCCGAACCAAAAATAGAGACGGATGGACCTAGTTGAGTCATCGTTTCGAAGCCATCAACAAATTCGGATATGATCCTAAAAACTTTCCAGGAATCTGTTGCTAGTAATTTTGCATCAAGGTCATCCATGTTTATCTTCCTTCATTAAGGTCTCAAATGTGTGTCGCAATCCTGTCGCGCCGCGGCGTTGCAGTGGCGTGCCGAATAGCTTTTCCGGATTGTGCTCAATCTTTTCAATATCTTCAAGTGATAGATAAGCACCCATGCCTTGATTCGGGGAAAACTCGGGCACGGTGGAGGGTTTAGGTCTTACATTGTGAGGGCAAACATCTTGGCAGATATCACATCCAAAAACATAGCCTGGATTTTTCTTTTGAATTTCTTCTGGAATTTCTTTTTTTGATTCGATGAGGTGGTAGGATAAACATTTTGTGGCATTTAAAACATAGGGGGCTTCAAAGGCTTGTGTTGGGCAAGCATCGAGGCATCGACGGCATGTTCCGCAGCGAGGGAGGCGTAGGTTTAGCGATTTTTCCTGTATGTTTAAAGAAGTAAAAAGTCCGGAAAGAAGTAAAAAAGTTCCGAAGCGCCGATGAATAAGGAGCGTATTTTTTCCAAACCAGCCGAGTCCAGCTTGTACGGCTAGGGCTTTTTCCATAACAGGGGTGGAATCGCTAAAACCTTTTGCAATGTTGCTTTGACCAGAGCGTTGTTCAAGCCAAAGAATGAATTTTTTTAATCTTTTCCGATGGAGGTGATGGTAATCCCTTCCTCTTGCATAAGAGGCAACCACACCAGCATCATTCCGAAATTGCACTCTTTCTTGTTTGTAGTGCGTGACAAAAATAATGGCGGTTTTTGCACCGGGAAAAAGTTGTTGGGGATCACAGCGTATGTGATTTTCCATATACTGGAGATCCCCTTGATAATTGTTTGCGAGCCAGGTTTTATAGGCTTCGATATCATCTTCTAGAATGTGTGCTTCTGTGATTCCAACATCATCCCAGCCTAAGCGTAAAGCTTCTGCCCGAACTTCTTCAAAAGTAATTTCAGGAATCATTGGAATTTTTTTTGGATCCAAAAGCGCGCGACATGATAGATTCGATCCATTTTTGACTGCGATCAGTTTTAGAGCCCTGATTTCCATTGGCGACCTCATGCAGGTTTTCAATGGCAATAAAAGCTGAAGGATCTTCTCGATAGATGAGTTCTTTCAATTCAGCTAACTGAAGACGTTCAACAATGACGTATAAAATTTCTCTCGCATCACCTGAATAACCTCCACGTCCATACATGATGGTTAAACCTAAGCCGAGTTCATGAATAATGGCTTGTGCAATGGCATTGGAGTGCTTGGAGATAATGAGCATGGATTTCGTTTCGTCTAATCCCACAATCACCGAATCCATTACCTTGCTTGCAACCATAAAGGTAATCAAGGAGAGGAGTGGGGGATGCCAATCCTGAAATGCGATTCCTGCACCACCAAAGATAAAAATATTGCAAACGAGGACAACTTGTCCGACTGTGAAGCCAGTTTTCTTATTGATGATCAATCCTAGGATCTCTGTCCCATCCAAGCAGCCCCCATAACGAATGATTAAGCCCAAGCCAATGCCTAAGATGGCTCCCCCGATGACCACAACTTCCACAGAATCTCCATGAAATTCCACATGTAGGACAGATTCAATAAAGACGACGCACCCCATAAACAAAATCACAGCATACAGCATGTGAATTAAAAACACCTTTCCTATGTGCTTATAGGCTAGGTAAAGAAATGGAAGGTTGAAGATAAAAAGAAAAAGTGGAAATAAGCTTTGCTTAAACATATAACCAAAAATCATGGCAACGCCAACAATACCGCCGTCGATCAAATTACTGGGAATCAAAAAAACTGAAATCGAGAAGGCGGCCAAAAAAGCTCCAATAGCCATAAAGACGTAGTCTAAAATATAACTAGATAAAGGCTTAGAGGATGTAACAGTTGAATCTTTCATGATGAATATCCGGGAAAAACTGTGAATGAAGCATATAGTGTACTGAATAGGGTGAGGTTTTGTACAGCAAAAAAACGTGTCGATGCGATTTATATTCAGAATGAATTTATACTCATAAGATATTGATAAATAGGCTTTTGCGAAAAAATATGCAGGTGAGAATAAAATCCGCTTGCACGGAAATAGTAAAAACAGTAAAGTTAATGCTTATTTCGCAAGGGCGTATAGCTCAGTTGGTAGAGCTCCTGTCTTACACACAGGCGGTCATAGGTTCGAGTCCTGTTGCGCCCAGTCCTTTACAATACTCTGCGGGAGTAGTTCAATTGGTTAGAGCACCGGCTTGTCACGCCGGAAGTTGCGGGTTCGAGTCCCGTCTCTCGCGTTTATCTACCACCTACATAGGTGGTGTCTTAGGCAGGTATCTGCTTCTTATTCACAATTATCATTCAATTATATTCAATCAGTGTAGTTTCTTATTTTGAAATTGCCTAATTGTTATGCTTTAAAAAAAGAGATTCAGAGCAAAAGCGCTTTGAATCTCTTTTTTAGCTTTAAAGAGAAAGTTGTTCGAAATGGTCTCGATGAGCTGTGAGGTGGTGGTGGTCGGTTAATTCTCCAACGTGTACAGGCACGGCTGTTAAATATCCTTGTTGAAGGAGTGGAATATCCGAGTCTGCTTCCTCTTCAAATTTAGCCAATTTAGCACCGAGCCAGTAATAGGAATTGCCTTGATTCGGATGCTCCCGCTTATCAGGATTTTCGACCCAATATTCTTTTCCTTGACGCGTTAGCTTAATCCCTTTGATTTCATTTAAATGCTTTGGGGGGAAGTTAACATTTAAAAATGTTCCATTTGGAAGAGGGTGTTGCAGAATATGACGAACAATTAAGGGAATGTATTTTTCTGCCGCAGCATAAGCGGGGTCATGAAAGTCATAGCAAGAGAATGCAATGCCTGGAATATTATGCATAATCCCCTCAATAACACCTCCAACAGTACCGCTATAAAGAACATTTCTGCCTGCATTTGTGCCACGATTGATCCCAGATAAAATTAAATCGGGGGGGCTCTCTAAAACAACATTTAAGCCCAGTTTTACGCAATCCGCCGGGGTTCCTGAAACACTCCAAACATCCACATTGGCTGGCCATGTGACTTTTTCGATATGTAAAGGATTGCGAATCGTAATGGAAAGACTAACAGCGGATTGTTCAGTTGCAGGTGCAACCACAGTGACATCAGCAAATGAAGAAATCGCTTGCCATAAATGCTTAATTCCTGGAGCGTGAATTCCATCATCATTAGTGATTAAAATAGAGGGCCGTTTAACTTGAGTCATAGATAAACCGTTTTTGTGAAGAAATAATATGATAATACGAAGCATCTTGTCAAGGAGGAGATGATGACTCTCTATGAAAATGGCCCCCCCGACGAACGCGTTGTGCTTGCACAAGAACGAACGGGACTCGCTAAAGAGCGGAATCGACTTGCAAATCAGCGTACATTTTTGTCATGGATCCGTACAGGTTTAGCTGGAGTAGGTGGTGGAGTTGC
Source organism: Parachlamydia acanthamoebae (assembly GCF_000875975.1). Taxonomy (NCBI): domain Bacteria; kingdom Pseudomonadati; phylum Chlamydiota; class Chlamydiia; order Parachlamydiales; family Parachlamydiaceae; genus Parachlamydia; species Parachlamydia acanthamoebae. The sequence continues at coordinate 238,655 of NZ_BAWW01000008.1, read as the reverse complement.
CGTCGTTCGCTTGCTCACATTTGCGAATCCTGTGCATGAATTTGCCGCAAGAATTGTGGGAATGATTCTTATTTTTTGGGGAATTCTGATTTTTATTTTGTCATTTATCAACTACAAACGAAGTTCAATCCGACTTAAGGTTGATTATCGAGAAGGGATTTCGCCGCAAGTTTTTGCTGTGCTATCAATAACTCTTGTTGTGCTATCTTTGGTTTTACTGTTTATTGTGTAAAAAATGCTCAATCGATAAATTGCGCGCAAAAGTGCGATAAGCAATTTGTGTAACAGGACGAAAGCCCATTAAAGCATTGCATAGATAAGCAGAGGCATTTGAGGGGATCTCTTCAAGTATATAGGCTCCATGCTGAATTTTCCAACCTTGTTTGCTCGCTATTTTTTCAAATGTTTGTACACCAATTCCATAAAGCAAGGGCAAGGTGGGAGAGGGGGTATAAAAAGTTTGCTCATCCATCCAAAAGATATTCGCAACAGTCGTTTCAAGAATTTCCTTATGAGAAGTTAAAATAAGCATGTCATCAAAACCTTGTTGGATCGCCATTTGCTTAACAGCAAGTTGATCGAGGTAAGCTAATGTTTTGTGACGAGCAAAAGGGCGCATAATGGGTTCTGGAAAAAGACCCAAAAAAAGAGGTTTAAAAGGAATCTCTATGTAAGGTGTTAAAGTCATTAAAACTTGACCTTGCCGCTGAGGAAGGACTAAAGAGGCCGAATCGCCTCCTGTAATAATGATTTTTAACTTCCAAATACCCGTTTCGGCATGATTGCGTGCGATAAGTTCTTGAATGATTTTTTCATTAATAGGAGAAAAACAAATATTCAAAACTTCTGCACTTTTTTTTAAACGTTCGAGGTGTAAATCGAGGTGTGCAAGGATTCCCTCTGAAAGCCGTATAGAGGTAAAAAAACCGTCTCCATACAAAAAGGCGCGCTCCTTTGCCGTAAACAAAGGAGCTTCACTTGGATAGAAATGTTCATTAAAATAAATCACATCAGTCATGCGCGGATTTACTCTCAGGCTTTTCTTGATATCTCAATTGGAAAGGAGAGAAAGTCTTTTCCGGAAATAAAGTTCTTAATTCAACGGAACTCTTTTGGAAAGACTTTAATACATCTAATATTTTGGCAGAATTTTTTTTCCCTTCCTTGTGAACGATAAGGGCGGTTTCTATCTTTCCTTGGATATTTTGCAAATCGGAAGAAATGATCAAATTCGTGTTAAGCGTAATATAACGAAGCCCTAGATGAACTTGAACACAGTCTTTGTCTTCAGGATTGGTTTTAGGATAGATTGCATATTGTAAAGGAATCTGAATGCTGTATTGATCTTTTTCTACAGTCAAGTGAAAGCTGCGTTTTACATCGGCAGTGCTTCGCATTAATAGATCACACGAACCATTGTTTAAATCTGGCAAATAGGTTCTATAAATAGAAGTTGCGTACCCCAGGCAGTTGACTGTACAAAGTTGCAAAGCTTTATAAGGGGGAACTAGAAGACGTAAAAGAGTGTTTTCACTTTTTCTAATCGCCACATTAATGCTTTGAGCATATGTGTCCATTTTGCGCTCAAATTGGCTTTTTTCCTCATTTTTAGACGCTTTCCAATTTAAAACTTGTTGGACAATTTTCCAATCGACCAGACCTTTATTAATTGTATCAAGAAAGCTGAAAATTTCGTGAACTGATAAGGGGTCTTCTCTATCGAAATAAGGGATCTCAGCAAAGGCTTTTTGCATATTTTTCAAAAGCTTAGGTTGCAAAGACTCAAATTTTTCCATAAGATTCCTTGGGATTTGGAATTTGAGTGTTTCACAAATCAGGTCCCAGTTGACTGTTGGAGATAAAAGAGCTTCATGGATGACTCTTAAGGCTTTGGGTTCTCCGTATACAAAAAATAGAAAGAGAGAGACTTGGTCAGTAACAGCTATTTCGCTTAAGCCTTGTGCTGCATCAATCGCTGTGATAAGTGTTGTAAATAATTCTTCTTTTGATTCTATAAGCGTGTCTGCTTTGATCAAGTGACTTCCATTTAAAAAAACATCCGCAATGATTCGGTTGGTTTCTTTAGGGCTAAGCGAGCGCATGATTTCTGTAGCAGGAATTTTATATGTCGTCTCAGATTTCGTTTGAGTCCAATAAAATGTGTTTGAGATATTCCAATCGAGCATGAATTGAATAAATTTTAAATCTGATTCATCTAAAGCATAGAGGGGATTATGGCTGCTTTTTGTTTTTATAAAATAGCTATTTAATTCAATTAACTTGGCGATTAATGGTTGAAAGTTTCGAAGTTCTTCAACTTTATTGTAGATGTTATTTTCAGGAGAAGAAGAAAGTAAGTGTTCTAATTGTTGTTTAAATACATTAAGGGAATCTTCTTTGTCGACTGTGTTTTTTTTGAAATATTTTTTTAATTCATTTTCGATAGCTTTTAATTTTACCATAAAGCGTGTGAGCTGTCCGAAAAAGCAATCTGTTTGAAAAATTTCAAAAGATAAATTATCGAAATCTTTTTTTAAAAAAAATTTCATTTTTTGTTCGATATATTTGATTGCTTTTGATTCTTTTTCTTTTTCCGAATCTCTTGGTGAAAGAGGTGAAGAAAAAGGATTCTTAACTAACTGACGAGAACCGACTTGTGCGACATCGGATGATTTTCGAATATTTTCAGAGGACTTTCGACTTGTTTTAGCTGTCTCTATAAAAGGTGCTTGGCGTATTTCATGCATTGCTGCGACAGAACGGCTTCGAGTTCGCTTTTGATTATGGAGAGGAGAAGTCAGAGAAGTTTCAGCTCGAGATAGATGAAGTGCCTCTGCTGAAACGGTCTCCACTTTTTCCACTTTTGAAGCAAGATTAAGTTGTGGCACATTCGGTTTAGTGGAAGAAATACTCAGGGGATTTGCCGATGAAAGCGCACCAATGCGCACTTGCTTTAGACGTGGGGAAGTCATTGAATTTTCGGCTTTGAGCATTTCCGCTGAAACAGCATTTGTTTTATCTACTGCAGAATGGGAGAGATTGAGTTTGGGCACTTGGTTTTTGGATTCGGAAGCGTTTTGAGATCTAGAAGAATTCGCTGAAGAAAGCGATCCAACGTGGGATGAGGATAGAGGAGCTTCATAAAAATTAATAAGGTTGGAAATGCCGGATCCTGATCCAGATCCTATTTTACTAGTCATAATAATTCTCAAAAATAGTTAAAAAATGCAATCAACGTACACAAATGTTTTCGTTCCTAAATAGTTTTAAACAAACCAGATTTGATGTATATAAGCAATCATATTTTTAATCATTGATGAAGTTAATTTATTTTGAAAAGATTAGTTTTTTAAAGAGAGCTTTACAAAAATGAATGCCCTTCATAGTCTATGAAAAGATGATAAAACCGAAATGTGATGAATGAGGTTAAGTGTATGTTTTTTAAATACTTAAGTCTTTCAGATAAGGTTTTTTTAGGGACTGCTCTAGCTCTATTTATTCTTTTAATACCCTCGCAAGTCGTGATGGCTTATGATGATACGCCAGCTTGCTTCAAAGAAATAGAGGTCAATTTTTTTTCCTATGATGTGTTGAGTGAAGCCTTGAATATGAACGGGGTGGCTCAAAGTCAATGGATGCTCGTTTACCAGTCTCTCAGAGATAGAAGAGAGCGGATTGTGGCGCAAGTCAAAAATATTGCCAATCAAATGCGTCCGAACCCATTACTAAATCCTTTTGATCCAGATCGGGCAGTACGCATTCTCATGCAAGTTTTATTTGCGGAATATAGCGATGTGATGCTTGCTTTAAATGTCGCAAATCCGATAAGTCCAGTTGTAATTCGATCTAGTTTTGAATATATCAAGGGGCGTCATGCGACACGATTAAAAGCTTGCTTAGATAGTCGGAGGCTAACGCCAAACAAAAATCCAATTCCATATTGAGTTTAGTCTTATCCAAAATTAAGGAGAGAAGAATGAAGCTGTTAAATTGTGCGCTTTCATTATATTTGGGAGTCGTGGCTTTTGCCATGCCCTTTGAAGCTAAGGCTGCAGAACAAACAACAGAAGATTGTTCAAAAGAGCTTTTGCTTTCATATTTCCCCGAATCTTTTGTTAGCGTGACTTTAAAAAAATTTAAAGTGCCTGAGAAAGAATGGGCTGCAATTATCTCTGAGCTTAAACAACAAGACAAAGAAGTGATTAAGCTTGTTGAAAGCAAAGCGGCTAGCATGAACCCAAACCCCCTCAAGGATCCAAGTGATCGTCAAGCCGCTGTCAAACTTTTCAGAGAGACACTTTTAGGGGTTTTTTCAACTGTTTTGAAAAAACATGGGATTCAAGATACAAAGCAAATTCAGGTAATGCTTGATGATATTCAGCAACAAAAAGCCCAAAAATTTGCAGCATGCATGAAAAAATCAGATTCAAATGATGATGATGATGACGATGACGACGATGATGACGATGAGGATGTTGATGACGGGAAAAAAGAGGGAGATAAAAAAGTTCCTTCTTCTACAAAGATTGTCCCGGATGTTAATAAAAAGCCTTAATCGTTGCTCTATGATTGCCGCAGCCTTCAAGGTTTGCGGCAACATTTTTTAGCCCTTCTCAAAGCTTCTTTCTCTAAAATACTCCCTTCCTTTTCTGATCGGCTTTCCAAAAAGCCATGCAGGAAGAATAAAAATACAAAATGCATACAAGGCATCGAGAGCTGAGAAAAAAATGAGGTCAGTTAAAATCCAATTTGGATGAATGTGAATGTTTTTCTCAAACGTATAAACCAATAGCAGTAAGATTGTCGAAGTCAATACAGAGAAAAAGAAAGTCATGATAGGTAATGTGCTCAAGCTATCTGCAAAAAAATGGCGTTTAAAACCAAAAAGGATCCACGTTGTGCAGACATAGGCAAAAGCATGGATGCCTAAACGTGAGTGGGAGGAAAGAAGATCGATAATTACTCCACATAAGCAAGCACTCCACAAACAAACCGATAGTTTTTTTTTGTAAAAAAGGATAACGAGAAAAGGGGAAAAAAACAAGATGCGCAAGGAGTGAAAAAGAGCGGGTGTAAGAAACGTGAAAAGTAAACTAATGAGAAAGGCGCTGTTAATCTGCTTGGAATAGAGGTTCATTCCTAATAAGCGCCTTTAGATGTGAAAATAGCAGGGATTGTTTTCGCAATGAGTTTAAGATCCAAGATAATCGATTGGTCTTCAACATATTTTTGATCCAACATAATTCTAGTGTCGTAAGAAACATCGCTTCTACCTGAAACCTGCCAAGGTCCTGTAATTCCAGGGCGTAGGCGCAAAATGTCTGCTGCCTTAACTCCATAGTGCTTTGCAATCTCGTCTTGGACAACCGGGCGTGGTCCAACGACACTCAGATCTCCCTTCAAAACATTCCAAAATTGAGGAAACTCATCGAGAGATGTTTTACGTAAAAAAGAGCCGAGTGGGGTCACGCGAGGGTCATCCTTGAGTTTATGGGATTGATTCCATTCTTCCCGTGTTTTGGGACAGATGACCAACATTTCCTTTAGGCGAACTTCTGCATCCGGATACATGGTGCGAAACTTGTAACATTTAAAAGGTTTTCCTCCTCTTCCAATCCGTTCGTGCGAGAAGAAAACGGGGCCTCTGGAAGAGAGTTTAATGCTAATGGCCACAATAATAAACAAAGGAACACAAACGAAAAGTGCAGATAGGCTGAAAAAAATATCAAATAGCCTTTTAGCAGGGTTGTGCTTAACCTGTACTTCCAGTTCGTTCGGTGCGTAACTTGTATATTCCTGATTCATCAGATATCAATTTGTTAATTGCTTTGAAAGGTTTACTTATCATCAAGCGGTATATCTAAACTTTAATAAACAGGCAACAAAAAAATTATACATGAATGTGTGGGCAAACTTTAGCAACAAGTTGATTTAATAGGTCGGTTTTTAACGGCAATTTTTCAAGCTTTGCTAAGGCTGTTTGAACATGTTTTTGGGCTAGTAATTGAGCTTTTTCAACCCCTAGAAGCGTCGCATAAGTTGTCTTATTGTTTTTTAAATCGGAAGCGACAGAATCTCCATGTTTGGCGTGGCTGGAAGTGATATCCAAAACGTCATCAATAATTTGAAAGGCAAGTCCAATCTCATTTCCGAATTGTTGCAAAAGAGCGCGTTCTACAGGTGCGCAACCCGAAACAATGGCACCAAACTCAACTGCACAAGTGATCAAAGCACCTGTTTTTGTTTGATGAATGTGTTGCAGATTGTCCAATGTGAGCGTTTGGTTAACAGCCGAGATATCCATGATCTGTCCGGCGATCATTCCGTGACCTCCAGCGCTTTTAGCAAGCAAGGCAACAAGTTCTACGATTTGCTGCGCAGTCAAACCAGGGGAAGAGCACAAAACTTCAAATGCGTAGGTAAGAAGAAAATCTCCGGTTAAAATGGCATGTCCTTCTGGAAAAACTTTATGTAAAGAAGGTTTTCCCCTTCTGAAATCATCATTGTCCATTGAGGGTAGATCATCATGTACCAATGAATAAGTATGAATAAGTTCTAGAGCGCAGGCTGGCTGAATGGCTTGCGTGAAGGTTCCCGTCAAGGCCTGAATCACAGCTAAGCTTAATAGGGGGCGAATGCGCTTGCCTCCACCAAGCAAAGAATAGCGTGCTGCATCAAAGAGGGATTGATAGGGCATGTGGCTTTCAGGAAAAAGCTTTTCTAAACAGGCTTCAATATGTTGGAGAGCTACTTGCTGAAATTCCTCTAGGTAAATTTTCTCACTATTTTTATGACAGCAGGGTGACATTGGCTGAAGCATGATCCTCAATGGGTGGAAATTTTGAATCTAAAAAATGTTTTCTTTGTTCAGCTAAAGCTTGTAGCCGACCGATACTGATATAGTCAAATCCTTTTTTCGACATATCTTCTGGGGTGTATTGATTACGTCCATCAAAAAAGGCATTGCCTTTCATGACATTTAAAATCATTTTAAAGTCGAGAAAGCGAAATTGTTTCCATTCGGTGATTAACGCGATTGCATCTGCTCCTTGAGCAGTTTCTTGTTCGCTTGAACAGAAGTGGACAGCGGCATGGGAGCCAAAAATTTTGCGGCCGTTTTCAAGTGCAACTGGATCAAACACTCGGATTTGCGCTCCTTCGGATAGAAGATGTTCAATGAGTTTAATTGAAGGTGCTTCTCGCATGTCATCTGTCTCGGGTTTAAAAGCCAAGCCCCATACAGCGATGGTTTTTCCTTTTACCCCTTGTTCATCTTTTTGGGCAAAGTAATCACAAATTTTTTCACTCAAGACCATTTTTTGACGTTCATTTACAGAAAAAGTCGCTTCTAACAAAGGTGTTGGGTATCTCAATGATTTGGCATGGGAACAAAGTGCGCGAATATCTTTTGGAAAGCAAGACCCTCCGAAGCCAGCTCCGGCATACAGAAAGTAGTAGCCAATTCTTTTATCGGCGCCAATACCTTTGCGTACTTTGTTAATATCTGCGCCTGTAAGTTCACAAAAACCTGCTAGTTCATTCATAAAAGAGATACGGGTTGCTAACATCGCATTGGCGGCATATTTGGTTAGTTCGGCAGAAGGAATATCCATAATAATTAAACGATCATGGCTGAGCATAAAAGGTGAGTAGATTTCGTGCATGATTTCGCTGACGCGTTCACTGTTTGTTCCAATAATGACACGATCAGGTTTCATGAAATCATGAATCGCATCCCCTTCCTTTAGAAATTCTGGATTGGAAACGATATCGAATTCAATTTTTACCTGGCGTTCGTCTAAGACTTCTTGGATTAAGGAGGAAAGCATGCTCGCTGTGCCCACGGGGACTGTAGATTTGCTAACAATAATCCGGTACTCTTGCATATGCTCAGCTAAAGAACGCGCGACGTTTTTGACAAAGGTAAGGTTGGCTTTTCCATCTGCAGATACAGGCGTATCGACACAGATAAAGCAAACCACAGCAGAAGCTACAGCCCGCGCATAATCTGTGGTAAATTGGAGGCGGCCAGCTTTCATATTACGCTTAACCATTTCTTCCAATCCAGGTTCGTAGATTGGAATTAAACCTTGATTAAGGCCATCAATTTTTTGATGATCAATATCTAAACACAAAACATGGTGTCCCATCTCAGCAAGACAAGTGCCTGTGACTAATCCCACATATCCAGTGCCAATAATTAATAAATCCATAGAACCCTTTTTGTGATTAGTAAAAAGAAAACAATAGCATAATTGAACAAAATTACAAATGGTTAAAATTTAAGAGGGAGTCAAATCTTAACACCTCCATTATATGCGCTATCGGTTTAGGAATAAGAGTTTGAGTATGCATAAAATGTCCGTTTGTGTAGCGCTGAATGACTTTATTCCAGAAAGCAATCGCTCCTTTATTTTCTGGGATTTGCATGACCTCCCATAAACCAGGAAATTGCATGAAAATCTGCTCAGCCGCAGTGCGGCCTACACCTTTTCCTTGAAACTTAGAAATCACAAAAAATTCTCCCATGTTCCAATCAACTTCGGGGATGCTGCCTACTTTGTTAATTAAAACAAATCCAGCCAATTCATGATCCACTTTTATCAAAAAAGAATATCTATCGGAGTCTGTGAAGTAAGAGCTTAAATCGTCACATGTGTAAAGACCGTTTGGTGGCGTCTCCCAGCCGGGTAAAAAACCGCAGTAGCGAGCCATATCGTAAACGTAAAATCGCGCAAGATTTTGAACTGTTTGCCAATCATCTAAAGAGGCTTTAGAAATCGTCATATTCATTAGAACTCCAGAGAAGGCCAAAAACTGCGTGAACAGGAAGTATCAGGGCGTTTCATTCCCACAGATAAATATAAGGCAAGACGGTCATCATCTTCTTTGTGTCGATAAGAAAGTTGAACATGCCAGCAGGAACGAATAATTGTGTTAAGATCAATCTCAAATTCATTGTATGAAGGTTCTCTCATTCGATTCCAGCCATGGCGAGATTCAAATTCAATGGACCAAGCGGGGTGGAAACGGTAAAAAAGATGAAATAGCAGTGTATCGCGGCGGTCGGATAGTGAAGAATGCCTCAAAGAATTTTCTTTGCGAAAAGAATCTAAAATGAAATTGGTTTGATCCACTTTTCTCCAGTGGAAAGCACTACGATGTCGATATTCACACGCAAAAGCAATGTTTTGGCTGATGGTCCAATCGGTGTGAAAATTAAACTCATCTAATTGCTGATGCTCAAAGTCCCACGAAGTGACTAAAATATGTCGCAAGGTCTCAAAAGAGGCAAATCGGACTTGCGCATAGGCCTTAGGAACGGCACTGTGAATGGTGGAAGTATCAAAAAAAGCATATGCATACAAATCAGCAAAAATGGGGCGTTGGAAGCAGCCAATTCCTTCTTTACAATACAAACTTTGACTAACCCCAAAGCGTAATAAATTAAGGCGATACCAACCATCATCAATATCAAAAATATAGTGATCGTTTGGAGATACGGTAGGGCTAGTTAAATAACGATATTGCATATAAGGTTGCACGGCATGTTTGCAGTTTCCAAAAAAACGCTCAAATTTTGTATGTGCATTGAACCCAAAGTCTCCAAATGTAAGCAAACGGTCATCTTTTTTGGGGCTATTTCCGTAATAAATCAATTTTCCGCCAACTTCTGGGCTGATATTAAAAATCCCAGCTTTCCAAGAACGATAAAAACGCTGTGTATAAGCCAGGCGTGTGGCATGGTAATCGGGGACATTCCATTTATTTGGGGTGGAATAAACAAAATCTAGATAGGAAGCTGTAAAATGCATATCCGTAATAACGCGGGTGGGGCCTAAGACAAAGGGTCTCCAACTGGTTTTGATAGTTGGCAGTTCTTGCTTCAGCGTTTGAAAACCATTTGCACGCACGACAGTATAGAAGTTTGTAATCCATTGTTCGTGCTGGCGGCGAACATGCAATTGTGTGCGTAAGGCTGTTTCTAGCTCAAGGCTTTTATCTTGATAATCGGTAGCCATCTCTTTATCACTTAACTTGTCGTAGGTCAGATCAATGGTGACCTTATCATCCAGAACAGAATTGTGGTAAATACCTTGAAAGCGGTAGCGTAGCTTTTCGCTAGGGTGTAAAAGAGAGGAATCTCTAGCAATATAGCTAATCGACTGAAATTCGGCCCGATGATCAGGAGAGCGGTAATAAGTTTCAAAGCCAGCTCCAGGGCCACGACGAATTCGATAATCGAAACGAAAAAATGTTTTCCAGTTATTCCAAGAGAAAACCTCGTAAGTCATTCCAATACGAGGGCCTTGTCTTCCGCCCCAACGCACATTATAGCGAATTGGATTATCCAGAATGGTATTAAGGTTTAGCTTAAAAGAAGGAAGCCAAAACAAAGGCATTTTGACAAAAGTAAAATAAACATTTTTGGCTGCGACATTGCGTCCATCTGTTAATGATGCTTCATCGGAAGAGATTTGCCATTCCGGAATGTAATTTTCGGATGTTGTGACAAACCCATGGCGTACTCGGTAGTTGCCATCCGCGCATAATTCGATCTCTTTCCCTCCAAAATACCAAGGCTCAATGCCTGTTCTTGCATCGTAAATAACTCCAGAATTTGTTTGAAAATCGTAATCTAGGCGGGATCCGACAAACACATAATCTCCAAACTCTAACATGACAGAGTCTTGTGCATTCAAAAGACAAACTGGTTTTTTATCGAGCTTTTTTTTGGTATAGGTAATTTCTTTTGCTTGAATGCGAATATCGCGTCCTTGGATAACGCCTCCTTGATCTGTATGTAAAACGCCATCTGAAAAAGAAGGAGAGCGTAAATCGACGGTAATACCTTGGGCAAAAAGGTCATCGACTAATTTCTCGTCATCATTTGCCTGCATAGAGCTAAGAGGAACGAATAGAAGTAAGCTGAAAAAAAAGTGAAATTTTAACAGTTTAAGATGATTAATTTGTGATCGCAAATAAGTGTACATGTATGGAAAGCGTAATTTTATTGAATAGATCTTAATAGAAGCCCGGCAAGAGCATATTTATTTGTTTGATTGCCATTTTGTATCGCTTCTAATAGGACTTGGATCCCTTCATAATTTTGGGAACGGGCCAAAGCTTCAAAAGAATCAATCAGCAGGCGGGAGGTCTCGTGTGGTGTTAGATGGTAGGGGGAAGAAGAAATGTCGGAGCGCGTTTCCCAGGGAAGAAAAGGGCGGAATCGAATCAGTTCATTATCTTTTTGCTCAAGAACCCATTTTTTTAAATTTTCTTCATAGGGGCCGGGAATTTTTAATTTATATAGAGCCAAGTTGCAGTAATTGCGGATAAGGGGTGCTCCCGCTTTTTGCTGAAACCTTTTGAGGAGTTCGACCGCTTTCGGCGTTTGCACGTTTTCTAGTAAATCGACTAGGCAGGGGATTAAATCATTCTGTTCCTTTTCAAAAAGGACTGTGGCAATGTCCAAGAAATCTTCTTCAGGTAAGTCTAGCGTTTCCACTAAAACTTGCTCGCGCATCGATACGGATAACTCATAGGCAGAAGGGTTATTGGCGAGATTATGATGAGCGGAAGGGATGATTTTCCAATAGAACAAAGATGATCCTGGAGAATTTGCTTTGACGAATGCTAAATCGCGGGAATCTTGTAATAAAATGTCTGCAAGAAAAGGTAAGCAGCGTCTATCACCTTGTCGAAGTAAACTTAAACAGGCATTTAATTTAATCACAGCAGAACCAGATTTAGACAGCTCGTACAGGGTAGATTCATATCCTTTGATGTCTCCTAAAAGTGTAAAGGCATAGGGATTCTGGATTTTTGCGGCAGCAACTATTCCTTCACAAGCTTCTTTGTGTCCCAATTCATACAACGCGTTTAAAGCCGCTAGGCGAATAGAGATTGTTCCCGATTGAGCAAGTTTCTCTAAAAGGGGAATGGCTTGCTCATCTTTTAACATCCCTAAGACATAGGCGCAGATTTCTTGTTGCCGTACATCGTGCTGAGAAGCAAGAATGCGAATCTGAGGCAAAAAATCATCTCGACCAGCCTTTGCAGCACAATGAATTGCAGAAAGACGTGTATCTTGATTGGGAGAAGCCATTAATTTGCGAATAATCTGAAAGGCTTCAGCATTTCCGGCTAGGGCAAACAATTGAGGAAATAGAGGGTGTAATGCATCAGGCACTTTGTACATTAAAGATTCAATTTGAGAGACAGCCTGTGGGTGCTTTTTTCTGGCCAATTGAAAGGCGGCTTCTAAACGGATTAAGAGTTCATTTGAAAGCATCGCATGCATTAAAACATCATCAGCTTCATCATCAAAAGAACTTGCAAGTAAGTTTAAGCTGATGAGTTGCAGCATGGGATTCGGGCTTTTTAAGCCTTCTTCAAGCATGTACAATGTTTTATCATTTGTCGCCATGCCAGCTCCAAACATCGTCAGAAGCTGAACTTCTGGATCGCGCGTGCGTAGCCCCTGATCCAAAAGAATCAAACCCACTTGTTCAAGTAGCTCGAAATCGTGTTTGCCCGTTTCATCACATATTTGGCGATAAAGACTCAAAGCTTGCTGGGTATTTCCTCTTTGCATGAAATACAGCACTTGTTTTTTTTGGGGAGAGTCAGTTTGGCTATAGACAGCAAAGCAAGCAAACAAGCTAAAGATACTGAAAAAATAAAAGGGATATTTCACAAGTGCTCCCAGAGATTAATTCCAACTTTTGCTAACAAAAGTTTTGTGGTATGGACTGGCAATCCCAAAACATTATAATAACAGCCTTCAATTGAACGAATGATGATGCTCCCATTTTGTTGGATAGCGTAGCCTGCTGCTTTATCTTGCCATGCAATTTTGTCATGGTATAAATCGATTTCTTCGGGTGTGAGGGCATGGAATAGCACTTGCGTTCTTTCAAAAGAAGAATGGTGTTCTTTTGCATGTCGAACAGTCACTCCTGTGTAGACCTGGTGCCAATGTCCAGCTAATTGTTGCAAGATATCTTTGGCCTCTTCTCGATTTTTTGGTTTGCCATAGACTTTTCCATCTTTATGGACAATGGTGTCTGCAGTTAAAATGATGGCCTTTGGAAATTTTCGGGCTAATTCTTCAGCTTTCCCTTGTGAAATAGCGCAAACGTATTCTTCTGGATTATTTTGAAAAGCAATCGAGTCTTCATCGAAAGAGGAAGAAATCTGCTCAAAAGGAATTGAAAAGTATTCTAGGATTTCTTTACGTCTTGGAGATTGTGAACCTAAAATCAAGCGAGTCATGGAGGCCTATCCAAAGAAGAAAATTAACTGATAAAAATTTGGGGGAATACAACAAGCTTAATCGTTTCTTCTTCCAAAGAAGGGCAGTACTCTTTGAATTTTTGTTGGACAAGGCGTTCGTATTCTTTTAATTCGGAAAGAGTCAATGTTTCCTGAGGTAAAAACATTCCAACATAATCCTTTTGCTGATAGTGGACTTCGCAAAGCGTGCCATCTTGTGGTTTAGATTCAATCTTGACTTGTTTCCAGGCGTGGCTTTGGTTAAGCTGTAACCGCAATTCAGCATGTAAACGACATCCGACGAAAACTTTGACAAGAATGCGCTTTTCGATTTCTGTACTCATGCATTACCCTTCTATTTTTAGGAAGCATTGGACTATTGGTTAGAGTCTACGTCCGAATCGGGTTAAAAGTCGAGCTTAAAACCCAAGTTTATGTGGTTCTGTTTCAAGTTAGGAAATTTTTTGGAAGAGTTTAAAGAGGGGAGGTCTCTTTTAGAGGAATTTCTGCGCCCTCTTCTTGCAGAATTTTATTATGATGGATATAGATGCGTCGTAGGCGGGAATGACTGTCAAACTGCAGGATAAATTCTAGCCACCCTTCATTGAAATAGTAAGAAAAAAGGGAGTTCTGTGAAAACTTGTCTTTTTTACAGGCGGATTCAAAGGCGGCTTCTGCATCTTCACGCGGCATGTATTTTTTAAGTCTTTTAGGTGAACAATTTGGATCAATAAGTTGTTCAATAAGCTGATCAAACGTTAAAAAATTTGAGAAGGAAATCCCAAGGGCTTGTGCAATATCTTCAGGAAGAGAAACGGGATAACGAAATCGCATCAGAAGACGACAAAACCCTTCAATTAGATTGAGAGACATAAGAAAAAAGATGTTCCTGTGATTCTTAATAAAAATTGAAGTAAATTTAAGTATTAAAATTCAATTTAGCAAATATTAAAAAAATAATCAATCAATAAAAAATATAGAGACTCTCTTGTTAGCAATCTTTATTCTTGTTTTCAGAGAAGAAAGTTTGTTAAATTGAGAGATAAATACTCCAATATCGGAAGTTTAATTCCTGAATTTATGTGGTTTTATGCAAGCTGTATTTTTAGATTTAGAGACAACAGGTTTAGATTGTACTAAACACGTGGTGATAGACATCGCTTTTAAAGTTGTGGATTTATCAAGAAATCAAACCCGTGCCACCTATCAAAAGCTGGTTAATCATCCCTCTGAGATTTGGCAAAAAACTGATCCTATGAGTTTAGAGATTAACGGTTACACGCGTGAACTGGTCTTAGGGGGAGATGCTCCTTTGCACATTCGAGAAGAGGTCATTGCTCTTTTTACTCAGCTTGGAATCGAGAGGGGAAAATCTGTCTTTATTTGTCAAAATCCAAGTTTTGATCGTCCTTTTTTTAATCAACTGGTCGATACCTATACACAAGAGCGTTTGAACTGGCCTTATCATTGGTTGGATTTAGCTTCGATGTATTGGACGAAAAGAGTCGAGCTTTGGCAAATGATCAATGAAGATGTCCCGGATGCAATAAGTTTATCAAAGGACTCCATCGCAAGCTATTTTCATTTGCCTCCTGAAGCTTCGCCGCATAGAGCGATCAATGGGGTGAACCATTTGTTACTCTGTTATCAAACACTTTTTGGTGTTCGCTTTTTGGATCAGAAGTAAGCCAGGTGCTTTTTGGCGGTTGACCCAAGTTTGGTAGCTGCAGCTCCATTCTTGTGGTCGAAGCTTTTGAACAAAGTTCAAAATTGCTTCTTCCTCCCTTTTTCCTTCTTCATGCCCAGGATAACATGTAAGGCTCACAGCTCCTCCTGGAGCAATTAAAGAGAGGGCTGCTTGTAAGCTTATAAGTGTTGTATTCACACATGTTGTGAGGGACTTGTCACTTTTTGGTAAATAACCTAAATTATAGACAATCAATTGAACCGAATTTTCGGTTTGAATCGGAAAAATAGAATGGCAGGCGCAATGCAAATGTAGGCGTTCCATTTGATTTGCGGATAATTCTTTTGCAAGTTTTTCGCGTGTGGCTGCAATTGCTTGTGGTTGCACATCCATTCCTATCACGCATCCTGAGCTTGAGTCGAGCACAAGTTTGGCTAAGATGAGTGTATCATGTCCATTCCCACAGGTTGCATCAATCACCGTGTCACCGGGGTTGACGAGTTTTTTCCAGTGGTTATGTGCCACATCTAAATGAGATTGAAAGAGAGGATATTGTGTAAACATACATTAAAAATCTTTGGCTTTATATTCGAGGAGTTTGGCTTCATAAGTGTTTTCTTCAGGATTGTGTAAGATATGACAATAGGGACTTAAAAAAGTGTGAGCCTTACTAGATAAAAAGGAGATATCTTGTACAACTTCTCCGCTTATAAAATTTTTCCGAAGGGCATGTATTTGAGAGGCTTCTTCCTGTGAGAAATTTTGTTGCCATAAAGCTTTTCGAAAATTTGTCCCATTGTTTAAAAAGTCTTCTACCGCGCTTTTTGCGGTTGGATATACAATGATTCGATATAGATAATTTTTATTTTCGATAACGTTAACGGCATGAATGAGTTTTTCTTCATGCATTCTGCTTAAAATATAAACCTCATCTTCATTGAGGGATCCTGGAACGGATAATTTTTGTCTTAGTTCATAGTACAAAGATTCGTGAGAATTTAAAGCATTCAAATCATGTGTAATTTGGCAAAGGAAATCAATTTGTAGATTGGTTAAACCATAGACGGCTAAATGAACGTCGGCTATGTTTAAAACGTTTTTTTGATAACCTTGCGAAATAAGTTCCCTGTTTCGCCACTGGTCTGAAGGCTTTCTAACGATTAGGTCATTTTCATCTATTCTTGCATACCAATTATCTTCATCTAAAGTCCAAGCATCAATCACTTTATTTTTGACAAGATAATCGAGTACTTTGGCTTTTTGTGTGGAAAAAAGTTTGCTTGGAGGTAAAAGAAAGGCTTGATCCCAATTTTTAATCAATCGTTCATTAAATTGGACTTCGAGCTTTTCAATAACAGAAAGAAAATAGCCAAATTCTTTAGGGGAGAAATTGTTAGTGGGTAAATTTCTGAGGTCGTTAACTTTTTGCCAGAAGACCTTGAGTTTTGTTATATCTACTAGGGCTTCATCTTTAGGAAGCTTATTCCTATCAAAATAAATTTTGCAATCCATGCCCGCTAAAATATAGCCAGCAATTTCACCTTCCGAAATCATTGATCGCAAAATAGCCTCATATGTGTTTTTTTGAAAGGGGCGTTTTTTGAGATTCACAGACGCAGAGGATTTGTCTTTTTGTTTTTCAAAGATCGCAATGATGTCTGTTAGTTCTTTAGATGAAAGTTCCTCTGCATTTTTAAGTCCTACTCTTGAATTTTGATAGTTTTGCTGCCTTTTGGTTATCGGCTCAGAGGGATGAGTCTTTGGGGTGGAAATTAGAGGGTGAGTGACATCTGAGATTTTTTTTTCAATGCTTGAGCGATCGATAAAATGGATTTGTCCCATTTTAAGTTCATTTGTGATGAATCGTTGCGTCAGTTTGGATAAAAATCTTTCCCACGCATTTAAAGTGACCGCCGCATATCCTGATTCTGTGTGGTTTTCGACAATGAAGGTTCTTTTCCAATGATGCCATTTGCCTTTTTTCACTTGATCTGAAAAGGGTTTTATTAGAGCGGCATTAAGTGAGTAAGATTTTATTAATACTTTCATTATTAAACCCTTTTATTTAAGAAATTCCAAGCAATATTATCAGAATTTATTTTTTAAGAAAACTATCTAAAATATATAAAAAAAATATTGACAAGATGCGAGGGGATTCTTACATTCCAATTTAAAAGGTTAGGTTTTGATTTTTTCTAACCCCAATTCTTAAATATTTGAGGAGAGTTATTATGAAAAAAGTGATTTATCTATTGCCTGCATTGGGAATGCTTTTTACAGCTTGTGAAAAAAAAGAAACTCCAACAGGTCCTACACCACCAAATCCGAGCTCTTACTATACAGCTGATGCAGATAGTGCATTAGATGCGACAAGCACGAAGTCTAAAGATGCTTCAATCACGGACACGCATCCTGGCGATCAAGCTGATTCTTATGCAGACAGACCTTGGTTGCGAAAAATCCGTCAAGCGATCGCAGAAGATAAGGATCTTGAATCTCAAGCGGGTAACATCAAAATTGTGATCATCAAAGGGACGATTAACTTAAAAGGAACAGTGCCAAACGAAAAGGCAAAAGCTGATCTTGTTAAAAAAGTTAAGCAAGTTGTAGGAGATCGTAAAGTAGAAGATCAAACGGAAGTTTCCAAATAATTCGGAAGCTCCCTAATAAAGTTAGGGAGCTTACTTTTCTGGTAAGGCTTTAGGTTTTTCTTGGAAGTTAATCGATAGATAGAAATCGTTTCGATAGCCCAATGTACGAGTAAAAAGTTCGCTAATATTCTCTTCAAATTGTTTAAGAAATGTCCCTTGTTCCTCTTCAGGCATAAAAGGTAAATCAGCTGTTAAATAAATCTGATTCTTTTTAATCTGAACCTGTGTGGGTATCGCATGATGGGGAAATACTTGCCTCCAATAAAGATTTAAATATTCTTCGATTAGAGATTGATCCACTTCGACAGCATTTTTGCCTGAGCGAATCACGTAGCTTTTGCGTCGGGAAGTGAGGAAGAGTTGAAAAAAAATAGTGCAACTAATGAGCACAAAAATGGCGCCCGCAGAAAAAATGATCCATGTTCCGTCTGTAATGAGTCGCAAAATTTCAATCCGCATTTGCGGGAAAAATGAAACAAGCAAGCATGCAATTCCAACTAAAAGAAAGAAGAGAGCTAAAACAAAATTCATTAAAAAATAAAACAGATTTCCCATCGGATTTGCTTAAAACTCGTCGTTATATTCGTCTTCTAGGTTTGATTCCACGGGCATAGGTGCACTTGGTCCGAGAATTTTTTTCATTTGTGAAGGAGAGACGATATTCTTAAATACTACATGCACGCGTGATACATGAAGTCCCGTCATTTTTGTGATCTCTTCTGCGATTTTAGTTTGAATTTCTTCCGCCTTATCAGGAATCGAAACCCCATAGCAGATGTTCACTTCTACTTTGATGTCAACGGTATGTGTTTTGTTGTCTTGTTCAGAGTAGATCCCCTTGATTCCACCCTCCACATTTCCACGTCCTAGAATACTATCGATAAAGTTTCCTTCCACAAGGGTGATCCCCTCTACTCTGGCTAAGCATTGTAGAACAATCCCTTGAAAGACACGATTTTCAATATCCCGGATGAAAACAGTTTCAGGTAGTTCGAACTCTTTGGTATCGACTTTGCGAGTTTTTTCTTCTCCCATATCTGGCAAGCTCCTTAAACAAACAATCTGATTGTTTTTCAATGTAACATGCCAAACTAATAAAATAAACGTTCTTTTGCATTTTAGAATGAATTCAATAAAATATTTTGTTTTCTAGAGGATGAGGTTGACTTTTTCAAGGAATCGCTGTATAATAAATCTTATTCAAAATGGACTGAACAAGGTTCAGTTATTATTTACAAGGTAGTTTGTGCATTTTTTTTCTTCACTTATTTTTTTAGCCTTAGTTGGAAGTCTTGCTGCTCAATATGCGCGAGTTAAAGGGCGTGATCCATTCCGGTGGTTTGTTATTGGTATGTTATTCAGTCTTCTTGGACTGCTTGTTTTATTTCTGTTACCCGATCTTTCGAAAAAAAAGCAGGCGGAACAGGAGTCGGATTCAACCTCTTCTTCAGAGGAAGAGTTGTTAGATGTGCATCCAGTGGAGTGGAGTAAGGATTGGTTTTATGTAGATGTAAACAAAAAGTCCGTGGGGCCTGTTTCGATGCCCGTATTGATCGATCTTTGGAAAGCAGAGAAGATTCGGTTGTCTACTTTAGTGTGGAGTGAGGGGATGACGGGTTGGGAAAAAATTGAGGATCTTCGGTCGCTAATGACCTGTCTTGAAAAGAATTAAACGGATAAAGATCAAAAAAAAGCTTAGCGCTTAGTCTAAGCTTTTTTGAATTTTCTAATTACCAGCTGGACTTAGTAACCCCAGGAAGTAATCCGGCAAGAGCCATTTCTCGAAAAGTTAGACGAGACAATTTGAACTTACGAAGATATCCTCTTGCGCGCCCTGTGAGTTGGCAACGATTTCTAAGGCGAATAGGGGAGGAATCTCTAGGCATTTTGTTAAGAGCCGTACGTGCTTCTTCTCGCTCTTCTTCGCTGAGATTCATATTGTAGACTTTATTCTTGAGCTCTTGTCTTTTGTCCCACTTGAGCTTGACAATGCGCTCGCGGCGTTTTTGCTTTTCGACAGATGACTTCTTGGCCATAATTTTCCTTTCTTATTTTTTACGTGCAGGACCTTTTTGTCTCTGCTTGCGATTGGGATCTTTTTTGTTAAGTACGTAGAGACGTCCATTTCGGCGGACCAGAATGTCTCCCTTGGATTTATCGGCTTTAATCGATGCCTTTACTTTCATGACAATACCCTGATTTTTCTTTATGAGCTTTTTTCAATAGTTATCCGTTTTTTATAGATCAATGGAGAATTCTTTTCAATCCTTTTCTCTCTCTTTGCTTTGATAAAGATACAAAAGTTCGATAAGAACATATTTTTGAATTGGATTTATTTGAAGGCGAAATGTTTTCGACTTGAAATTCCCCATTCGTTTAAAACTTAGACTTTTGAAGTTTTGAGCCAAAGCTGAGGTTGCTACGGAAGAATTTGGTAAAGTATTTCAAATTCATTTTTAAATTCTTTTTGTAAAAAGAGAATTTGTGATTCTTCCAGCTTCAAGCGGTCTTTAATGTTTTTGCATAATTTCTCGTTCCCATTGATAAAAACTAAAATGGCTCGTAATTTTTCAATGGCGTTGTTTTTTTTAAATTTTGTGGTGTAAGTATGGATTTGTTGGGCCAGCCATTGCGGATTTTCGGATAATGTCGAAAAGAATATGTTGATGTCCTCTTCTGGAAAAGCAAGGTCGCAATCTTCTAACGGCGTGTTAGGTTTTGGTAGGTAGGGTTCTAGTAAGGCCGTCTCTCTTTTCCTTTGAAGGGCAAAATAATAAATCATTAATTCTTCATGTTCCACTAATTGATAGAGTAAGCAGTCGCTAAGTGGGACCCCTGCTTTCCTAAGTTGGTGGGCGGAATCCATGAAGTCTTTTGGGAGTCTATCGATGAGCATTTCCAGTCCGCCTTCAGTAAACTCTTGAATATCAATAGACTTACGAAAGGCTTGTAGCGTTTCTCGGCCTTCTTTTTCGAGCTTTTCCCATGCATCCGTTTTCATAAACTTCTTTTCTTGTTCAAATGCATCATGCACTTGCTGAAGTGTCATTGAGTCATCTTCGGATGAAGGGTCTTTGTCTTTGCCTTTATCGTTGGGTATTTGATTTTTGAATGCTAATAAATAGGCTCCAATTAAGGCTCTATTTTGTTCCAGGAGCATTGATTCGGATTTGGAGAATTGAATGATAATTTTTTTTAAGGGGGGGATAAGCTTAACTAATTGGATCATGGTAAACGGATCATTTATTTTGAGGGCTTCGTAAAATTTATGGTAAGCATTGAGGTGTTGCCAGCGTATTTCTTGAAGGTCTCTAGGAGGAAGCTCAATTTCATCAGTTGCAAACAGTTGTTTAATTTTAAGGATTTTGTTTGTTTGGTTTAGCTCTTGTTTTAATTCCTTGTCTATCCCGTTTTCTGAGAAATCATTATAACATTGGATTAAATGATTGATCGTTGGTTGATTTTGATAAATCCACTCCGTAGGAGTTGAGAAATCGATACAGGCTCTTCCCAATTCTAAAAGGGTGTCTGGTTCAGAAGATAGGTAAGCTTTTAATTGATCGAAATCGTGTAAACCAGTTATGTGCTCCCAAGTCGCTATGAGGAAGGCGTGGGGAGGTGGTGAGATGTTAGTTTTTGGAAACCAATGTGACGGAAGTTTAAGGAGCGTGTAGTGAAAATCTTCTGAATATGTGATGCTTGCTTCTTTTGTTAGAGACTGAAACTCTTTAGACGATCCAAAAATACGGATAATCGTGTTTTTTTGGACCAGAAGTAAGCAAGGGTCTTCGCTAAATTTTTTAGAATTTATCACATCTTTTACGCTAGGATGACTGCGAAAAATTTGTCGCAAGTGATTAAGCGTTTTAATGTCTTGATTCAGGTGCGCTTGTTCAACCAACGTGATGAATGAATGAAGGCATTCCTGTTTTTTTCTCGTTAGAATTTCACAAAATTTTTTTTGGGGGGCTTTTATTAATTCGAAAAGTTCCTCGATACGTCGGATTCTTTTTTTTTGGGTGAGAGATTCGTGTGTGACAATATTTGAAGAAAAATCGGAGGTAGAAATCAAATTGACATGAAGGCGATTAAAGTAACTGGAATTCTTTTGAAACCATTCGGGGCTATTAAAAGAAGCTAAAATGCCCCAGAAAAGAAACTTGAATTGCTGGTCGGGATTGTCATTAAAAATGGATTTAAGCTCCTCCTCTGGATTTGGGCTTTTCTTCAAAGCGTGAAGAGTTTCTGATGCGGGAAAATCTGGAGGTAGTGGAAATAATGAAGAAACGTTTGAGTTCATGGCAAGCTTCCCAACAAATATGTGATTTTTTTTGATGATCTATATTTATGGGAAAGTAATGGAGGAGGTGAAAAAACTGCAATTTATTTTAAATGATGATATCGAGAAATTAGGCTATTTAGGAGAGAAAATAGTCCTGGACTCTTGGTTGGGCCCAGGACTTCTTCAGATTAATTTTCGTGACTATTTAAGAGTTTATTGAGGAATTGTATGCGCAAATTCTTTAGCTCTTTTTTTTTATATTGTGTGGGCATCTTTTGTAAAGAGGTTGATTCGTTGTGAAATATATGTTCATACCCGGGCCATTCCTTGGAAATGCGAATCACTTGCCATCCCAATAATTTTAACACGAATTCTTTTACAGCATTTTTCTGCAAATAATTGCCAAATTGATCGAAATGAGCCGGTCCATCTACCTCAATGACAAGTTTGCGTGCAGGATAAGCAATGTCGACAAAATACGTTTCGATTTGAAATTCCTTTTCCGATTTTCCTAAAATATTCTCAATGCATTTTGCGACGCTTAAGTGAAAATCTGAACTAATGGGTTTTTTATCTTTTAATCCTTTAAGATGGATGTCGATGCGTTCTTGCAATGGAATAGGCATTGCCTTTTCCTGTTTCGATTTTAGTGTATAGATTAGGTGTATGGTGTGTATTTGCGATAGTTGATGAGCCTTCCACCTGGATGGATCGATTTGAAAGATGACATCCAGCATATTTAAAATGAATGTTGTATAGTCTTCTGATTGGCAATATCCCATGAGCATCGCATGGGTTAGCTCCGAAAGATTGGAAGGAGTAAACTGATGGGGATTATCCACTACTTTATCTTCGATCTTTTTAAGGAGCTTCCAAAGCAATTTCTTGTCAATAAAATTTAAGCTGATAAAGATCTTGGTAATATTGATAAGACCGTCATTTGTTAAGTCATTTATTTTTGGCTCTAGATGTTTGCATAGTTCTCGTAATAAATCTTCATGGATACAATTTAAGAAGTGATATGACCAAGCGATTCGGACGATTTCATCGGCATTTAATGAAGTCGCATTTTTTAAAAAGACCTCTTTTAGTTGTTCAAGAGTTTCCCAATTTGAATCTCTAACAAAGCAGGGATCTTTTTTATTTTGGCGTGCGTCATAGGCATAGGCCCACAGAACATGGATCGCATCGCTTACGGTAAGATCATTGACCTTATTTTTAATTCGATAGCTAATTTGCGAAAGTTGCTCGTTTTTGCAATAACTGGCCTGCACTAGGGCTTTAAACGTAATGGCTAGCTCTTGCGCATTAAAAAGCTGGATTTTTTCAAACGCCAAAACTGTCAAGCGGCGAAAAATAAGCTCTGGAAGGGGGGTTATTTTTCGAAAAGAAAAAAGGGTCCAGGCGATATCTTCCGGGGTCAATCTGGAAGCGCACGACGATATTTTTCTGCTTAAGAATCGAAAAAGATTTATTTCATGATATTCGATGTCATCAAAAACACGCGCAATACTAACAAGGTCTTTAGGTTCAAATTGTTCTAAGTTTTGCTTAGCGACACAACATAGTGTTTCCTTGAGTAATTTTTGTTGACCAGAAAAAGTGTCGCCTAAAGTTCTGAGGAAAATCCACGTTATTTTAGCTGTTGTTTTGGGAGTGAGGTCGTGTGGGTCATCTAAATTATTCGCATTAATCGGATCAGTAGATAATAAGCGCCACTCCAGCTGTGTGATTGTTTGGGCGAGTTCGACGAATTCTTTGGGATTGTAAAAGTTGATTTTTTTTAGGATGTTATCAATAAAATCAACGGGCGATTTTTTTTCGAGGGATTTTTCTGTGACAGAGGCTTTCGGGGGGAGGGAGGGGGAAAGCGCTGGAGCATGCATAATGATTTCCTTTTTCAGATTGTGTTTAGAAAATTCGTTTTATCTTATTAAAAAAGCGTTTTTACTGATACAACAGAAAAAAGAGTTTTGCTTTTGATAAAAATGCAGGCAAAGTTTGAGTGTCATTAAGAGTTTAAGCTTGCAATTATTCAAGGTGTTCGCTATCCTTTTGCCGTTAGAGTATAATCACTTCTGAACGAAGAAAACCTATATTTTTTAATGTCAGTATAAGGAAAAAATCGTGAAACGTACGTATCAACCCAGCAAACGTCGTAGAAAATCAGAGCATGGATTTCGTAAAAGAATGAAAACTGCCGATGGACGTAAAATTATCAATCGCAGACGCCGCCATGGACGTAAGCAATTAACTAGAGCGTAATAAAGGGTGATCTCTTGCTCTTTTCCAAAAGCATTAAAAATCCGCACCCGAAAACAGTATCAACGGTTATCTCATAAGGGTAGTCGATGCTTCGGGTGTTATGTGATGATTGAATTTTGTAAGCGCACACATGCGCAAACAAGGCTTGGGATAACCGTATCTAAAAAATACGGGAAGGCACATGATCGCAATCGCTTTAAAAGAACTGTGCGTGAAGCATTTAGAACTTGTCATCATTTGCTTCCCCCTCACTTAGATTTAAATGTGAAACCTCGTGGGTTTCACAAAAATCTAAAAACTCAAGATGTGCAAAAGGAAATGTTACTTTTGCTTCAGCCCTCCGATAATCAAGTCGCTTTACTTTGATCCTTGAAAAAAATACACTCTATTTTTTCACAAAATCAAAGATGGAATCATCATGAAAAATGATTTTAAAGAAGAACTAGATGCCTTAAATCCCTCGCAAAGAGCTGCAGTTACGACAACAGATGGTCGCGTATTGATTTTAGCTGGTGCAGGCAGTGGCAAAACCAAGGTTTTGACTGTGCGCATGGCTTATTTAATGTCGATAAAAGGGGCTTCTCCAAAATCGATTTTGGGACTCACATTCACCAACAAAGCGGCTGCGGAAATGCGTCATCGCATTGGAGCATTTGCTGCTCCCCACATTGCCAAGCAAATTTCTTTGTGCACATTTCATAGTTTTTGTATGCAAATACTGCGGGCTGAAATTCATAAGCTTGGTTATACACCTCAATTTAGTTTGTATGACGAAAAAGATGTGCAACGCCTGATCGGATTGATTGCACGTGATGTGCTCGAACATGAAGCGGAATTACCTTCCTTGGCCAGTACAACGGCCGTGATTAATCAAGCACAAAACAAAGGTTTGGCGAGTGAGGAAATCTGTGATACAGGTTCGGAATGGCATGACGAATTTGCAAGAACCATTTATCAACGGCTCCAGGCTAGTTTGCGTGCCTATAATGCTGTCGATTTTAATAACTTATTGGGTTTAACAGTTCAGCTTTTCGAAAATTTTCCCGATGTCTTAGAAAAATACCAGGAACGGTATCGGTACATCATGATCGATGAGTATCAAGATACCAATCCTGTCCAATACAAATTGGCTTCTTTACTTTCTCGAAAATATCAAAATTTATGTGTTGTTGGAGATGATGACCAATCTATCTATGGCTGGCGGGGTGCGGAAGTTAAGAATATTTTAGATTTTTCAGATGCGACAACCATTAAACTTGAACAAAACTATCGATCGACAAACAATATTTTAAAAGCGGCAAATGGAGTGATTAGTCACAATCAAACCCGTTATCAAAAAGTTTTATGGAGCAATCGAGGAGAAGGGGATCTGATAGAAGTATTTCATGCGCCCTCGGATAAAGAAGAGGCTGAGGCTGTTGTTTATCGCATTGCTCATATGCGAGAAAAATATCAATTAAAATGGCGAGATATTGCCATTCTTTATCGTTCAAATGCTTTATCACGTCTTTTTGAGCTCGCTTTAATGAATTATGCCTGGAAGGATGGGGATCAATGGATTAAAGGGATTCCTTACGAGATTTTTGGCGGCACAGAGTTTTACGAAAGACGTGAAGTGCGCGATCTTTTTGCTTATTTAAGAGTCATCGCAAATCCGTTAGATCAAGAAGCTCTTTTACGCATTATCAATCAGCCAAGGCGTGGGATTGGAGAGGCCTCTCTAGATGCTGCAACAGCTTATAACCGTTCACATCAACTCCCTTTATGGAATGTTTTAAAATCTTTAGCCAATCGAGAACCGGCGGTTCAAGAGGTGTCTTCTCATTGGAGCCAAAAGGCATTGGATTCTCTTCAGGGATTTATAGGGATTTTGGAAAATTCCAAACAACGCTTTGAGCAAGATTTTTCGTATGCTTTGACTGAGTTAATTGAAGCAGTTAATTATAAAAAAGCAATCAATGACGAAGTTAAAAGTGCACAAATGCGTGATTTTAAATGGGAAAATGTGCAGGAATTTGTTTCTTCTCTTGTTGAATTTAATGAATCTTTTTTAAAAGAATTTAATAAGACTCCCACACTTCATGATTTTATTACTTCAACTCCTTTGCAACAAGATTGGAATCAAAGTCAAAAAAATACGCAACAAAAAGATCAAGTGAATTTAATGACCTTTCATAGTTCTAAAGGGCTCGAATTTAAAGCTTGCTTTCTTGTGGGAATAGAAGATCATATTATCCCGCATGAGAAAAGCTTGAAGGAAGTTGGAGTAGAGGAGGAAAGGCGTTTAATGTATGTCGGCATTACACGTGCAAGACAGTTTTTAACGATCAGCATGGCAAGAAAAAGGAAGCGGATGGGAAAAGAGTATGCCTCTAAACCATCTCGTTTTTTGCATGAAATTCCCAAAGAGTTACTGAACATCACTAAATGGGATCAATCTCTTGAAATTTAGGGATTGGATGTATCTTTTCATCCAATCCCTCTTTAACTAAGCTGCTTTTGAAAGTTTTTGGCTTTCAGCAGTATTCATTTTTTGTAAATAAGCGGAATGATTATTCAGCAATTTTTGAATATGGTCAGCATAGCTTTTACCGCCACCTGTTTTATAGCCTGTTACCCCAATTTGGCCACCTTTAGAATCTAAAAGAATCACAGTTGGAAAGCCTTGGATATTGAATTTGCGTTTTAAAGCTTCGTTTTGTTCTTTGATTTGTGGGGGAACGGATGCTTTTGGGGGATAATCAAGTTTAACGAAAATTAAACGATTCGCTAAATCTTGCGAAAATTCTGGGGTAGCAAACACTTCGTTTTCTAATTTAATGCAATACGTACACCAATCTGATCCTGTGAATAGCAAAAATATTGGCTTACCAGTAGATGCGGATAATTTAGCTGCATCTGCATAATTTTCATGCCAATGGATTTGAGAAGTTGCTGTAGCGGCTTGTGCCGAGCTTAGCCAGCAGAAAGCGAGAGCTGTTAACAATATAAAAGATAATTGTTTCATCATTTCAACCCCTTGCAATTTTAGAACAGATGCCTTTATCTATTTGAAATAAAAGCTCCTACATGTTTAAATAAATGTTTCGTTGCACAAAAAATGTGCATAAATTGTACTTCAACGTCATATTAACCGAATTATTTAAACCATGCAATTCTTTCCTCCAACTCTAGTTATCCGCCATCGGAAGGAAAACCTGAAGAAGTGCAGCCTGCGTGGTTTAGAGAATAGACCCGATTTTTCATTTTTATCTTATCCAATTGAAGAACTGCCTTCTTTGGATTCTTATGTTTTATTGACAATTGATGCTCCTCCATTAGACTCTTCAGATGCCCAAAATGGCCTGCTCGTTTTAGATGCGACATGGCGTTATGCGGAGAAAATGTTTGATTGGGTGCAACAAAAAGCTTCAATTAAGCTACGCAGTATCCCCCCCCAATGCCGTACGGCCTATCCTCGTTGTCAAACAGCCTGTCCATTTCCGGAACAAGGCTTGGCTTCGATCGAAGCGATTTATATCGCCTACACAATTTTAAAGAGAGATCCTTCTCAACTTTTAGATCAATACTATTGGAAAGAAGAATTTATAAGGAAAAATAAGTCCTTTTTAGATTCTTTACGCCTCTGAGCGTTATATATAAATTTATTGACTTTTACTCTAATTTTTATTATTATATTTTGTAAAAAAACGGAATGTTAAGGATCTTATGGAATTCATGGCACCCATCTTAAAATTTTTGGTGAGTACGGAAGACTTTCTATGGAGCTACATCTCAGCCCCACTAGTTTTGCTGCTAGGCTTTTTTCTGACATTCCAGTCAAATTTTGTTCAGATAAGAAAATTCCCTTCAGCGATTTATACTTTAGTTAGTTTTTTAAAGGATACCAGTTCTCATGAAAACGGCGGCGTTCATCCAGTAAAAGTATTTTTTGCTTGTGTGGGTGGATGTGTTGGCATTGGAAACATTGTTTCCATTTGCACGGCTGTGCAAATTGGTGGACCAGGAGCCATTTTTTGGATCTGGTTGACTGCGATTGGGGGAATGGTCATCAAGTATGCCGAGGTTTACCTGGGTTTACGCTATCGGATTGCTAATGCTAATGGGAGCTTCGATGGGGGGCCCATGTATTTTTTAACACGCGCTTTTAAACAAAAGTGGATTCCTACATTTGTAGCTTTTTTACTCTGCCTTTATTGTGTAGAGATTTGGCAATTTAAAGTGATTACGACAAGTGTCTCCTCTAATTTTCCGATTAGTGAACCTGTGGTTGTCTTTATCCTAATCGCTCTCATTGTTTTTGCGACAAGTGGGGGAGTTGGAAGAGTGGGTAATATTTCGAGCGCCGTGATTCCCATTTTTATTGTGCTTTATGTCACTATGGGATGCTGGATTTTAATGCAAAATCTATCTGTTCTTCCAGCTCTCTTTCATGAAGTGATTACATCTGCTTTTTCTGGTCATGCTGCTACTGGTGGGTTTATTGGAAGCACGATGATGTTGACCGCTTCGCAAGGAATTAGAAGAGGATGCTATACAGGAGATGTGGGAATAGGCTACGCGTCCGTTATTCATAGCGAGACATCTGTTAAGATACCAGAAAAACAAGCTTGTTTAGTTTTTATGGATATTTTTTTAGATTCTTTTGTGGTTTGCACGACAACGATTCTCCTAACACTGATTACTGGTGTATGGAATCAGCCCCTTGATTGCTCTCTTTTGGTTCAACGGGCTTTGGAAGGCTACTTTCCTTTCATGAACTTTTTCATGCCTTTCTTTTTGTTCTTACTTGGCTATTCCACGATCAATGCGTTTTTCTGTGTGGGGCTTAAGTGCGCTCAGTTTTTACATCCGACGAAAGGGCGCCCGCTTTTTTATGTATATGCCGTAAGTGCTCTCATTCTTTTTGCGTTGGTAGATTCCACAGCAGCTCAAAGTGTGATGACGATTATGGGGGGAATCCTCTTGGTGATAAACGTGATTGGAATTTTCAAGCTGCGCAAAGAAATTTCATTTGAGATCGATTCAATCAAAGAAGAATGTGAGTTGTCGCTCGTTTAGTTTAAAGGCTGTTAATTTTAATTTGGTGCCAGCTTTCAGAAGAAAGCTCGGCTCCCAAAATTTGAACTACAGCCTTTCCTGCATTCATTCCTAAAAGAGCAGATTCTTTTAGTGAGTGTCCGGATAAGTATCCATATAAAAAACCACTTGTAAATGCATCTCCCGCCCCAGTTGAATCCAAAGGGATAATGGGAATATGGGAGGCAAAGGTTTCAAATTGACGCTGACCGATCCAGCAACCTTCAGGGCTATGAATCACAACCGTTTCGCAAAGATCTTTCAAAATGTTGCATCCTTTCTTTGGAGGAAGATGGGTTAAGGCTATGCTTTCTTGCTCATTAGCAAAAAGAATATCCACATATCGAGGAAGCAGTTCGATGATTTTGGATTGAAAAGAGGAGGCCATTTCGACACTTGAAACATCCATCGCAACTTTTGCTCCAGCCTCTTTGGCCAGCTCCATAGCTTTTTCAATGACTCCTGGATAAAGGAAGTTGTATCCTTCTAAGTAGACAAGTTTTACCCCTTCAAAATAGCAAGGTTTTAACTCATCGGGAGTAAATGTGGTCATTGGTCCCACATAGGTGCGAAAAGTTCTTTCTCCGTCGGGAGTGATTAAGCAAGCGGCCATTCCTGTTGGTTGTTCACTTATAGAAAAAAAAGTTTGAATGCCGATATCAGAAAGCACTTCTATGAGTTGCTGACCAATTCTATCCTTTCCTATTTTTCCCACAAGAGCGCACCTTTTCCCTAGTTGTGCCAGTCCTTTTACGGTATTGGTGGCACTCCCACCAGGTGTTTGTTGTGAAACCGGATTTTTCCCAATGATTTGCATAATCGTTTGGTAGTCGATAGTTTCCATCCCACCTTTAATCCCTGCTAATGCATGTAGATAGGCTTCATCAATCTGAATGATAAAGTCCATTAAAGGATTTCCAATGCCGAGAATCTCATATGCCATAGGCGGGTTATCCAGATTGAGTAGGATTTTGAGGGGGAATTAGCATGCGTGCGATATAGGACCAGTTTGCATAAATATAATCAAAACCAGAATAAATAGTGTACAAGGCAGCACCAGTCACAATCCAAGTACTTGTAAAGTGTAAATTTTCTTGAGAAAGCAAGCCTTTTGCATGAGGAATCATTAAAAGTAGAATAAAAAAGGCCGCCATGGCTTGGATGACAGCTTTAATCTTGCCGCTTGTGCGTGCAGCTAAGGCAAATCCTTTCAAAGCGCAAATAGTGCGAAGTGTACTGACAACAGAATCTCGATAAAGAAAGACGAATAGAAGCGGAATTGGTAGGTTGACAGGGGACTCTGTGAAGGTCAGAAAAACCGTTGTGTGGGCGATGCTATCTGCCATAGGATCCAGAATCTTACCTAGTTCTGTGACTTGGTTATAGCGGCGGGCTAGATATCCATCAAAAGCATCTGAAAGTTCGGAGACAGCCCATAAGGCTAAAAGCACATAGGGAAGGCCGGTTGTTGAGATATTAAAGAAATCGGGTTTCAAATAGACTAATAAAAAAAATGGGCTGATACAAAGTCGGATAATGGTCAAAGCATTCGCAATATTCAAAGAGCACCTACTGTCTAGTTGTTTTTGCGTTTATTTGGTTGATGGAATTCTAAATGAATAGCTTTATTCTGAAAAGCAATTACCAGCAAATTGTTGTGAATCAAACTTTTTCTGTTAAATGGGGACACTGTGCAACTTGTCTAATTTTTTTTACGTTTTTTATTCTTTAAGGCAGAGGAAATGAAATCATTGATATATTGGTATATGTATAATTCGAGAAAAAAGGAACTTTTTATGAAGGTAAAACCAGTAACAAAAACGATTCCAGAGTAATTGGGCGCTGCTTTGCATGCTAAAGAAGCTTTAATGATGAAGCAGATAAAGTCCCCGGGAAATATTGAGGTAAAGCAAAGCTTTTCGGAGATTGAGGGAGAGGATTTTATTAGATTGGATGAATAGCAGGTATAAATGAAGATGATTATCCAAGAAGAGGGGACGCGGCAAGGAAATAAAAAAACGCGTCCGTGACTTGTTATTTCTAGTGACTTTGCTAAACGTTCTGGGCTAATAGTTGTAGCCCCTATTACAAGTAACGTAGAACGTGTTTTTCCAAGAATTTAAGTAAACATTATTTTAGATGGGAAACCAGGGAAAATTTATTCCAAGACAAACGAGGTCTGTAGGTAGAATAAAAAAGACCTGGAGAAAATTGGTTCGATCAGCTGAAGAAATGAGGCTATTGGCGATGCTATACGTATAAAGCAGTGGGGTGTAGGGATTTAGTCGAGCAAGAATCTTCACAGTTTTGTAAACTTCTTGATAAGAGTCTCGATAAAAATCAGCATAGGGCTTTCACTTGATACCCCACATGCTGATTCATTAAAAAGAATATGATCCTTTATTTATGCTCGAGTTGTTTGTAGATTTCCAAATAACGATCAGCAGGGTGATTCCAGCTAAAATCAATATTCATGCCATGAACCATTAGCTGTCTCCATTTTTCCGGTTCGTCGAACCAGCAATGGATGGCTCTGTGAAGAGCTGCGTGGAAACTTTCGGATGTAGGATCTTCAAAAGTATAACCATTGGCTTCTCCAGCTTCATAGGGCGTATCGACATCAATGATTGTATCTGAAAGACCGCCCGTTTTACGCACAACGGGAATTGTGCCATATTTAAGCGCAATCATTTGGGTAAGCCCACACGGTTCGAACAATGAGGGGACAATTAAGATATCCGATCCAGCAAAAATTTCATGAGCTAACTCTTCTTGATGGTGAAGAATGAGGCTGACATCTGTATGATTCTGGTAGATTTGCTGTAAGTGATGAAAATCTTCACTAATGCTTTGAATAGGGCTAAATCCGAGCAGAACAAATTGCCCGCCTTGCTCAACGATATAGGAAATAGCCTGTTTAATCAGATCGATCCCTTTTTGAGGGACGAGGCGAGCGATACAACCAATGATCGGTTTATGTTTTTCAGATAGTTCTAAACGCTCCCTTAAAACTTTTTTAATAAACCCTTTATTATCGAGTGTATTGCGATCTTTTTTATCCTTTGGAAGCTCTCTTGCTGAATAGTGAGCAGGTAAATAGCGATCAATTTCTGGATTCCAATAAGAGTAATCGACACCATTTAAAATGCCTTTAAACTTATCTGTATTCTTGAGCAATGTGCTTTCAAGACCAAAGCCAAATTCTTTTGTAAGAACTTCTTTGGCATATGTTGGAGAGACCGTTGTGACATAATTCGAATAGGTAATCCCGCCTTTAAGAAGATTTAATGATTCGGGATAAACTTCATCTTGAAGTTTTTCAGGGGTATAATACGATTCGCCTTTTAATCCGATACGATCAAGATCAAAGGCTGAGCATCTGCCCTGATATTCGATGTTGTGAATTGTCAACATGGTTTTAGCATGATTAAATCCCAAATTTTCATAGATATCGCGTGCTAAAATAGGGATGACTGCCGTTTGCCAATCATGTAAGTGGATAATGTCGCATTGAATTTGCTTTTTAAACAAGAACTCCAAAGAAGCTCGGCAAAAATAGAGGTATCTTTCCACATCATCATCACAGCCATAAAAGCAACCGCGATTAAAAAAACGGCGAGGGTGGTGGGGGTCAATAAAGTAGACTTTTAAATTCTCAACCCAGCCCGACCAAACGGTATTGCGGTGCCATTCGTTGTGATAATAAGACATTAGATTGTCTGTATCAATTGTTAGATCTCCAATCTGATTGCTATCCATGCAATCGTATTTTGGGATAATAATATCAACATCATGACCTTTCCAAGATAGTTCACGAGAGAGTCCGAGAACAACATCTGCAAGGCCGCCGACTTTGGCAAGTGGTGCAAGTTCTGCTGCGATATGAATAATATGCATGGTTGCGCGACCTTTTAATTTGTGATTTAGGGTGGTATGGCTTATTAAAGATTGTACTGAATTTCTTTTCAATCCCGTTTCACGGTTTCATTAAATTGCGCAAATGGGACACAAGGCGAATAACTGTGGCAATTGTCTTGTCAATCTCTTCTGCAGTGGTAAAGCGGCTTAAAGAAAAGCGAATGGAGGAAGTTGATTGATCCATTGAGACTCCCATGTTAAGTAAGATTCGGGAAGGTTCAAGGGCTCCAGAAGAGCACGCAGATCCATGGCTCACTGCAATTCCTTCACGATCTAGAAGTGTAATAAGCGTTTCTCCTTCAATTCCTTCAAATGATAGGTTGCTCACATTTGCAATCCGTTCGCCTTGGCCATTGATTTTGACTCCTGGAAGATTACCTAGAAGTGTTGCTTCAAAGTGATCTCTTAAAGAACGCATCCGATGTGCTGCTTCAGGAAGTTCTTGGTTCAAAAGCATGACAGCACTAGCGAGTCCTACAATACCGGCTAAATTTTCTGATCCCGCGCGTTTGCCAAATTCTTGTGGCCCTCCTGTCAGAGTAGAAATGAAAGGCGTTCCCCGCTTTAACCAAATAAAACCCACCCCTTTAGGGCCGTGAATTTTATGAGCACTAAAGCACATGGCGGATACACCTGGCAAAATAGAAATTTCTTCTTTTCCTAATTGAGCAACACTATCCAAAACAAAAGGGATTTTGGCTTCCTGTGCAATGGAAGCTATAGAGGCAACATCGAGTTTTACACCTGTTTCGCCATTGACTGCCGTTAAAACAATTAAGCGAGTGTCTGGGCGAATGGCTGCTTTTATCGCTTCAGGTTGAACGGCCCCGCGTAAGCCGGCATTTAACCATGAAACAGCTTGTCCTTTTTTCTCATATGCTTTTAGGGTGTTAAATATGCATGCATGCTCAACGTTTGATGTGATGACATGTCCGTTTTTTTGCTCTAATAGGCCTTTAATGAGCAAATTAATTCCTTCGGTTCCACCAGAGGTAAAAATAATCTCATCTGGTGGGACTTTCAAATAAGATGCGAGAGAATGTCGAGCATTCACAAGTTTTGCACGTGATGCTTGCCCAAATGAATGAATGCTGGAAGGATTTCCCACATTTTCTGAAAGACATTCTAACATGGTCTGAAGGACTTGAGGTGCAAGCGGAGTGCTTGCATTATTATCTAGATAAATTTTCTGATTCATTCTCTTTAATTACATGTAACATAACAACCGTGACATTATCATAGCCGCCCTTATTTTTAGCTGCTTTGACAAGTTTTTCGACAGCCTCTTGGGGGGATGATGCATGATTGAGAATATTCTCCATTTCCTTTTGTGAAAGTAGATCGGAAAGACCATCTGTGCACATCATGAAAATATCCCCATACATAAAGTCTGTAATGGCGATGGAGGGATCTACGATCAATTCCGTCCCAATTGCTTTAGTGATAATATTTTTATATAAAAAATTGGGCATTTGCTGCTCATGAATTTGCCCTAAATCCATCATTTCACACAAAAGGGAATGGTCTTTAGTGAGCTGTTCTAATTTTTTATCTCTTAAACGATAAATTCGGCTGTCACCTACATGACCGTAAATGACTCCTTCAGTATGAAAATAGAGGCAGCAAAGAGTCGTTCCCATGCCTTTAAGGTCGCTTGATTCACGGCTCATTTTATAAATATGTTTATTGACTTGGACGATGGCGTGTTTCAATGTCTGGTAGGATTCTTTTAGCGACGGTTTAAGCAAAGCGTTAAATTTCTTTTGAGCCAATTTGCATAAGTGATGGACCGTTTCTTTAGCAGCGACCTCTCCTGCCTGATGTCCACCCATACCATCTGCTAAAACAAAAAAACGAATCGTTGGTACTTGGTCCCAAACGTCTTCATTATTTTGTCTGACGAGACCCACATCGGAAAGACCAAATGTAATAACTTTATATGACATTAGCGGAAGAACCATAGACTAGCGTGTTGAAAAGTTTGGGTTAGGAACTGTAGTAAAACACAACATACGCTCTTCTTCGGAAGCTATTCAAGGTTGTTCTCTTTTTAGCGAGTTGAGTTAGATTTAAATGAACTTTAGCATATTTTAAGATATTTTTCCATCAAACATATTTGAAAATGGCAATATTCACACACTCTGGGCCTTATTTTCGAGTTCTTCCCAGCGAGCATAAAGTTGGTCTAATTTTTCTTGTGTTAAAGTCAACTCTTGACAAGTCGCATGCAGTTTTGTTGCATCGTCAGAAACCATTTCAGCTTTTTTGTGCAATTCTTCCAGCTTTGTTTCAATCATTAGGATTTTATCCGTCATACCTTGTCGTTCCAATTCCTCAGCATAAGTTAGCTTTTTTGGTTTTGCGGATTCCTTCTCAGGTTGTTTATTTTTTTTCTGTGTCTTAGGTTCTGTTTCTTGCTTGAACGTTTGCTGATATGTTTCCCATTGGGTGTAATCAGCAAAAAAAGTAGGTTCTTCAGAAAGCCCTAGGCCAATCAAAGTTGTAGAAACGCGATCCAGTAAATAGCGATCATGCGTAATTAAAACGACGGCACCGGGAAATTGGAGTAAGCTTTCTTCTAGAACTTCTAAGGTTGAAATATCTAAGTCGTTGGTTGGTTCATCAAGAAGCAAAATATCAGCCGGTTTTAGCATGAGACGTGCAATTAAAACACGTGCTTTTTCACCCCCAGAAAGTTTATGGAGAGGCAAATCCAATCGCTCAGAGGAAAATTGAAAGCGTTTGCACCAAGAATTAATGTGTAAAGATTGTCCCTGGTAGTTGACGTATTCCCCATCGGGAGCAAGGGCATTTCTTAATGGTAGATTTAGAGGGAGCTCTTCTCTCTGTTGATCGAAATAGGCGATTTGCACACCGTCGGCAAATTTTAAAGTCCCAACATCAGGTTCTATCTCTTTGGCTAGCATTTTTAGAAGTGTGGATTTTCCACTTCCATTCAGTCCAATGATGCCGAGTCGCATTCCGGGAGACAAAATAAAATCGACTTTCCGAAAAAGAAGTTTGTCTCCTAGTGTTTTTGCTAAATTTTTTACAGTAAGGAGTTTACGAGTTTGTCTCTCTGTAGAAGAGAAGTCGATTTGGGCATTTGTGACTTTATTGCGACTCTTAACTTCTGCCAATTCATCAATTAAACGATGCGTCTGCTGAACTCGCGATTGCGCTTTTGTTGTGCGGGCTTGAGGGGATTTTTTTAGCCAAGCAATTTCTTCCCGTGTTTTGCCAGCGAGAGAGCGTTCGTATTGTTGCTGGCCGGACAGGAATTGATCCTTTCGTTCCAAAAAAGTGCTATAAGTTCCGTCGACAAGAAATAAGCCATCAGGGAACATGCGATTCAATTCGAGCATTTTAGAGGTGGTATTCTCCAGAAAAAAACGATCGTGGCTAATTAAAAGGAATGTTGGATTTTCCCGGTTTAAGAATTTTTCTAGCCACAAAATGCCTTCAAGATCCAGGTGGTTTGTAGGCTCATCCAACAGCAGAATATCAGGAGATTGAATAAGTTGGAGACCAATGCTTAATCTTTTTTTCCAGCCGCCAGAAAGAATGGTGGTGGATTGTGAAGGGTCCTCAAAGCCTAGTTTGCTCAGCATTTTACTGACCAATGCGTCTTGTTCATAGTCGTGTAAAGAGGATGACAGCAATGGCTTGCGCAAAATCTCCTCAACGGTTGCATCAGGGAACACCGCATCTTGTGGGACATATCCCACCTTGAGATTTTGTCTTAGCGCAATCGTTCCATTATCTGCATGTTCAAGGCCGGCTAATATTTTTAACAATGTCGATTTTCCAGCTCCATTAGGCCCCACAATTCCGATTTTATCGCCCTTAAAAATCGATAAATTAAGTTGATCAAACAATAGGCGAGAGCCAAATGTTTTACTGATCTTGTGGCAATTGATAAGCGGAGACATAGAATAAAAAGTACCTTAAAAGTTTTCTGGAAGAGTGAATTAATAGGATAAATGATTGTTGATTTCACAGATTTCTCTATAAATAATAGTATAGAAAAACAATTAAAGTCAAACCACTTATGGCTATTTGACAATCATAATTTGATACATTTTGTATAATTCGACAAAAACTGCTGAATCCTCAATAACTTGATTAAATTCCCGCAGAATTTCTTCGATCTGTGTAGACTTGGTTCCTCCTTTTTCTAAATAATGAAGCATTTCAGCATCCTTCGGGGGGAGGGGGATGGCTTGATTAAGGCGGAAGATTTCCAGTGAGAAATGATTGTCCTTTATGATTTTGTAAACATGCTCGCAAAAATGGTAGGAAGCTCCCAAATTTTCTCCTAATTTTACCAGAATTGTTTCCATAAATCAAGATGAGGAAGGGAGGGAATATAAAAAGCACTCACACCGGCATTCCCAGCGATCCTTTTTAAGCAATGCATGAAATGATGGATGATTTGGACTGGATCCATAACATGTATCAGAGCCATATTAAAGACTTTCTGTGTGTTTTTTGCGGAAAAAAGCTAATTGAAACAAGATTGTCAACTCCATAAATTTTACCAACAATGTTTGTATCCAACCAGAAGTAATTGTTGGGAAGCTGGCTCTGTAATGTTTTAAGCGATTCTTAGGCTTATTTTTCTCCAGGCATAAAAAAACTGCCAGCGTACTGGCAGGAACAAATTAAAACCCAATTTGTTGTAAGGTAAGTGAAATGGGGACAGTTGGTAAACGTGTGTTTGTTGAAACGGATAATGCATTAATGGGGCCAGATAATAACCCATTTGTGAGGGTCAGAATATCCCCTGCATTTAATCTCAAAATTAACGTGTTTTGATTCAAAGGCCCTGAAACACTTGTTTTTGGAAGCGCTTTTCCATTAACCGCAAGAGCGATAACTGCATTCTTTACGTTTGTAAAAACAGAGTACGAAATGGCATAAGCGCCACTTTGGGGAATTGAAACTCCTCCATTTATAGGTGCAGTAAATCCCCCTGCATTTTCTGGATCCAGGATTGTGAGGTTAATCGTTTCTCCTGCATAAATCGACAGCTGAGAATTTGGATTGTAATAGAAAGCGTAATTAGGTGTAACAGCAGACTGACCTTGAGGGCCTGTTGCTCCGGTTGCTCCCTGAGGACCTGCAGGACCAGTTGGGCCTGTCGGACCCGCTGCGGTACTCTTAAAATTAGTTGGAATTGGCAGAGGATGAGCTGTCAGAATTTCTCCTTGAAGAGATTGTGTTGTCATTAAAACGAGAGCAAAAGACGCAAAGCATTTTGATAATTGAATCATATTCCTCCTTTAAGCGAATGATTTTTTGAATCATAAAGTAGAAAGTCTAAAAATTCTATAAAAATTTCATTTGAAGCTGCTTGGCAAGCATTGGAGAGTCAAAAAAGAGACCCTTAGATTATCTGATTTTATTTTAGTGTGCTGAATAAAAAAACAGTGATATAGGTAGCTTAAACAACGAAAAAGCTTAAAACAATTAAAGATAGAATTCTAAGCCGATATGACTATTTCAAAATTATATCAGTTATTTTTTAATCAAAAAGCTAATCGCCTTAAAAAACTTGAGTGTCAAGCTTTAAAAGAATTGAAAATTCTTGACTATCCACCTAGAAAAAATTGGCTTCCCTCTCGAAAAACAGCGGATGGTCAGAAGATATACGATGTTGTGATTGTAGGGGGAGGTCAAACTGCAATTGCTGTAGCTTTTTCTTTAATTAGAGAAAAGATCACGAATATTTTGATCTTTGATGAAAATGACAGAGGTTGTGTAGGCCCATGGCTAACATATGCACGTATGGATACACTTCGAACACCCAAATATACACTCGGTCCCGATTGCGATATACCAAGCTTGACTTTTCAATCTTGGTATGAAGCGATTTATGGAGAAGATGCCTGGAAAGAAATACAATTTATTCCTCGCTTAGATTGGGCTCGCTATCTCACCTGGCTTCAAACATTTTTGAATCTCCCTATTGTTAATAATGCTAAGGTTGGCTCACTCAGGTGGCAACAGCAAGACAATTGTTTCTTTGTGCCAGTAAATTCAAACGAAATACAGCTGGTATATGCACGTAAAATTGTTTTAGCAACAGGATTGCAAGGTTCCGGTGGTTGGTCCGTTCCCGAACACATTCAACGAAATATTCCCCGGAAATACTATGATCAGGCAAGTGAAGTGATTGCCTTTGAAAAATTTAAAGATAAAAAAGTTGGAATTTTGGGTGCAGGTCCATGTGCTTTCGACAACGCCTTAAAATGTTCAGAATACGGGGCAAAAGAAGTTCACATATTTAGCAAAAAATCCAAACTCGTCAATTTGCATACCTTTCTGTGGGGAGAGTACGTCGGCTTTTTAAAGGGATTTTCCAGTCTATCTGATGAAGCTAAATTTCGCTTTATATCTAAAATGTATGAGATTGGCCAACCACCTACTCCTGATGGTGTAGAGAAGGTGAAAGCTAAAAATAATATTTTTACCCATTTCAACAGCCCCTGGATAGATTCCAAGATGTTAGGAAATCGTCCAGTTGTAATCACTCCCAAAGCAGAGGAAGTTTTTGATGCACTCATCATAGCAATCGGTTGGACTGTCGATTTACGTCTAAGGCAAGAATTGAATCACTTTAGGGATAAAATTGCTTTGTGGTCAGATCGAATGGTATCTACAAATTTCAAAGATGAGATGCTTTTGCGTTCTCCTTATTTAGGGAAGGGATCTAATTTTTCTGAAAAGCAGCCTGGAACTGCACCTTACCTGCATTCTATTTTCAATTGTACAGGAGGGGCTCTGCTAAGTACTGGTTTTAATGCAGGCACGGGTTTAACAGGGATGAAGTATAGTATAAAGAGTATTGTCGATGAAATTGTGAATCAGCTATTTGTAGATGATCAAGATTATTTTTACCAAACACTTGCAACTTACGACCATCAAATATTTGAAAATTAGGTGGTTGTTTGATTCTTCTCTGAAATCTTAATTTTTAAGTCAAAAAAATATTCAATAGGCATGCCTCATGGAAAATATGTCTCCTTGAAGACAAAATACGAAGGTCTTTTTAAAACAGCTCTAATTTCCCGGATAGCCATCATTTCGCCAACGATGGGCTTTTTATGCCACAACCTTCTCCTTTCTCTCTTATTTATTTGGATTTATAATTCATTGCGGTTTTTTATAAAAGTGAGTAATAAAAATATGTGAATCTATTAATTAATAGGTGTTTTTGTTTTAAAATATTGGAAATATATTTTTTTGTGTTATAAAATGTGAACTTACTTATTATTTTTTAGAGGGTTTTTTTATGAGTATGTCTATTCAAGTACATAGTGCAAAAATATCAACTGCGAAATTGATTTTTTTTCCAGAAAAAAGCGTTGGAAAAGAAAAAGGACGTCTTTTCTTTCAAGGTTTAGAAAATGATTCAAGATTTTCAATTGCTTTGGCATCTTTAAAATTTTATAAAGAGGAACAAAAAATTGAACAGAAGAAAGGGGTTGTTTTATTAAAAATTTTAGATTCCGACGGCTGTACAGTCATTGCCAAAGTGAATGAAAGTAGTTTGCGAAAAAGATTTGGGATAACTCAAGAAGAATTTAATTCTGCAAAAAAACAATACGGAGCGGATTTAACTAAATTTGTCTCCAATAAAATTAAAGAAAAAATCGAAGAAAAGAAAAATGTTTCCAATTTAGGTCATAAAGGAGCAAAGAAAGCTGATGGAAAAACACCGCATGGGATTGGTCGACATGTAGGAATGCATAACGAATACGAAGGCCATTATAGGAATGGATTATACCATGGAAAAGGAATTTTGACCGACCAAGATGGATCAGTGTATCAGGGATTATTTAAGAATAATGAGCCTAATGGTCAGGGTGTTTTCAGGTACCCCGAGAGAAAAAATTTTCCTGGATACACATATGAAGGACAATTCAGAAATGGAAAATTCCATGGATTAGGAACAATAACCTATACGAATGGCAAAAAATATGTCGGAAAATTTAAAGATGATGATTTTAACGGAAGAGGAAAATGTACATATCAGAATGGGGAAAAAGAGAAGGGCGTATTTGTAAATAATGAGCTTACAAAAGGCATTAAAATTCTCGAAAATGGGGATCGAGAGAAAGGAATATTTGAAGATGAAGAATTTGTTAAGGGCTTGAGAATTTTTAAAAATGGCGATAAAGAAAAAGGTGAGTTTAAAAAGGGTGAGCTATTTGAGGGTATAAGATATAGAAGAGGCAGGAAATACAGCGTAGTGAATGGTGAAGTAATGAAGATCCCACCCGCAAAGAATTTAAAAGAAAAAATCACTAGGTTTATAAAGAAGTTTAATCTTTTCAAATAATTAATTGTTGTCCTATTCTCTATCAAAATGAATAACTTTCATATTGATATTGCAAAGGTTAACAAATTGTCCAAAAAATAAATAGTT
The DNA here is from genome assembly GCF_000875975.1 of Parachlamydia acanthamoebae. Taxonomy (NCBI): domain Bacteria; kingdom Pseudomonadati; phylum Chlamydiota; class Chlamydiia; order Parachlamydiales; family Parachlamydiaceae; genus Parachlamydia; species Parachlamydia acanthamoebae. Next base: position 197,061 of record NZ_BAWW01000008.1, on the reverse strand, counting down.
AAATGACATGCTTTTAGTTGAATGATATACTTTTTTTATTTAAAATGTTGAAATTTATTAATAAAAAGTGTATGATTTTTTATAAAAAATAACAAGAGGAATATGTTATGACATCTATTAGATCTTATATAGGACATTTTTCAGCTCAAAAGACATTGTTTCCAGAAAAAAGTACTGGAAAGAATAAAAACCGTATTTCTTTTGACGGATTAAAAAGTGATCCCAGGTTTTCAATTGCCTTGAAGTCTTTAAAACTTTACTCGGCTATTAATCAGCCAAAGATTCGTTTCTGGGAGGGAGCTGTTTTACTAAAAGTTGTAGTGGAAAACCCTCAAGAACAAGGTTGTTTTAAAGAAGCATATGTTAAAGTCAATGCAAGTAGTTTACGAAAAAAATTTGGAATAACTCAAAAAGAATTTAATGCAGAGAAGAAAAGATATGGAATCGATTTAACCACGTATATTTCTACAAAAATCGAAGAAAAAATTGCACTGAAAGGGACCTTTTCTGGTTTTGAAGGCGCAAAAGAAAATGCTGATGGAAACTTTAATGGGCTGGGCAGATACGTAGATAGTGAAAGGGAATATGAGGGGCACTTTAAAAACAACGAACTTAATGGTAATGGAGTGATTGTTTATAAGGATAGAAATAGTGGTGCCATTCAAGCTATCTACGAGGGGAAAGTTAAGAAAGACAAACACCATGGACGTGGAATTTTAAAGTGCACAGCTACTAAAGAAGAAACCTGTGAACACACATATGTTGGACAATTTAGAGAGACGCTTTTTAAGGGAACTATAACTTATTCTTCAGGTAAGAAGTACGTAGGAGAATGTCAGTCTGGCAAATATCATGGAAAGGGCGAATTGCGATACAATGATGGTTGTAAAGAGAAGGGTGAATTTAAAGATGGTGACCTTTATAATGGAATTTTAAGTTATAAAAAGGGCAAAAAATATAGATATGTTAACGGTTTGCAGCAGCAGCAGCCCGAAAAAAGTTTAAGTGAGAAAATTTTAAATTTCTTAAAAGGAAAAAAGATTTCTAAGTAATCACTTCTTCTGAATCGAAATTAAAGCCATGGTTGCATCAACCATGGCTTTTTCCTATTAAATTATAAGCGAAAACCTATTCCCAACCCCAATTTATAGCCTCCCACATTGACATTGTCTCGTTTTACTTTTGACGTATTAGAGAAATGAAAGGGTTGATACAAATAGTCAGCAAATAAGTCAAAAAATAAGCATTTCCAATAAAATTGAATACCTGTTTTTGCGACACCACCCCATGATTGTTTGTGGAGATGATTATCAACGAACGGTGAGTGATCCTTCATCCGTAGAAATGTGTAGCAAGCTCCTACCCCTGCATAGGCTTTCCAGCAAGATGCAAATTGATAAGAATATTTGGCTCCAAAGCTGATTGGAACAATGCTAATGCGTGAGGAATTTTTTATATCCCCTTTTGAGCGCCCTCTTTCGGTCAGCCATGATCCATTTACCCAACCGGAAAATCCGTAACAAATCGATTTCGAAATTTCAATTTGATAGTCGGCATCCCACTCGTGGTAAATTTTTCTAAATTTTTTTGACGAAGGATAAAAAGCTGCGGCTCGCACTTCTGGTTCCCAGCCGCATTTAAGATCGAATGCGGAAAGTTCTAATAGGGGTAAGCATATTGCAATTAGAAAAATAACAATTCTCATGGCCATATCCTCTATATGTAGGAATTAATAATACCATCTTATACTTCTCAAGAAGTATGGCATCCCTATTCAGGAATGCCTGAAATTTTTTAAAACTCTAAAAATTTTATTCATGGGGAATTGAAGAGCTGACAAAAACCTCCTTGATTCAGCTCTCATTCCATTCAGCCTTTAAGGGACTACTAGAGTTAATGTAGAGCTCTTCAGGCCTGTCTTTGTGAATGCATATAATTGGTAAACATCTGCGCCTTTCTTTTTCTTTCTCACGTCAGAGAAGGTAAAGGGGCCTTTTGCAGGAATACTTGCAATCGTTTTTCCATTTCTTATTAATAAATAGCCACTTGCGTTTTTATCTGGACTTGGGTTCCAGGATAATTTATGCACGCGCACTTTTTGAGAAAAGAAAGATTGTTTTACAACTTTCACTTTAAAATTTGTAGGGGGGGCAAGTTGTGGAGAAGCAACAACTGGACGACGTGGAGGTTGTGGGGGTGTTGCGGGAGGTTCCGCGTTTGGCAATGGAGTTGCTGGAATTTCTTCTGGTTGTGAAGGTTGCTGTGTCGGCACTTCTTCCTCAACGACTTCTTCAGGTTGAGAGGACTCTTCTGAAGGTGTGGGTTCTGCTTCAATGTCTTCCTCTACAATTTCTTCTTCATCTTCTGCTTCCAAAGGTTCTTCTTCAGGGCGATTGAATAAATTAAAACCGGACGATGCCTGGACAATATTATGTGTTCCATTTGATCGAATCCAAACAGCAACACCATTTCCTTTGGAATCTAGCACAATTTGTGGTGCAATGGCATATTGACCAGACTCAGATAAATCTTCAGGCAAGGACCATTTTCCGTTAAAAGGCAATGCGGCTGCCTGAATGACTTTTTTGATTGGATTTTGCCAAATGGCGATCGCATTTCCGTGAAAGTCCATTGCAACTTGCGGAACGGTGGAAAATTCTGAGGAATTCGAGACCACGATAGCCTCTTCCCAAGCGTTTTGAGACATTTTCATGGATTGAATTTCATGATTCGTTGTATCTTCCCACAAGGCTATTGCTGTCGCTTTTCCTCCTTGAGCCATGTTGATACGGGGATTCTGTGCATTTATTGTTTCGGAAGAAAGGTTTTTAGGTATGCTCCAAGCTCCACCAAAAGTAGATTGGCAGCTTTGAATCACATTTTTGTTGCCATTGTATCGGCTCCAAAGAGCAATGGCTTCTCCGGCGGCATCAAGAGCAATTTGTGGTTTATCAGCATTTTGCCCAGGCAGTGAGAGAATTGTTGGAGGTGACCATTTTCCCCCGTATGGAAGCGCTGCAGATTCGATAAGATAATGGGTTCCATCAAACCTTTTCCAAACAGCAAGCACATTTCCGCTCAAGTTTACAGTTAATTGCGGTAAAAGGGCTTCCTGACCAGGAAGAGAGATATCGACGGGCGTCGACCAGCTTCCATTGCGGGGTAATGTGGAGGCTTGAATAACCAGATGCATTCCATTCGATCTTTCCCAAATAGCCACGGCGTTTCCATTTTGATCTATAATAACTTGTGGATTAGTTGCGGTTTGTCCCGGAGGGGAAAGATTAGTCGGGACGGACCAGTTACCTCCAAAATTTTGAGTAGAAGCTTGAATAATGCCATTTGAGCCATCATTTCGGCTCCAAACAGCAACAGCGTTTCCGAGCGGGTCAACAGCGACTTGAGGAGAGGTCGCGCTTCTTCCTATGATTGACAGGTTAAAAGGCTCAGACCAAATACCACCATAAGCAAGGCTAGAGGCTTGAATGATTAAATTAGTTCCGTTAAAACGGCCCCACACAGCAACTGCGTTACCTAGGGGATCCGTAGCCACTCTTGGAATAGAAGCATTTTGGCCGGGGGCAGAAAGGTCTACAGGAGTTGTCCATCCTGCGATATCTACAGGTGATGACCATTCGGCGTAGAGACTGTTCATTGTGCAGGTTAAGGTTAAAATCAGGGAGGGAAGCGTTCGCAGAAATTTCATATTTTTCCTCGCTAGGTGTGGTTTAATCGGATGCTCGGTTTTCTAAATCCAGAAATCAATTTCTCAATACCCAAGAAATAAAATAAATTTGAAAATAAGAAAAGACAATATTGTTAGCTTACAGAAAAAATAGTTGAAAATAAGTTCTTATTTAGAACCTTTTGAATATTGATAGTTTAAATTAATTAAATTGAGATAGTTGATTGTGGTTCTGTTTCATTAGTTGATTTAATTAATCTCAGGAGTACGTTGTTTGTAGGTGAATATTTTATGCTCAATTATGATCAGATTTGATTCTTAATATGAACAAATTGTAAAAAGAAATTGGAATAAGCCAAGGGATTTATTCCTCAAACTTATTCCACAAATTTAGCTTGGATGGATTAATTGACTTTTTGATTTTTACGCTCAGAGATTTCTCGCATGCGTCTTCTTTCGCCCGCACTTAAAGATTTTTCTCCATCACGAGAAATTTTTGTTAGCATAGCATCAATAAACTGATCATCATCATTAAAAACAGGATCCCCAGATTTAATATCGAAGATTTTTGCTTTACTTGACTCTTGATCGCTTTTTTTAAACCATCTTCTGAAGAATTTCATTCCGTGATCGTACCAAATGGTAAGCCGATCATCCAGTGGGTGCGTCCAAGAAAAAGGGGTGCGTAGGCCTAATACGGTAACAGCATAAAGATAACCGACCAGCATGCCTGTTCCATAAAATAACAGCGAGACACCATCGGCGTGGGAAAGTGATATAAGCAATAGAATGCCAGCAACACCTGCAAGAAGCCATTTTGTTTTGATGGGGAATACGAAAAACAGCAGGATTTCACTTTCAGAGTATAGACAAGTCCATACAACAAATAGAGCTAGAATAATGGGGGCAGGTCCGGATAGGTAACCATTTGATCCCCCGATATACATCGCTAACAAACCCATCAATCCACTTAGAATTGCAGCCGATGTGGCCAGCAAAATAAAACCGCGGTTGTTAATCCGCTCCATGACGGCAGTTCCCACAACCCACAAAATGTACATGTTAAAACAAAGAGAGATTAGGTAGGACAAGCTAATTCCATAGAAAGTCCCTTCTTGGATGAATGGGTAAGTCAAGGGTTGCCATATAAAATAATTTGACATTCCATACTTAGAAAGACTCAACCATTGTGCGGGAGAAAGCACGCCAAATACATGGGCAAATAAAGGATGTAAAAGTGCGCAAATAATGCTAACACTTGCGATTGCGATAATCAATTGCTTAATGAGCGGAGGTGTCCACTCCGGTCCAAACTGGGAATATAGGGTTGTAGGTCTCATGCTTATTCTCTTTTTGCTTATTCCTGACCTCTAGTCAGACTTAGTAGTTTATCAGCTTTTGAAAAAGGTCTAGTTTCGACTCGTCTAAATTGCAAAAAAGTAGCTTCGTTGCGTATTTTCTTCAAAGCTTCTTCAGCAGATAGGAATCTAACGTCTCTATCACTGTGGTAAAGGTATTGCCCATTCTCGGTTTTCTGGATAGATACATAATGTCCACTACGACTGGATCCTCCATGGACAATCGCGGAGCAAATTTCGTAAGTACATAGATTTTTTGGCGAAATATTCCAAGGTTCACGCTCATATTGACCGATTGCTTCAGCTTCGTATTCTTCCAGTGTGATGCGACCATTGTTATCGATGTCATAGGGGCGATTGCATCTCTCCTGCTTGATTCCTCCATTTTCAATGACGACTCTTCCATTTTTTACGACAGAAACAACTCTAGGGAAGAAAAGATTTAACAATGGAGGCAAATGCACAGGGTAATTCTCTGTTTTAAATTCAGTTCCCTCTGCCAGTAGTTCTACAGGTTCGTTTTCTATGGCAAAATCAGCTCGAACGGTCGTTATATCGGGATTATGTAAAGCTTCCATAAAAGAAATGGGGAATTTTGAATGGGCATCTTCAGGCACAATCGTTATTTTAAAGATTGGCGTTGAAGTATCAAAAGAAGGAAAGTGGGCGTTATCTTTGGTCTTTTGAAGTGGATGATCCACTTGTAGGGGAGCATTTTGTTTGATTGGTTGATAAAGTGTCACACTTCGGAAAAAGTCATTTTTGCTTTCGTCTTTAAGATCAAAAACTCTCTGTAGGGTAAGGAAAAATTCGTTTGCATCCATTTGCCCTCCGGTTCCCGCCGCAGTGTCATCGCGCATAAGATTTGTCACCAATCTCTCGAATTTTTGACACGCACTTCTATCAATATACCCCTCTTGCGTTCTTAAAGTATAGATCATGTTTTTGAGGGCTTTTTGAAAATCGCGGATTTTATCTTGGTAACGATTATTCTGGTTAATTGCGTGTTTAATCAGAGCAGTATCAAAAAGTGTTGTCCAGTTATTATTGACCAAGTCTCCGATTAATTCTTGATTTTCTGGTGTGATAAGCCTTTCATTGTCTCCAGCATCATTTTCTTGGCCTAAATTTGTAATAAGATTTTTTAAGCGTCTTTGAAAATCGGCACTTGGCTTTAATTTGGACCCGACTGTAAAGAGATCTGTTTTAGAGAAAAGTAAGTTGTAATCTCTAACAAAGTTGCGCAACTGGTCCCGCTCTTCTTTGGTAGTGTGATATCGATTTTGTAACGCAGACAGAAAATCTTTTAAATCTTTTTGGAACTTTTCTACAACCTCTTCAGAGGTTGTCATATGTAAACTCGCATCGTTCACTTCCATGGCGTAAATCTGATCCCAAAAAACTGTGCTGGCCATAAATTTTAGAGAGGAATTTAACCAGCATGTATTTGCTAGATTTGTTAATCCAACTTTGATACCGGTAGGCGGTGGAAGTGGAAGGTCTTGGCCTTCAGGGATTGTCAAAACATGAATATGCTTAGATGTATTCGGCTGTTTAGATTTTGTTGGGGTCAGTTTCTGTGTTTGAGAAGCTGGCGTAAGATTAGTGGATTGTGGATTTTTTGACTGTCTTTTGCGATTTGGTTTGGGTGTGCTTGGGGGTGGTGGGGCTTGAATTGTAGGGGATGTCGCTGTCGAAGTCGGTTTATCTGACTTAACAGGTTGCTCTGTTGTTGGTTTTGAAGAAGCATCAGCATCATTTGCTGGTTTAGGGGTGGTTGGTTGTCCTGGTTTGGGAACATTCTGATGGTTACCCGGCTGGCCTGAAAGCTTGGTTGCTTTTCTTCTTTGATATAATTCTAAATTTTTAAAAGCCGAGGCCGAAAGAAAGAAAACAGGCGCAGCCAAAATTCCAAGGGTAAAGACACCGCTTGTTACAGCAAGAAAAATCACTGTGATTCTTTTTCCTACACCGATTTTTGCTTCCTCTATTTTTGTTTGATCTGTGACGGAGGTAACCTGAATAGTAAAAGGATTTTTCCAATGATCCCTCGAAAAAAATTGACCAAAAACAGTAGGCATAGATTATCACCTTAAAACTTATTAGTTAAATTGTATACTATTATAATAACATACTCGAGTTATTTTATCTTTAAAAAAGTTTAAGGGTTTTTAGGGTTTTAAAGGGGAATTTTTGCTGAATGGGGGCTCTAGAGTGCCGATCTTCCTGCTTTTTTGCTTGTTATTTATTAGCTAATTATCTATTTTTTATACATGAAAAATTTATCGAGTTGGGGCATCAACTTGGGGTTAGATTCTGTCGGAATTGCTTGAACCCAAAAATCACGATTTAATCGGCGAAGATGTCAGTAACAAGTTCAATAAAAAAGGCCCTAATTCCTCATTATCGCAAACGCGAAAAAGGGAAACCATAATTGTTTGGAGTTTTCATGAAAAAAAATACACATCCAAAATATCAGAAAATTTTGTTTGTTGATTCTGCGACAGGTCATCGATTTGTTTGTGGTTCTACTTTGCAGCCAAAAGAAAAAGAAGTATTTGAAGGTACAGAATACCCAGCTTACCGTGTTCCTGTTTCTTCTGCTTCCCACCCATTTTTTACAGGAAGTAAACAGTTTGTTGATTCCGAAGGTCGTGTGGATAAATTTAAAAAACGTTATATGTCAAAAGCTCAGAAAAATGCCGATGAGCAAAAAGCAAATGATGATGAGCAATAACCGTTTTTAAGCTTTCATGAATTAATGACCTTCATCGCTAATCAATCAACCAAAAAGATGTAATGGAAGCCAAAATCACAAAACTTCTTTCAAAGTTGCCTGATCTTGAAGAGGCCCTGGGAAATCCAGAGGTTTTTCAAGATCAAAAGCGCTATCGAGCTTTGACTCAAGAGCATGCATATTTAAGTGAGTTAAAATCTGTTTGGGAAAAAATGGTTAAATCCAACAAGCAGATCGAAGATAACCAAGAGATGCTTGCCGATGAAGCTAATGCCGAACTGAAAGAAGTTTTGGAAGAAGACACGCGCAATTTACGAAGTTTAGTGGAAAAATTACAGGTAGATTTAGAAAATCTTCTTGTGCCTCCCGATCCAAATGACCATCGCAATACCATTGTGGAATTACGCGCTGGAACAGGCGGAGATGAGGCTGCTCTTTTTGTGGGTGATTGTGTGCGCATGTATAAGCTCTATGCGGATTCCAAAGGATGGCGCTACGAGCTTCTTTCTTGCACCCCATCCGAAATGGGTGGTTTTAAAGAATATGTCATGGTTTTGTCTGGGCAAAACGTTTATCGCTTCCTTCATTATGAAGGGGGAACTCATCGTGTTCAGCGCGTCCCAGAAACAGAAGCCCAGGGACGTGTGCATACGTCTGCCATGACAGTGGCTATTTTGCTCGAGCCAGATGAAGACACAGAGGTTGTGATTGATGAAAAAGATCTAAGGGTCGACACTTATCGATCCTCTGGTGCAGGTGGTCAGCACGTCAATACCACGGATAGTGCGGTGCGTTTAACGCACAATCCAACCGGAATTGTCGTTTATTGCCAAGAAGAGCGTAGTCAGCATAAAAACAAAGAAAAAGCTATGCGGCTTTTGAAAGCAAAGATTGTGGAAGCTGAGCAGAGGAAAAAGCAGGAAGAGATTGCTTCTAATCGTTCACAGCAAGTGGGTTCAGGGGACCGCTCAGAGCGTATTCGAACCTATAATTTTCCGCAAAATCGAATTACAGATCATCGCATCAATTTAACGCGTTATAACTTAGATCGCGTGATGGAAGGGGATTTAGATGAGATCACGCTTGCGTTGGTCACGCATTTCCATCAAGAAAAATTGAAGTTATAAAAAAAGCATGAAAACCATCTTAGAAGTTCTCAATCTTTCGACAGAATATCTCCTTAAGCAGGGAATTTCTAATGCAAGGCAGCAAGCTGTTCAATTAATCAGTGATATTTTACACGTTGTCCCCATTGATCTTTATTTGCAATTTGATCGCCCTCTAGAAGACGTGGAATTACAGAAATGTCGAGAAGGGTTGCGTCGGCGAGGATTGCGAGAGCCTTTACAGTATATTACAGGCCAAGTTGAGTTTTACGACTGCTCTTTTAAGGTCAATCCTGCTGTTTTGATTCCCCGAAATGAGACAGAGATTTTAGCAGATCTAATTGCGCAAAATTTACGTCAGCAGGATCTTTCAGGCAAAGTGCTATGGGATGTTTGTTGCGGATCCGGGTGTTTGGGGATCTCTCTAAAAAAGAAATTTCCTCAATTACGGGTGATTCTTGCAGATATTTCAGATAAAGCTTTGCAAGTTGCAAAAGAAAATAGCTTTCTCAATCGAGTTGATGTAGAATTTGTGCAAGGAGATTTTTTGCAGCCTTTTAAAGGGACTCAAACAGATTTTCTCGTGTGTAATCCTCCCTATATCCCAGAATCTGACTGGGAATCTTTGGAAGATGAAGTGAAGTATGAACCAAAAGAAGCCTTGCTAGGCGGTGCTGATGGATTGCAGTTTTATAAGCGACTGATGACAGAGCTTCCATTTTTTTTAAAACCATTAGGAAAGGTTTGGTTGGAGATTGGTTTTAACCAAGGAACAGCCGTACAGACCCTCTTTGAGCAAAATTCAAGGGGGTGTCGATGGAATATTTGTCGCTTCGAGAAAGATTGGTCTGGGAATGACCGATTCTTTTTCCTTGAAAATGAATGATTTTTTGATTATCCTACTCCCTTTTATCACAGGGGATAAAGACGGAAGGCATTTATGCTAGGCGTATTGACAGAAAAAATGCAAGGTTTGATCTCGAAGCTCGTCGGAAAAAAGACGTTGACTGAAGAGAATATTGCGGAAGCTATGACAGAAGTGCGGTTAGCGCTATTGGATGCCGACGTCAATTATTCCGTCGTTAAGACGTTAGTTAAACGAGTGAAAGAAAAAGCTGTTGGAGACGTTTTAATTAAATCTGTTTCTCCTGGGCAACAATTCATCAAAATTGTGCACGATGAATTAGTCGCATTGATGGGAGGAGCTGAAGCTGCTGTTAACCTCACTGGAAATCCAGCAGTAATTATGCTTTGTGGATTACAAGGGTGTGGGAAGACAACACACTCCGCTAAGCTTGCTAAGTACCTGAAACGGAAAAACAATTGTAAAAACCCTTTGCTTGTCGCTTGTGACTTACAACGGCCTGCGGCTATTAACCAGCTGCAAACGCTAGGTGCGCAAATCGGAGTCCCTGTTTTTACGATTCCAGGCGAAAAAGATCCCGTGAAAGTGGCACAACAAGCTTTGGCACAAGCTAAAAAAGAAAATCACGATGTCTTGATAGTCGATACGGCTGGACGTTTACACGTTGATGAAGAACTGATGCTGCAACTTGAAAAAGTGCGCGATGCTCTTCAACCCGGTGAGATTTTATTTGTTGCGAATGCTGCAACAGGCCAAGACGCTGTAAAAGTTGCCGCAGAATTTAATGCTCGAGTTGCGGTAACTGGGACCATTTTAACGATGCTCGATGGAAGCACCCGAGGGGGAGCTGCCATTTCGATTAAAGAAGTCATTGGAAAGCCCCTCAAATTTGAAGGGATTGGAGAAAAACTCGACGATATTCAAGTTTTTAACCCAATGTCCATGGCAGATCGTATCTTGGGAATGGGCGATACGATCAATTTAGTCAAAAAAGCTCAAGAGCATATCAGTGAAGAAGACGCAAAGAATTTAGAAAAGAAAATTCGTTCCGCGACTTTTACTTACGATGACTACTTGAACCAGATCCAAATGATTAAAAAAATGGGATCTCTCAAGAGTCTATTCGGCATGTTTCCCGGTGCGAGTGGACTAAAATTAGATGATTTTGATGAAAAAGAATTCTTCAAAGTCGAAGCAATGATCCAATCTATGACTCCCGATGAGCGCTTCGAAAAAGTGGAATTATCCATTCCTCGACGCAAACGGATTGTGGCAGGAAGTGGAACTAAAATAGATGATATTAATCGCTTAGTGAAATCATTTAAGCAAGCTAAGCAATTTTTTAAAAAATTACCAAATATGAAAACTTTAGAAAAGATGATGGGAGGATCCCTATGGCGTTAAAAATTCGATTGCGACAACAAGGCCGGACAAATCGTCCATTTTATCGCGTTGTCGTAACAGACTGCTGTGCTCCACGCGATGGACGATATCTAGAAGATCTAGGCTGGTACAATCCAGGCGAAGCTGAAGCAGATAAAAACTTGCTCATTCGCGCAGATCGTGTACAGCATTGGCTAAATCTAGGAGCTCAGTTAACAGAAAAGACAGAAAGCCTCGTTGCGCAAGCAGCACCAAGCGTTCTTCGTGAGCAAACTGAAAAAAAATTAGCTCTTCGTGCTAAAGAAGCTGCAAAGCGTAAACAGCGCAAGAAAGGAGCTGCATAAGGTTGTCTAAAACAAGGATTGATATCCTCTCCCTTTTTCCAGATTATTTTAAAGGGCCTTTTGATGAGAGTATCATCATGCAGGCGCGGAAAAAGGGATTGCTTGACATCCATTTAATCAACATCCGAGATTTTGCAGATAATCGACATAGAAAAGTAGATGATCGTCCTTATGGAGGAGGACCTGGCATGGTATTAATGCCAGAACCTGTCACAAAAGCGATTCACAGTGTGAAGAAAGCCGAAACGAGAGTTATTTATCTTTCTCCACAAGGACAACCCCTAACTGCTGCAAAATGTCGAGAATTGGCAGGTTATTCCCATCTTGTTCTACTTTGTGGCCATTATGAAGGGATTGATCAGCGTGCGATAGACCGAGAAGTCGATGAGGAAATTAGCATTGGCGACTATGTGTTAACAAATGGATGTTTAGCAGCAATTGTTTTAGTTGACGCTTGTGTGCGATTTATCCCAGGTATCCTGGGGCATGAATCCGCTGCAGCTGAAGACTCTTTTGAAAAAAAACGATTAGACTGCCCGCATTATACACGACCAGAAGTTTTTGAAGGGCAGGCGGTGCCGCCTGTATTGCTCAGTGGAGATCATCAAAAAATTGCACACTGGCGTGAAATGGCAGCAATGGAAAAAACAAAGCAAGTCCGTCCAGACTTGCTCAAAAATGATTGAATGAAATTGAGGAGATAAACACTCATGAGCAAACGAGCTCTCATTAGCAAGCTGGAAGAAAGCCAGTTAAAAAAAGATGTGACCCCTTTTAGAGTGGGTGATACAGTGCGTGTACACATCCGCATTATCGAAGGGCAGAAAGAACGTACTCAGATTTTTACAGGTACAGTGATTTCCCGTAACGGAGGCGGCGTCGCAGAAACTTTCACGGTGCATCGTATTGCTTACGGTGAAGGTATGCAGCGTGTATTCCCTTTAAATAGTCCTCGAATCAGTAAGATCGAAGTGATTAAAGAAGGCGATGTTAGACGTGCAAAGCTTTATTATTTAATCGGTACTTCTGGAAAAGCATCCAAAGTTAAAGGCAAAGTTGGTCGTAGCAAACGCGTAGTAGCTCCAACAAAAGCAATCGAAGAAAATACTGAAGCGACTGCAAGTGCCCCCGCAACAGAAGCGTAGAAAGACTTCTCAGGAAGTTGATGAGCAAGAACTTAAGAGGTTGCACACCATGGCAACATATGAAGAAAAAGCCCGTCGACAGGGATACAAGCTTGTAGCTGGAGTCGATGAAGCCGGTAGAGGTCCTCTCGCAGGACCTGTAGTTGCTGCTGCTTGTATCCTTCCCCCACGTTTTCGGGTTCCCGGGGTTAATGATAGTAAAAAATTAACTCCGCAGAAGCGTGCCCAATTATTTCAAGAAATTACAACACACCCAAAAGTCATTTATGGCGTAGGAATTGTTGCGACTGAGATCATTGATACGATCAATATTCTACAAGCGACGATTCAAGCTATGCTTGATGCCGTGAATCAACTTTCGAGTCAGCCTCAAACTTTGCTCGTTGATGGTTTACAACTCCCCCACCCCGTTATTCCTTGTCAAAAGCTTATTCATGGAGATTCCCTTTCTCTTTGTATTGCAGCAGCTTCCATAATCGCTAAAGAAACACGCGATCGCTTGATGGTTGAACTCGACCAACAATGGCCTGCCTATGGATTTGCGCAGCATAAAGGATATGGAACTCAACAACATCTAGATGCTCTTCGAGAGCATGGTCCCTGTCCTATTCACCGAAAGACATTTGAACCCATCAAATCGATGTTTGCGGAAGCATTAAATTGCAGCATATGTTAATTAAACATCAATACCTCTTCATGGAGTATAGATGTGCGATTGAATTTTTCCGAAGGATTGACCCAAAAGGAATTAGATACACCCATTGGTTATTATGTTGTGGAAGTCGAAACAGCCTTCTATGACAATTTAACGATTGGTGAATTATTGGAGTCACTGCAAGGGAAAAAAATCACGCATGAAGTGCCTTATTTCTACACGATTGATCATACGAACAGGTTACTTGGAATCGTTGTGACTCGCGATATTCTATTTAGTCAACATGAAGCCAAGCTTAGCGATATATGTCGCAGGGGAGTTATCAGTGTTAGCCAGGATGAATCTCTCAGACACGCATTAAAGCTGATGGCTCAGCATGAGCTGATTGCCATTCCTGTGACCGATTTGGAGGGCAGGCTTTGCGGATTATTTGAATTACCAGCAAAGATGTCGGTTAATCACCATAAACATGCTCCTTACCGTGAAAAAAAGCAAATAAAAGAGCTTTTTCAGCTGGTTGGTCTATCGGTTGAGTTGGGTAAATTAACATCGAGTATTCAAGAATTTCGTTATCGTATGCCATGGTTGCTTTGTAATTTAGCTGCAGGCTTGATTTGTGCATTGATTGCCAGTCATTTTCACATGGTTTTGCATGAATTTATTGTGATTGCCATGTTTATTCCCTTGGTCTTAACTCTGGGGGAGTCTGTCTCAATGCAATCGATGGCTTTAAGTTTGCAATTTTTACATTACAAACAAATTCCCTGGAAAAGAGTTTTTAAGCGGGTTGTTGTGGAATGGGGAACGGCTATTTTATTAGGCATAACCTGTGGAATCTTGATCGGCTGTGTCTACTTTTTTTGGGATCACCGCTATCAACCGCTGATTGCAATTGCTTTGAGCATTATTTTTTCCATGCTGGCTGTTACCACATTTGGGTCTCTACTGCCTATTGTTTTGCACAGCATCTCATTAGATCCCAAAGTCGCTGCAGGTCCCGTCGTTTTGATGCTCACAGATATTGTTGTAACAGCAATCTATTTAGGGATTTCAAGTAGTTTCCTGTTATATGGGTCTGGTAAAATTTAGAATTAAAAAAATCTAGAGTGACAGTGTCATTCTACACCCTTTTTCTTAAATAGGAGTTTTTATGTGGAAATTAGTATTAGCTTTGTCATTGTTCACTAGCTCAATGCTGAGCGCTGAGACAAAAGTTTTGGCTTTTTCAGGAAGCACGAGGACCGATTCAATCAATAAGAAACTAGTTACGGAAGCAGGAAACTTAGCTAAGCAGCTAGGGGCAACCGTAACCTTTATCGATTTAAAAGATTATCCAATGCCTTTTTACGATGGGGATATCGAAAAGGAACAAGGAATGCCTAATGATGCCAAACGTTTGCGTCAATTGTTGATTCAAAATCAGGTGATTTTCATTGCTTCACCTGAATATAATGGCTCGCTCTCAGCCGTCTTAAAAAATGCTTTAGATTGGGCTTCTCGCAGCGAAGATGGAGGATCATCTCGAGATGCTTTCAAAGGGAAAAAATTTGTTCTGATGAGTGCTTCACCTGGTCAAGGAGGGGGAACGCGAGGGCTTGCGCATTTACGTTCGATTATTGAAGGAATTGGGGGGACAGTTATCTCGCAGCAGTTCGTTGTTCCTAATGCTTTAGAGGCTTTTGACTCTCAGGGAAAGCTAAAAAATCCGCAAGCAGGATCTGAATTAAAACAAATTGTGCAACAAGCCATTCAATAAATCTCCGGAGGAATTATAATTAATTTAATTCCTCTATTTTATTCCATTAATTTAGAAATCCCTTTCTTGCTTAAATAAAATGTTCCATATCCTGCAGCCCCAGCTGCACACAGGATGCCTGTCGAAATGGCTATGACTAGAATTCCTAATGGAATTCCTACCCCTGTCATACAAAATCCAATTCCTCCCGCCAATCCAAGCGTAGAGGCTGTCAATAAAATGCCTGTCGCGATGAGGCTGATTGCAGCCGCAACTAAGATCAGCGCTCCCCGTTTTTTGGTCGATTCTTGCAAAGAGGTATGCACATAAGTATTTGAGGGAACATGTACAGGAGATGACATTATTAATATCCTTTAAATTTGATTTTATCTATTAACCTGCGAATAATTTTAATTAAATAATTATTATACTTGATAATCAATAATAAATAATATAAAATTCACGCGGTTTTAATAGAATATTTTATTTTTGGTGATTTTAATGAATTTAAATAATATTAATAATTTTAAGCCTCATTTATTTGATCTTCCTCCAAGCTGTTTAATGAATGTGTTTGGAAATTTAACACATTCGAATAAACAGATTGCTTCTTTAGCGTGCAAACAGTTTCATTTTTATAGTGTAATCTCTGACATTTCTTTAAAATATATGAAAGAAGAAAAAAAATTTAAGTCAGAGGTTGCAACAACGATTAACAAATCTTTATTTTTTTTCAAAATAGGTCTAGAAAGTTTTAGAAATTATTCAGAACAAGACAGTTTGCAAAATGGCTTGGATTTTAATTTATCCGCATGCTTGGATGTAAAAAAACAAGATCTAGATACTGTGGCGAATTTTTTAAAGTTAGGTGCTATCGTTGATTTTGAAAATTTGTGCAAAGCTGTACAAAAAGGCGATGAGAAATTAGTTGCACTTTTGCTCTCTTCTATTCGCTTTAATGATTTAAAAGATCATGGGGGCTTAATTTTTAAATGGCAATTAGATAACGATAAGACACTAGAGATAGTGCACACAGATTCTATTTTTAACAATATAAAGTCTTATTGCGTAACCCCAGAAATTGCCGGAATGGTTTTTAGAAAATTTGAAGCCGCATTGAATGAAACTTTTGATGATGATTGTTCAGATACCGAACTAGATACAGACAGTGATTGTGTTGAAGTTTATTGTGAAGAGGATCCAAATACAACTCAGTGGGACCCTGATATAACAACACTGGATTCAAAAGATGATGAAGAGTGGGAAGATTTTTTACTTCTAGAAGATCTTTTAAATACAACAACTCAAGATCTCAATGAAACCCTGCAAGATTTCGATGTAACGAAGCTAGATGAAACTTATCGAGACTGGGATTTCGATATAACAGCCCTAGATGATGAAACACTCTTAAGAAGTTTTTTAATTCCTGAGGATCCTCTGAATACAACAATCCAAGATGATCTAAATTCAACGCTATTGGATCCAACGGATCGACATGATGAGTATAAATCAGAACACTCAACTTCTGAATCCCCTGATGAAATGGATATAGATTTAGATATTTCTTTCATTTCGAAAGAAGGTGATTCTGAATACGATACAGAAGATGATGCAGACTTTCCTGATTTTGATAATCCTTTAAATACTTCTTTTTGAATCTAGTCATTTTATAATCTTAAATGGAAGTGGCTTTACCATAGTAATTTACTATGGTAAAGCCACTTCCTTTTTTTAATTCAATCAAAGTTTATCTGAAT
This sequence comes from Parachlamydia acanthamoebae, assembly GCF_000875975.1. NCBI lineage: Bacteria > Pseudomonadati > Chlamydiota > Chlamydiia > Parachlamydiales > Parachlamydiaceae > Parachlamydia > Parachlamydia acanthamoebae. The sequence goes on along the minus strand of NZ_BAWW01000008.1, from coordinate 180,291 downwards.
TTAAAAATAAAAAATGATCAAACAATGGATTTGATTTTAATTAATCTTTTTGATTAGATAAAGGGGGCTTTATCGCTCCAAATAAAATTTGAGAGATATATTAAAGTTATATCGAAATGGATATCGCCAGCTTTTAATTGAATAATCTCTTATAGGACATTTCAATTAGTATAAATTTGTTTCCGGTATTTGGAAATAAGAACTAATCGTTTTACAAGGAAAAATATGACACCCCTTTCGCCTTCTGATCAATTGACCATCGAATCTCTTCCTGATCTTCCTCTTATAAACATCCTGTCTCGCTTAAATCCAGTTGATTTAGATGCTGCTTCATTGGCTTGCAAAACGTTGCAAGCATATTCACATGAGTTGATTCGTATTTTTGCTCGACAATCTAAGGTTTTTTCCAGTCGCAAAATTGAATCATCACAACAGAAAGTGTGTGCCAAGGTTTTACAAATTGTCCGATGTGCGTGTAGAGTATTCCCTGATATGAAACGAATCAATTGTTTACAATTTTCAGTGTTCGCTAATTTTTTAGAGAATAAGAATTTGAAAGAGGAGCTTTCAGCTTATTTGGATGTTTCTACACAGCCGATTGAATTTGTGAAAATTCTGATTGGATTTGGAGTTGAAGCCGATGTTAAAAATTTATACTCTGCAATTGACATGAAAAGCCAAAAATTGGTCCAGCTATTACTCGATTCCAGAAATTGCGAAACATCTTGGTATAATCAGGGAATGGTACAAGAGTACTCCGCAGATAAATCGAAAACAGTCCAACTCGTAAAAAAATATGATATTTGTGCCTATACTTTGAAAATTGCTCCCGAAAAAATTTCTCATCTGGTCATAAAAAAACTATTTGGATCTCTAGAAAGGTTTAAAACGATAGAGGGCGGCTTCCTCAAAGAAATAAACAACACAATCGGACAAAACGTCATTAATTTAACAAACGCAATTGTGATTCGAGATTCCAAAGTTGTCCAAGAAATATTAAAAAATCCCATTTGGGATACAGAACTTGGAGGGGATTATTTAGATAAACCTTATGTCGTTGATATTCCCGATCGTTTTGAGCTTTGTCTCTATGCATTGAAAGTCGGAACCCCTGAAATTTTTCTTATCGTTCTGAGTAGATTGTTCAGCTCAATTGAAGAATACTTGAAGGTTTTTGATGGAGATATAAAGGTATTGAAAAGCAGGCTACTTGATCTTTTACCGCTTATTGTAAAGGATTCTTCTTTAAGAAAAGCATGGTATGTCATCGATGTACAAGCAAAGAGCATATTGAAAGCTATTCGGGATAAAGACTTTGAATCCATTGAAAAAATGATTTCTGATAGAGAAAGTGTCATTCCTTGGTTTATAGAAGAAAATATTTTTGGTTTGTGGCGTGCTGCAAAATTAGCCATGGATTATGAAAATTGTTGTTTTGCTTTGTTGAAAGGCTCATCCAAGAGTTTTCTTCTTCTTTTGGATGTCATGCATATTTCCTTTGGCCAATTTCAGGAATTGGCTAATCTAAACAATCTATCGAACTCAAACGATAGAAGTAAAAAAGTGTTACGGCTTGTATCAAATATTGACAAAAACGAAGACCTTAAAAAACAGCTTAAGGCCAATAAAGAACGGGAAATGTGGTTGGAGGCAGATACGGAACTTGATGAAAGTTTCACGGATCAAATGGAATCTGGAGATGAAAAAAGGACTGGGGTGGATTCAACGCATGATTCTGAAACTGATTCTGACTCTGAATGCGGATTTCTTTCAGATGAAGAGTCCGCATGTGATGATCTAATGGATGTTGTTATTGAGCAAAGATAATTAAATTTTTTGCAGGGCTTGGTCGAGATCTTCGATCAAGTCCTCTGCGTCTTCAATTCCTATTGAAAAGCGAATTAACCCGTCGGTGATTCCCATCTTTTTTCGCTCTTCGGGAGGAATCGAGAGGTGAGTCATCAAAGCAGGGTGATTGACGAGAGATTCCACGCCGCCTAAGCTTTCAGCGAGCGAAAAAAGCTTAAAAGATGAAATGAGTTTTTTTGTCTGCTCGAGCTCAAGTTGAAATTCTGCCGAAACCATTCCACTAAAATTACGCATCTGTTTTTTAGCAATCACGTGTCCAGAATGACTTGGAAGTCCTGGATAGTAAACTTTTTTAACTTTTGGATGTTGTTCTAAAAACTGTGCAATAGCAAAGGCGTTTTTTTGATGTTGCTCCATGCGCACAGCCAATGTCTTGACTCCACGTGTAATCAACCACGTATCAAAAGGGCTTGGGTTAACGCCTAATGAAAGGCGTCGAAAATTGAGTTCTTTTTTTAGCTCTGCGTCATTGGTCATTACAACGCCGCCAATTACATCTGAGTGTCCTCCAATGTATTTCGTTGTGCTATGCCATACGATATCTACACCTAAATCTAGCGGATTTTGACAGTAAGGGCTTGCAAAGGTGTTATCTACAATGCTTAATATGCCGTGCTTTTTAGCTATTTTTGCGAGCAACTCAATATCAAAAACTTCCAAGAGGGGATTTGTAGGCGTTTCAAAAAGCAGCCACTTTGGGGCTTCTTTTTTTAAAGTTGCTTCAAGTTCATCATGGCTTGAGGGATTAATCGATTGAAACTGGACACCAAAGGGAGCAAAAATGCGATGAAAAAGGCGGTATGTTCCTCCGTAAACGCCATTCATTCCAATCACTTTATCGCCCGGTTTTAGTTGGCTGACCAAGGCTGTTAAGGCTCCTATTCCGGAAGAAAATACGGTGGCATACTGGGCATTTTCCAAAGAAGCTAACAGGTTTTCTAGAAGAGTAAAATTGGGGTTGCCGCCTCGTGTGTAATCATATCCTTTCGTTTGACCTGGAGCCTCTTGTTCAAAAGTGGATGTCATGTAAATGGGCGGCATGACTGCCCCATAAAGAGGTTCTGGCTCATAGCCAATATGGATAGCTTTTGTTGCGAATTTCATAGGGTTCTCTCTAGTAAATGGTGATTTTCCATCCATTCATTGTCAAATATTTTGCTTAAATATTTGACTCCTCCATCAGGTAGGACGGTGACAATGGTCGCAGGTTTTGTTAAGAATTTTGCTAAATTTAGGGCAGCCCAAACGTTTGCTCCAGAAGATCCTCCAGCCAATAGGCCTTCCATGGTGGCGAGTTGTCGAGTAACTTGAAAAGCATTTGCATCTGTCACAGGGACAACGTCATCGACGACAGAAAAGTCTAATGCATGTGCGATGTGATCTTCCCCAATCCCTTCTAAAAGGTAATTGCAGTTGCCCCCTGGCGGAATGTGCCCTGTTTTAAAGTAATCATAGTAGATAGACCCAATTGGATCTGGCATGATCACTTTTACTTCGGGATTGTGTTCTTTAAGATAGCGACCAACTCCTGTGATCGTTCCTCCGGTGCTTGCACTGGCTACAAAATAATCCACTTTCCCCTGGGCTTGTTCCCAAATTTCGGGTCCCGTGGTGAGATAGTGAGCTTCCGGGTTTTTGAGATTGTCGTACTGATTAATGCGAAAGCTGTTAGGAATGTCTTGTGCTAATTGTTTGGCTCGATTGACATAGTGTTCAGGGGAGTCGGGAGAAGCAGAAGTTGGGCAAACGATGATCTCAGCTCCATAAGCTTTAAGCGCATTTTGCTTTTCTTTGCTAACTTTATCTGGCATGGTTAAAATTACGCGGAAGCCTCGGATGGCACCGATCATAGCAGCGGCTGCACCCGTGTTACCAGATGTGTTTTCAACAATCGTTCCGCCAGGTTTTAGTAATCCCTTTTTCTCCGCATCATCGATGATATATTTGACAATTCGGTCTTTAATGCTGCTGCCAGGATTTAGAAATTCAACCTTAGCTAGGATTGTGACATGTGGATAAGGATTAATTTTATTGAGTTTAACTAGAGGTGTATTTCCGATAACATCTAAAATGGTAGGATGGAACATGGCGGCCCTCAAGTTCTTTGATTGCGACTCTAGAAAAATTGATAAAAACGATCAAGCTTAATTTGATTTATGTTAATTAATATTTGAATGAAATAGCTGTTTTTTTCTGGATTTTAATGTCTTACACAGTGTATTCTGTGGAAAAATCACTTACACTAAACGGTTAATTGCATGCTCAAAAGTATGACTGCCTACGGGCGCGGCAAAGCTTCTACCCCGATTGGAACTTTGACCGTCGAAATTCAATCTGTTAACCGGAAACATTTGGAAGTTCAAACGAATCTTCCCCGTGAGTTTCTTCAATTTGATAGCGATATCAAAAAATGGGTCGCAGAAAAAGTGTCTCGCGGACAAATTAGTCTTAAATTAACTGCCGCATTTGAAGAAAATGCATCTCGAAAATTAAAACTCAATCAACCGCTTGCTCAGCAATTGCAATCCGTTTGCCAAACCTTGCAAGCTACATTACCCGCATGCAATCAACAAGTTAACTTAGATTTTTTCTTGAACTTTCCAGGGATGATCGTTAGTGATGAAGAATTCGTTGATGTAGAGATTTATAGGGCTTCCATTAAAGAAGTTGTGGAAGCTGCTCTTCTGAAGTTGATGGAAATGAAAACAATTGAAGGGGAATCTTTGCAGAAAGAAATGCAAGGAAGATTTCTTTCCCTCCAAAAAGGGATTGATGAAATTAAGGGAAGCTCGACACAGGCGACTGAAAAATATCGGCAAAAGTTGAAAGAGCGTCTGGAAGAAATTTTGCCCGGCAGCGTCGAAAATGATGAGCGAATTCTTCGTGAAATTTGTATTTACGCTGATCGCATTGACATTGCAGAAGAGGTTGTCCGTTTCCAGTCTCATCTAGACCAATGTAAGCAACTCTTCCAGTCCTCCAATGATCGCATTGGGAAAAATCTGGAATTTATTCTTCAGGAGTTGCATCGCGAAATCAATACGATTGGATCAAAAACACCCGATGTTCAAGTCTCGCATTTGGTTGTGCATTGTAAAACTGAATTAGAACGTATCCGCGAGCAATTGCAAAATGTCGAGTAACATTCCACAATCGCCATTAGGGGATTTGAAAGACGGATTAATTTTTATTCTAAGTGCTCCCGCTGGGACAGGTAAAACGACACTTGTTCAAAAACTTGTGCAAGAATTCCCTAATGTTGTGCAGAGTATTTCGACGACAACTCGTCCTCTTCGACAAGGGGAAATTCCTGGAATCCATTACCACTTTGTTAGCGAAGCCGATTTTCAGAAAGCGATAGAAGATGGGGAATTCCTTGAATATGTTAAGCTTTATGGGTATTATTACGGAACCTCGTTAAAGTGGATAACAGATCAGCAAAAAAGTGGAAAACATGTTGTTTTGGTGATTGATACGCAAGGTGCAAAACAATTAATGGGGAAACTTTTGGCAACTTTTATTTTCGTTTTGCCACCTTCACTTGATGTTTTAAAAGAACGGTTGATTCGACGTAATACGGAAGAAAGTCGCGTGATTGAAAAACGCTTAGCCATCGTAGAAGATGAATTAAAGGCGGCTTCTCTCTATGATTATCACTTGATTAATGATGATTTAGAAGTTGCCTATGATATTTTAAGAAGTATTGTAATAGCCGAAGTACACAAAAATCGCGGCAAATCTCATCAAGAGAATTGATGACGCGAAAATTTGATTAAAATGTTTTTTTGATTTTGTTTAACTAAGGAGAATCCATGGATCGTAGTAAAAGTTCGTTAACAAATGAAAAGATAAGTCGCAAATTTGGAAATCAGTTTGATCTTGTTAACTATGCGATTAAACTAGCAGAAAATATGATTAAAACAGGCCGTGATGCGCGTGTGAGAACTGACAGCCAAAATCGTGCTTTACAAGTTTTAGCTGAAATTTCTGAAGACAAAGATCGTTTTGATGAAATCATCACACATGTCGACACAACGAATCAGCCTCAGGCTCATTCAAAACCTGAATCATCCAAAAGACCACCAAGAAAAAACATCTAAATGGATTTTAGATGTTCTTTACTTATGCAATTGATTTTTACATCGCTGCGGTAACACCTAATGACGCCATTTTTTTTAGTGCGCTCATCTTAGGCGTTTTTGTATTGCTTGTTGTTTTATGTGTAATAGGAATATGGATCTCTAGACAGCCGGATAGCGTAAGCCCTTATAGTGGGCTGCCTTTGCGGTATGCGCGAGATTTAAGTCTTGAAACAAAAGAAAAAGTCGTACGTTTTCTATACAATTTTCATCAATATGATAATCGTATTTTTGAATTTTCTCAGGCAACTTTTTGTCGTGAAACGGGACGCATTTTTCCCAATACAATCACATTATTTGGAAAAACTTCTTTAGATTGGACCTTTTTAAAAAAAAGGTACCCGGGAAACTATGTCTCATGGGGGAGCTTATCGGAAACCCAGCAAGAGATTATTCGAGATAAGCATGTTTCCTTGGATGGTTTTCAAACAGAACATTCATGTCCTTCTCCATCACCGCGGGCGATTACTCCCGAGTATGCTTTTACCATCCCAGGTCCCTTGTATGTTGATGTTGAAACACAAATTCTAATTGGTTGGAAGGAAGTTCCCGGAACTGAAGTGGAAGTCCTCATTGTACAAAAGCCGAAAGAATTGAAAATCAAAATTTTACCCGAAGACACTCAACCTGTAAAATAAATATGACAAAAAAAATTCTCGTCACTTCCGCATTACCTTATGCAAATGGTCCTCTTCATTTTGGTCACATTGCAGGGGCTTATCTCCCAGGCGACTGTTACTCTCGTTTTCAAAGATTACAAAAAAATAACGTCTTATATGTCTGCGGGTCAGATGAATATGGGGTGGCTATTACAATGAGCGCTGAGCTCGCCGGAAGAACTCCCAAAGAACACGTCGACATTTTCCACGAAGTGAACCTCAACTTGTTCAAGAAATTGAATTTTTCCTTTGATCATTATTCTCGAACAACCTGGAAAGGACATGCAGAAACTGTGCATCAATACTTTCTAGACCTCCTGGCAAATGGATATATCGAAGAAAGAACAACCGAGCAATTGTATTCAGAAGTCGATCAACGTTTTTTAGCGGATAGATATGTCGTTGGAACATGCCCTCGATGTGGCTATGAAAATGCGCGTGGAGACGAGTGTACAAAATGTGGTGCTAGTTACGAAGCAACAGATTTAAAGAATCCTCGCTCCAAACTGACAGACGCTCCATTGATTCTAAAGCCAACGAAACACTGGTTTTTGGTCCTAGATCTGTTTAAAGAACGTCTTTTAGAATGGATTGATAGCAAAAATTGGAAACCCAATGTGAGTAATTTTGCCAAAGGTTACATCAAAGATCTCCATGCACGAGCCATCACACGCGATTCTACTTGGGGGATTCCGATTCCGTTGCCAGATACCGAAGGGAAAGTGTTATATGTATGGTTTGATGCTCCGATTGGCTATATCTCTGCCACAAAAGAGTGGGCCGAATTGCGAGGATCTCCTGAGAGTTGGAAAGATTACTGGTGTGATCAGTCTACTCAGCTAGTCAATTTTATTGGAAAAGATAATATCCCTTTTCATGCGGCCATTTTTCCTGCGATGACAATGGGACAAAACCAGCCTTATAAATTAGTTGATGAGCTTCCCGCGAACGAATTTTACAACTTAGAGGGTAGGCAATTTAGTAAATCAGATGGTTGGTACATCGATTTAGATGATTTTTTCAAAAGGTACACACCAGATCAAATCCGCTATGCGATTGCGGCGAATGCACCTGAAACATCTGACTCCGAATTTACTTGGAAAGATTTTCAGCAGCGTTGCAACATTGAATTACTCGGTAAATATGGAAATCTTGTTAATCGCGTTCTCGTATTCGCTCATAAGCAATGTGAAGGGCGTGTTCCACAAAAAAAAGATTTGCAACCGATCGATTTAGGATTTTTGGAAAATATGCAGCGGCTAGTTGAAGAAGCGGCTCAAAGTTACGATACTTTTAAATTACGACGCGCGAGCCAAATCGTTATGGAGCTAGCGCAGTTAGGGAATGTCTATTTTGATGCAAAGCGTCCTTGGCAGGATGCGCGTGAAGAGGCGACTCGTGCAAGTATGGAGACAACCATTGCTTGTTGTTTAGATTGCTTAAAGCTCTTGGCGCTTATTTCATTCCCTATTATTCCTGAATCCGCAGAGCAAATCTGGAAGATGCTTGGATATTCTTCGCCTTTAAAAACGCAAGATTGGAATACCGTGGCTCAAACTCCTATTCCGGTGAGTCAGCCGTTGTTGCAGCCAAAGATTTTATTCCAGAAAATTGAAGATGAACAAATTCAGCAAGAAATAGATAAATTAAAACAGGCAACAACAATGACTCAGCCAAAATCCCAAGAATATACGGCTCTTAAAGATGTAATCGGAATCGAAGACTTTCAAAAGCTCGATCTGAGAGTGGGACAAATTCTCGAGGCCGTTCCTGTTCCTAAGAGTAAAAAACTGCTAAAGCTTTTGGTGGATCTCGGTTTCGAAAAAAGAACCATTGTTTCTGGCATTCACCTGGCCTATAAGCCTGAGCAACTCATAGGAAAGAAAATTGTGGTTGTTGCAAATTTAAAGCCCGCCATTTTAATGGGAATTGAGAGTCAAGGCATGGTTTTAGCTGGTCAGTGGCAAGATTCCTTAGAGGTTCTCTCTATTGAAAATTTAGCTCCAGGAAGCGTTGTGTCCTAGGAAAATAACCAGGTTGAGAAACAATCATTTCTCAGCCTGGTAAAAATAGTTTGCGTCTTTTTTTGAGTAAAAGTTCTCTGTATCTGACGTGTCCAAATCAACTCAACTTATCATTATAAAATTTGTTTTTTGCAATCTGTTCTGCATAAAAAATGGCATGAGATGCTTTGCTCTAAGCCATTATCTAAGACAATCATTACTTCAGTATTATCAAACAAATTTTTGTGGATTGATCCACTTACATTTGTGTATATTTTTAATGTATAATAAGTGGTTTTGCTTTCCAAAAGTTTTTTATGAAAAATTCGACTGTAAATTAAATTTTGTTTATGCAATTGCTACTTAGTGTTCTTGCATGGAAAACAAGAAAATAAAATCACGCCGGATCTAATCTAATAAAAAGAATCTTGCAATGGTTTATTTAAATAATTTTTTATGTTGTTGTGTTTTTATTAATAAATTTGACTGTATTTGCTTTTTATTGCTATAATATTTTTGATATTAATGTAGTTTATTTGAAAGACTGGCATTCTATTTGCAATTTGCGCTTGTTTAAGTATGCCACATGTCTTCGTTACAAAGGATTTTTTATGAATGATTTTAATTACCGGGACTATAAATTTAATAATCATTACGATAAACCCGGTCATAATTATCTTGAGGATTTAAAGAAATTTTCGAAAAAAAAATGGATTGGTGGTAGCCTTGTTGTGAAAAAAGATGGCACGCTTGAAGAAGTTGGGCTTTTTGGAAGTTTTCGTAATTTCTTTCGAAAGGATAGAAAGAAGCTGACACAACTTCGTGTATTGCATTTTATTGCCTTTGGGAAAAAAAATGGTGCTTTTTTGACACAAGAGAGGATTAAAAAAATAGAAGATCTAGCAAGACGTGTTGGAATCAAAGACATCAATAAAAATGACGATTTAAAAAAGCTTATCGGATCTGATGAAACACGCGAGATAGATAGAGCTATCGAGAGTTTTTACTCATCTCATAAAAAAGAATACCTACCCTTCGAAAAAAAGCATGGATGGATCCATGGGTATGAGCAAGACCCTCAAGATTCAAGTCTAGATTCAACTGAAAGCACAAGACAAGATCCTCAAGATTCAAGAAATGACGCAACTAACGATCTCTTAGACACCGATTCTTTCTCAGAAGACGATTCTCATTTAGGAGCCCATTCTTCCTCATCATCTCCATCAACAGATTCTTCTTGCGCAGAGACGAGTTCCTCCTCTTTAAGTACTGATGCGGGATCAACGACTCATGGATCTGAATTCTCAGCCCGAGATGATTCTGGATCTGAATCGTCTTCCCAAAGCTCAAGTGGTTCGTTATCCGAAACTGTAAGAGGAAGTATTCAACTTGATGAAGGAGAGCCTTCTGAAAAAGAAATTAGCAGTGGGTCAGTCTCAAGCCGCGGCAATTTACGTTTCGCAGATGATTCAGATCGTGTAGATGACCAAGAACAGCCTCGAAGTGAAAGAGAAGAGTTAAGTGATAGTGAAGATGAAGCTTCTGAATCAAGCGAGGGCGGTAATGGATCTGCTTCAACATCATTTGGATCTTCAAGACAAGGTAATGATTCATTTTCTGGTAATACTTATAGAAGAGACAGAACACGTTCATTAGATCTAAGTTCTTCAAAAAAAGCTGAAGATAGTTCTGCAAGGCGAGGATCTTTAGATGCTGGTTCTAGAAATGTATCTCCGGAAAGACCAAGACCGCTAGATGATCTTCCTATTCCAAGAAGTTCAGTAGTGCAGCGGGAAGAAGAGCAACCAGATGATACGCGTTTAGGTTCTCCTGAGCCTCAAGTGCAAGCTGAAATTCCTACAGAGCCACACTTAATACCTGATGCTCCACCTTATGTTCCAGCTCCACCGCCGCAGCCCACTATACCAACTCCCCCCCCTATCGGCATGCCTAATTCATCATCTCAGCCTCCACGACCTTTAGCTCCGCCTCAGCCTCGTGTAGACGACAATTTGAAGAGTCGTGTGGCACAAAGACGAATAGATCTGGGGGGACATGAAGATGAAGGCGAAGATGTCAATAGTTCGGGAGAACTTGAACCATCAACCGAAACTGGTAATGGACCTACTATTAATAATAATCAGATCATTCGGCAAGCAGATGCTATTATAGAATTTGCTCGTGTATTTAGTGAGTCATACAAGAATCTCAAAGAAAAATTTGAGGAATTCAGGCAAATTGTAGGTTTAGAACCTCGTAACGAACGACAACTACAGTCTGCATTTAATCTGCTAAACAAAGCATTTAACGATACTGATACTAAATTGTCTAAATTACGAGATTATGTGAGTAACGCAGATAAGTATGAAAGAGCGATGAGAGAATTGTTAGCGATCCGTGCAGCAAGATCAAATCCAAATGTTGTGTATCAAAACACTACCGATGCGATAATGAAGCGTGGTAAACGTATGACAGATAGCTTGAATAAGCTAAAAGAGATTGATGAGGAAGCGCTCCTGCCACGCGATGGAAGAGAACCTTTCTTCCGAATGGCTCGTGCATTTACCAGTGCTAACGCACCTAAAGAAACGATATCCTTGCAGCAGAGGATAGTAGATGCTGGAAGCTCTAGTAATATTACTAATTCAATCACTGATTCGTGGTTGATTGATAGCAGTTATCAAGGTGAAGATTAACAATTAGGTTAGTTGAGATAAAATTAAGCTACAGGGCAATAAGAATATTGTTCTGTAGCTTTTTATTTAATTCCTTTTGAGTCGTCATTGAGCTTTTCTGAGTCGTGGGATTAGGGGAATATCTGAAATGGACGCATAAGGTAAGAGCAAACAATTGTTTGTTTTTCCTGACAAAACTACTTGTTTGGTAAGAGAGTTTATGTTACACTACGCTCTTTACATATACAATACGCTATTATTCTGGAGATTTTCATGTCTAAGGTTTGTCCAGTAACTGGAAAAAAAACAACGCGCGGATTTAAATATGCTATCCGTGGTATTGCGAAAAAGAAAAAAGGAATTGGTCTTAAAGTGACAGGCAAAACAAAGCGTCGCTTTAAAGCAAATTTAGCAGATCGTAAATTATGGCTTGCAGAAGAAAACCGCTTTGTCAGCATTCCTAATTTGTCTATTTCAGGATTGCGCACTCTTGAGAAGAAAGAGGGTGGGGTAGCTGCATATGTTCGCCAAGTGCGTTCTCAGCATAAAGCTAGCTAAAGTAAAAGGCCGAGCTTGCTCGGCCTTTAATGCAAAGGCAACCATTTGTCTCGAGTGTTAAAACGTTTTGTTTTTTGACTTTTCAATTCGGATTCAATAATACGCTCGTTTTCAGAATCTGAATTTTCAGGCTCTACGCTTTTCTTGTATTTTTCGATTTTAGTTTTTAATTCTTCCAACTCAGCAATTTGTTCTTTCGTATAAGGATCTTTTTGTTTGAGTAATTGCTTGATATGGCCTTTTTCCACTTCCAATTTGAGCACAAAGTATTCATCGCGTTTCGCATACCATGTGAATTCGTGACGAAGAGATGCAACTAAAAGTGAAAGCTCATCTTTGTTAGATTTTTCCTGCTTTTTTGTGTGTTGGTCAGCTTCATTTAAGAGCTTGCTGACTGTCATTTTGCGTAAGCCTTCCGCTAAAGCTTCCTCAACTTTTGTAAAATTTGTCTTGGCCATTGTTCTCTTCTCCCGGGTTACCAGTCTAATCCTATTATAACAAACAAGAGAATATGCAATATAGTGAAATACATAAAAAAATCTTGAGTATTTAAAATGAATGTGGATGATCAAGGTTATACCAAGGACAAGGATGGCTGCAAATTTTTGTAGTTGGTCAAAAATTTCCACAACAGGAATATGCGCTATGGAACAGATAAATGTGGATCTTGCTGTAATTGGGGCTGGACCTGCTGGGCAGAAAGCCGCGATTCAGGCTGCTAAGCTTGGGAAAAAAGTCGTGGTTATTGAAAAACTCCCGGAGCCGGGAGGGAATTGCTTATTTTCAGGGACTATTCCATCTAAAACTTTACGCGAAGCAATCATCGATTTAACGCGCTATCATGAGCGAAGTTTTTATGGGGATGCCCATTTCATTCAAGAAGTTTCCATCCATGACTTGAATAATCGTCTTTATAAAGTCATTGATGAAGAAAAGCATATGCTCCAAAGACAATTCAAAAAAAATAACATTCAATTTATCCAGGGAAATGCGTACTTCGAAGCCTCTAATCGCATGACAATTACAAATGCGGATTTTAGGCAGTTGTATCAGATTCGTTCTGAGATGTTTATGATTGCGACAGGATCGCAACCCCGCAATCCTCCCGAAGTCCCTTTTGATGATGATGTCATCTTAGATTCAACCCGCTTACTCGGTTTAGACTTTGTTCCTAAGAGCATGCTTGTCTTAGGGGGTGGGATTATTGGGTCCGAGTACGCCAGCTTTTTTGCAGCTCTAGGAACAGAAGTCACCATCATTGATAAAAAAGAACATATTCTACCTTTTGTTGATGCCGAAATTGGCATTCATTTACAGACAGCTTTAACAGATATTGGTTTAAAATTTATGGGGCATAAGGAGCCGGAAGAAATTTCCCGCGTAGGAAACAAGGCTGTTGTGAAATTTAAAGATGGGACAGTTTGCAAGGCCGACTGTTTGCTATATGCCTTGGGAAGAAAAGCGAATGTGGATACTTTGGGCATAGAAAATGCAGGATTAAAGTTAAACTCAAAAGGGTATATCCCAGTGAATGCGCTTTTTCAAACAGAGTCCTCTCATATCTATGCAGTTGGGGATGTAATTGGCGGACCTTGTCTAGCTTCCACAAGCATGGAACAAGGGCGCTTGGCGGCTTTGCATGCGTGTGGTGTGCAAACACATTATTTCCCTTCCGTTTACCCGATTGGGATTTACACAATTCCTGAGATCTCAAGTTGCGGGTATACTGAAGAGCAATTGGAACATATGGGATTTCATTACGAGGTAGGGCGCGCCTATTACTATGAAATTGCACGTAGCCACATTGCAGGTAGCAATACGGGGATGTTTAAGATTTTGTTTCACGCCGAGACTTTAGAAATTTTAGGTGTGCACGTAATCGGGCGTAGTGCGACAGAAGTGATTCACATTGGTCAAATAGCGATGAGCTTTAGAGCGCGCATCGATTATTTTATCGACCATGTATTTAACTATCCCACCTACGCAGAAGGTTACCGTGTGGCTGCATTAAATGGGGTGAATAAAATACGTTTAAAGAGTAAAGTGTAGAGAATTTTCTAAGGTTAACTTATTCGAGGCACTTTATGGTACGGTATGAATTTCCGTCGGGCAATCAAGACCCTTCATCAAAAAATGGAGACCCTAATAAAAATGGGGGCATGACTCCACAAAAACTTCCTGAATTTATCTATATTGATGATATTCAAATCGAGCCAGACCAGGAAGAATCGAGAAAAAGCACTCGAGAAGAAAATCTCTATGCTTCGATTAATGAGCTGGAAAAAGCGCGCTACCCCTGGCTTTTACGCGTTCTCACTTTTTTTGCGTCGCTTGTTCTTGTTGTTGTCATTCCCATCTTGCTAATAGTTGTTCTTTGCAATGCACTATTCGCTTTTGGATTGCTTTGGAAGTTTGAACCTTTCAATAAGCAAACAATTCGCTACTGGAAGCAATTGAAAAAAGCTGTGGTGATTGCTTTAGGACTTTTCATTGCGACTTTAAGCCCAGCTTTTGGTTTTGGAATGATTCTCCTTTATTTTGTTTTGCAAGGAGAAGAAATAAACAATAGCTTTCTCAACCAAATGATGAAAAGTCGCAATGGGACTTCTCCCTTTTAGGGGTGTTTCCAAGGAGTCAAAATTTCATAGCCAGTTGGGGTAATTAAGAGCGTGTGCTCCCATTGTCCGCTGGCTTTTCCGTCTTTTGTCCTTGCTGTCCATTGATCTTTGCGGTCAACTACAGCTCCACGTACACCCGCATTAATCATCGGCTCAATTGTAAAGGTCATACCGGCCACTAAAGGAATGTGCATTGAGTTTTGATAATGAGGAATTTGAGGTCCTTCATGGAAACCCACTCCAACACCATGGGCGACGAATTGATTGACCACAGAGCACCCACGGGAAATGGCATAGGGTTCAATGACCTTACCAATATCAGAGACGAAGACACCAGGTTTTAAAATGGCACAAGCTCTCATCAAACATTCATAGGAAACATCGACAACCAGTTGTCGTTCAGGTGTTGTTTTCCCTCCAATCACAACCATTCGACTGCAATCTCCGTAGTATCCATTTAAAATGCATGTGACATCTACATTTAAAATATCTCCATCATGTAAAGGGATATCATTTGGAATTCCGTGACAAATCACTTCATTCAAAGATGTACAAATGCTTTTGGGAAAGGGAGGGTGTCCATAATTGAGGGGAGCTGGAATCGCTCCTGCTTCGCGGTGCATTTTATCAGCAAAGTCATTCAGCTCTTGGGTTGTTACTCCAGCTTTAGCAAGAGCACAGGTTTCATCAAGAATTTTTGCTGCTAAATGGCAGGCAGCGCGAATCCCTGCAATTTGTTCTTCTGTCTTAATAATAATATCATATTCATTATAATACTGCTCGGCTACAGATTTGGGAGTATTTTGCGTAATGCCGCCTTCTTCAAGAGGGTAATGGCATTTTTTCCATTTTTTCCAACTTCCGCACCAGCAAGGGTCATTTCTTCCGATCATTAGTCAACCTTAGATTGTTTTCGTTTGCAATAGTTTAGCTGAATCTTTTATTTTTTTACATACCAATACCATTTTCTAATTTTCTTTTTCCTGAGGAGGTTTTGTTAAAAAAAGTTGAGTCTTTGTTGCATAAAATTTCATATCTGAACATAAATAAACGACCGATTACACCATAAGAGTTTTAAAATGGCAAAAATAGAAGAGAACTTATCCGAATTCACCCAGATGTTAGAACAAGATAAAGCGATTCGTTATCAAAATAATGAATGGCACATTGAAAAAGGTGCTAAATCATTTTGTCGACGCCTTTTTCGCTTAGAACAAACGCGCATGCGTGAAGTAGCAAAAGCTTTTAATGCTTTTTTAGATCAGCAAGAGCGCATTCCTGTTGTGTTTTCCACTCAAGGAGTAATTGAAAACAAACAAAAGGAAAAATTTGAAGGAATTTTGAAAGCTTCAAAAGAGATTAAAAAACGCTTACAATCTTCCAACTCTAAAAAAAATCAAGGTGCTCTAAGAGCCTTAAAGATGCGTACAATAGCCTTAAAGTATCGAGTTGGAAAGGAATTAGGGGGGCTTGATTTACAAAAAGCCGAACACATCGACGAGCAGCTTAAGGATGCGATTACAGAAGCTTTTAAGGGATGGAAAGAACGACAAACCGTTTATTCCGAAAAAGCGATTACACCAACAGAGCAGAACATTATAAGAAATCTCTGTCAATATCCTAAATTTGTGAAAATGCTTCTGAAAGATCCTTATCAAAAGGAAGAATGCTTTAAAAGGCTTTTGCGTGATCGCTACGGTGTTCAGGAATATATTGAATTCTATTCTATTTATAAGAGGATGGAAGAATGTTTATTAGTTGGATGGATTGGACGTTTCGGAAAACAATTACTTTCAGTAGAAACGGAACGAGATGGAAGTATCCAGCGAAAAGTGGTTACCCTTAAAGTTGAAGGCAAAAAAGTCAATATTTTAGATGAAAAGAGCTCTGTGACATTCGATGGACATCTCAAAGTTGATATTAAAAATGTTTTAGACGTTTTTAAAGCAAAAAATGATGATCCAGGCAATTTTGCAATTTTTGGCCCTAATGGCGTGACACGTTTTAATGTGCACGTGCATGATCACTATAATGCCGAAAAAAATTGTTATGAACCAATTGACATGACTCAACCGAACATTCCATGGTGGGAACGTTATCCAGTATTTGAAATTGTGAGTCGACAAGAGGTGAGCCGACGTCATCCCCAAGCAATCAATAAAGAAGGCTGTGCAACAGACGTAGCTGGACACCTGAATGGAGGTAAATGGCTAGTGATAGAGAAGGCATCCAAGGAATCTCCTGGATTAGATTTGGATGCAAACCACGGATATTTAGATATTTATATTCCAGCAGGACCAGATCACTATATGCTAGTACCTATTGGCAAATTTGCCAGCCAATTTCCTAAAGGATTTTTGGGCCGCTTAAAATTTATTATGGGGACTTTTGAGGGAAAGATTGCTTATGGCGATGAAAATCAATGCTATTCCCGACGTCAACAAGCCTCGGTTCCCTATTTAGTCGAAGAAGATTTAGGGAAAAAATTAATGGAATTGATTCGCCAAGATATTCTTTTATCTCGCGAAGGATTTTTAATTTTCCAATTTCCTTGGGAAAATTGTTCCCATTGGGCCCACTTTAAGTTAAAGGCGGCTTTAGGGAAAAAAATCATTGTGAATCACTACAAGTTGTCTATTCTTAAAATCACGCCCTCTAATCCTGTATTAAAAAAATTAGTCAAGGGGGTCTCTCGAACTCCGAAAAAAATTCACCCTCCTCTGATAAAATTTGTCTTATTCTTTTTTGGTTCTTTTCGAAAAAAGGAAACTATGGAAAAAGGGGAATTAACGGAAAAATCTATGAGCCGAGTTTTCAAGCAAAGTACTGGAGAGGAAGTTGAAATCTACCTGCCGGGAAATCTGCATGAAAAAATTAAAGAGGGATCTATAGTCGGGACACTTTCTGTAGGTCCATTCGTACAACCATAAGGAATTAGTATGGCAAAAGTCACCATCGTATGGATGCGTCAAGATTTGCGCATTGAAGATCATCCGGCCCTAGACGCTGCAGCACAAAGAGGAAGTGTCATTCCTCTTTACATTTGGTCTCCTCAAGAAGAAGGGCATTGGCCTTTGGGTGGAGCGAGCAAGTGGTGGCTGCATCATTCTTTAAAGTCTTTAGAAAATGATCTACGATCCTTAGGTTTACCCCTGATCATTCGTAAAGGGAAAAGCCTAGATTGTTTGCGCGATGTGATTAAGGAAACGAATGCCGATGCCGTATTCTGGTCACGGCGCTATGAGCCTTATGCCATTAAAAGGGACATCCAGGTTAAATCAAAGCTTTCGGAAGAAGGCCTTTTAGCTAAAAGTTTTCCGGGAAATGTATTGTACGAACCTTGGAGCATTCAAAATAAGCAAGGGAAGCCTTTTCAGGTTTTCACTTTTTTTTGGAAAAATTGTTTGGCTAAAGAACAGCCGCTTGCTCCATTGTCGGCACCCATTGGTGTGAAAGGAAAGATTGTTGAGGTCGATTCTCTCCATATCGAAGATTTAAAATTGCTCCCAACAACTTCTTGGGATGAGGGGATTGCCCATACCTGGAAGCCTGGAAGTGTGTATGCTAAAGAATTTTTGTCATACTTTCTTGAAGGGGGAGCACATGATTACAATGAAAGGCGGGATCGCCCCGATTTGCCCGGGGTGTCTCGTTTGTCGCCCTATCTGCATTTTGGTGAAATAAGTGTCAGAATGGTTTGGGATGAAATTGTGAAAAAGCTCGGATTCCAAGAAGCCGAACCCTATTTAAGGCAGCTCGGTTGGCGT
Source organism: Parachlamydia acanthamoebae (assembly GCF_000875975.1). Classification (NCBI taxonomy): domain Bacteria; kingdom Pseudomonadati; phylum Chlamydiota; class Chlamydiia; order Parachlamydiales; family Parachlamydiaceae; genus Parachlamydia; species Parachlamydia acanthamoebae. Next base: position 162,003 of record NZ_BAWW01000008.1, on the reverse strand, counting down.
GATTTTGCTTACCATTTGCTCTACCATTTTCCTAAAACCCCAGAAGAGCCTTTACGACAAGAGTTTGCCTATTTTCCCTGGAAAGAAAATAAAAAACTGTTGAAAGTCTGGCAAAAAGGAATGACAGGTTATCCCTTTGTTGATGCGGGAATGCGGCAGCTGTGGATGACTGGTTGGATGCACAATCGAGCACGCATGGTGGTGGGGTCTTTTTTGGTAAAAGACTTGCTTCTTCCTTGGCAAACAGGGGCACAATGGTTTTGGGATACCCTTGTGGATGCCGATCTAGCGAATAATACTTTAGGCTGGCAATGGGTTGCAGGTTCGGGAGCTGATGCCGCTCCCTATTTCCGCATATTCAATCCTATTACGCAAGGAGAGAAATTCGATCCTGAAGGTAGCTATGTGAGAAAATGGGTCCCTGAAATTGCTAATCTTCCTGATAAATGGATTCATAAACCCTGGGAAGCACCTCTAGATGTACTAGAAAAAGCAGGTGTTAAGCTTGGACAAACCTATCCATATCCCATTGTTAATCATGATGAAGCTCGCTTGGCAGCGTTAGAAGCTTTTGAAGAAATCAAAGCGGCTCGATAAAACAAAAGGCCTCTTTCACATTCATGTGTAAGAGGCTTTATTTGATTAAAAACCTTGGGTATCTTCTATATCGCGCCACATTTCAGTTGCCTGAAGTTTTGCTAAGAATCCCAGGGCATTTGCATTTCCAAGATCGACAGCTTTTTTTAACCAGTCATATGCCAATTCTTTGGTTGCTTTTTCTTCAGCATTTTCTAAGTATAGTCGACCAAGAAAGTAAGCCGCTCGGTCTGATTGATAAGCAGTAAAAGCTTCCTCAAACCATTTTTTAGCAGATTCCATATTCTCTTCCGCTTGAAAAATCAAACCTAGTTCAAGTTGTGCTTCTTCATCGCCTAAAATGGCGGCTTGTTCGAGCCAATACTTTTCTTTTTCAGGACTGATTTCACATCCTCCTGTGCCATCTTGATAGAAAGAGCTGAGATCTACCATAGCGTCGACGTTTCTTTGCTCAGCGGCTTTTTGGATCCATTCTCTGGCTAGCGTGTAATTCGGTTCTCCATCCAGTCCATTAACGTACATATTGCCGAGAAGATATTGAGAAGAAGCATCATTTTGCATCGCTGCTTTTTCTAACCAAAATTTAGCTTGTGGATAGCTTTCTTGATCAAGAAAGTACCTTCCAAGCTCAGCTTGTGCCTGTAAATCACCTTTTTGTGCCTTTTCCTCAATGTCTTGCTGCATAAATTTTCCATACTTTTGAAATTATATCTGTTATAAAAATCAAATGATTAACGAGTGCGAGCCAGTATGCTATATTGAGGAATTTAGGGAAATTAATTTTCCGTAAGTCGTTCGTTTTAATCTGTTCTAAGCACAAAAAAGGAAATATATAAAAAATTTAAAAACGGTAAATTGACAAGATTGTGGAAAAAAGAAATAATGCGCCGTGAATAAAGCTTATATATGTTTTGGAGAGAAAATATGCCTTTTACGCTACCTATCGGGGAAAAAGCTCCCAATTTTTCCTTACCGGCTACAGATGGAAAAACCTATGCTTTAAAAGATTTTGAAAAGTATCCCGTTCTTGTACTCTTTTTTACATGTAACCATTGCCCCTATGTAATTGGATCGGACGAGGTGACTCGCCAAACAGCAGAAAAGTTTATGCCACAAGGGGTCATATTTGTCGGAATCAATTCAAATAGCAAAAACACCTACCCAGAAGATTCTTTTGAGCACATGGTTCAAAGAATGCAAGAGCATCACTTTCCATGGCTTTACCTGTATGATGAAAGCCAAGAGGTGGCAAAAAAATATGGTGCTCTCCGTACGCCCCATTTTTATGTGTTCGACAAAAATCGCACTTTAGTCTACACGGGGAGGGGTGTTGATCGCCCTCGAAATACAAAAGAAATGAAAGAAAATGATTTAGATCGCGTGTTAACAGAGCTTTTATCAGGGAAATCGATTTCCACCCCTACGTTGAATCCGATTGGATGCAATATTAAATGGGAAGGAAAAGATGCCCATTGGATGCCTGACGATGCATGTGACCTTGTTTGAATTCTAACATTGGAGTGAGTGAATGGATATTGTAATTTCAGGTTCTTCAGGTTTAGTTGGAGCTGCTTTAACCTCTTTTTTTAGAGATCAAGGGCATCTTGTTAAACGCCTCGTCCGAAAAAAAGGGGGATTGGCTCATGACGAAATTGGTTGGGATCCGGAAGCTGGAAATATTGATTCAGACCTTCTTGAGGGAACAGATATTTTAATTAACCTTGCGGGAGAAAATATTGCGCATGGCAGATGGAATGACTTTAAGAAGAAGAAAATTTTAAATAGTCGGCTGAAGAGCACCCAACTATTAAGTAAAACATTGCATCAGCTTAAGGCTCCTCCTCGAACATGGATTAATGCTTCTGCTATAGGCTATTACGGGAACCAGGAAGGAGATGCAATTCTCGATGAAAGTTCACCGGCAGGTACAAGCTTTTTGTCGAAAGTTTGCAAAGAATGGGAAGCTTCCGTACAAGCTCCTGCAAGCATTCGCACTGTTTGTACACGATTTGGATTGATTATGACTCCAAAAGGAGGCGCTTTAAAGCAGATGCTTTTACCCTTCAAACTAGGTTTAGGAGGTATGTTAGGGACAGGAAAACAATACATGAGTTGGATAACTCTGCAAGACCTTATGCATGCCATCGATCATGTCATTAAAACTCCTTCTTTAAAGGGGCCAGTCAATATGGTATCGCCTTTTCCTGTGACGAATCAGGAATTTACACATGCTTTAGGCAAAGCCTTAAATCGTCCCACCATTTTATCAATGCCAGCTTTCGCTGCACGCGTTATCTTTGGTGAAATGGCAGAGGAATTATTATTAAGTAGCATTCGTGTAGAACCAAAAAAACTGTTAGAATCGTCTTTTACTTTTGCTCATCCAAAATTGGAAGACGCTTTACACGCTTTGCTCGAAGTTGAACACCATGCGCTAACGTCTTAATACCAGTAGTCCAGGAAAAACTTTTTCTCCATCTAGTTTTATGAAAATTAGGACTTGAAATAGATACAGAACCTCTTCTAGTTGACCCATAATATGGGTCAACTAGAAGAGGAATATCTATCTTGTGGAGGAACCATCTATTTGTCAGTAAACAGTGCACAGCATTCTGAGCTGGGTTTGATAGCGATCACTTCTAGCTTATTTTGATAGATAAAGGGTTTTTCTGTGGCCTCAATTTCATAATTTTCACTTAGAACTAACGAAATGAGATCAGAAATAAAGTCAGCGCGCTGAAATTCAGGGAGGTAGTGTGCATGGGCGGAAACTGGTAAATAGTAGGCTTCTATTGCATCTTGATCGGAAAATTCGACCTTTTGCAGGATCGTCTCAACATGTTTGGGGATAAACCCCACTTTATATAGCAACTCAGAAAATTCTCTAGAATTATAGTATGTTCGTGTGCTTTTAAATTCTCTAAAGTCATTCTTCCATTTCTCAGATCGTGAGAGACGGTCTGAATGAACAGCCAGTGAACTGTCAAACTTACCAGGTAATGTAATAAGAGCTGCTCCACCGGGTTTTAAGCACCTTAACATGCAGATCAAAGCTTTTTCTGCATCTCCATAGTGAAGAGAATATCCGGCATGAACAACATCGTATTTTTCTTCAGTTGAGAAGTTAGTCATGTCTGCGACTCTAAAAAGTGAGACGTGGATTAAAATAGCTCTGCGAGGCTCTTTCTATCATTTTTTCCGAGATGTCAATGCCCCGAACATGGTTTTTGGTGCGATGTTGGCAAAGATGATCAGTCACTTTTCCATCGCCACACCCAAGGTCAAGCACCCTTTCAGTTCCATTGAATCTAAATAATTCAAAAATCTTCATGGCACCATCCCACTGATATGTCGAATTATTGGCATATTGTTCGACTTGCCCTTTTTCCGAAAAATGTGGGGCTTGAGCGTGAGAGATTGGTTTGATGAACGTCGTTGCTTCTGCATAAGATATGGTCATTAAAATCTCCTCACCATCAAAATTCCTGAACACAATGGATAGCAGGAATTTGTCTTTTTTAATCGATCTTTTAGAGAGGTCTAACGACCTCTCCTTAATTGATTGGTTTGAATCCTCTTATCCGTTATAAATAAATTTCTGTGCTTCGATAATTGTTAATTTTAGGGTTAATGATTTTCCAATAATTGGTGAATTCAGTGTAAGACCCTCCAATATCACTTGGGCACATTTCATTCACATGCTTCACAATTAAACCACGCTCTTCTAAGGATTCTTTTACCCATCCCATCACAATAGGTGAAATCGAATTCGGTTTTAATGTATATTCATGATACCCGGGATATTTGAGAATTGTAGCTTCAATTTTAGAGGTTAATTCTTGATATTGCTTATTCAAAGACTCTTGAATTTTCTTTTTTATTTCCGACGCTTTAAATTTAGGCTCCCAACCATCACTGAAGTATCCATCATCTTCTTCAATAGGGTTTTCGGTAAGAGATACTATTAGTTTTGGTTTAGTAAAACCACCATGGTCACCCATTCCCCCCGGGCAATACTCTGCCTTCATATGCTTACAAGAAAATCCCCGTTTGGTCATTTTAGATTGAAGTTTTGAAAGTGTGGAATGGCCGATATTTTGGGTATCAAATTCCCATGACATTTCATTGAAGTATTTTAAAACGTAATTTTGAATTTCTTTTTTCTTTTTTTTATAAACTTTTTTTTCTTGATCCTCATGTTTTTGCTGGACTGTTTCACTAGTCAGTTTATCCGAAAAACCACCGGAAGGTCTTTGAAAGGTAAGATTATTCATAGAGTTGCCTTTAATTTTCTTTGATTTTTTGATTAAACGTATCGACAATTTCAGCGTATCTTTGAAGGTCTTCTTTTTTTATCAATGGTTGTATGATGTCATTAAATAAAACAGTGAAATATCCCTTTCTTGGGACAGGAAATTGTGTTAATAAAGGCTCCTGAAAATCATTATGATGATAGCGACCGTTTGGCCAAAAAGTTTGATGAGCACCTAACCGAACTGGGATGATTTTTCTTTGAAGTCCTCTTATTCCTTCAATCGCATCAAGCCACATTTCTTCTTTTTGACCGCAGAGACTGTTTTCAGATTTCGCTTTATGTAATGAGTCTGTAGCAATTACCACAACAACTTTAGGTAGTCCAGATCCATTTAGGTATGAACCTTGTAAACGAGCAGGAGATTCTGATTTTTCCAAAGCTTCAGCTATCGTATTTGCTTTAATTGAGGCTACTTTAAGATCATCAGCCAAATCTTTGACCCATACCTTGTCAAGTTCTTTTCCTCTTTCCCATGGGGCAATGTCAACACATAAGAGTACGTCGTTTCTCTGAAAAAATTTACTACCCTCGCTAAGCAATATCTTAATCTTATTTAACGCCTCTTCTTTGGCTAGTTTGACCTTGGAATCTTTTCTCATATCCAAAAATTCGTAGAATGCAGGGTCATCAGGTGGTGTTTGTGCTTGTAAAAAGCAGTCATAATGGTAATTGACTTCTTTTTGCAGAAGAGGTTTCACTGTGTGAATTAACTCGACCTGAATATCTTCATCATCAGTAACAAAATATTTTAGTTTTTCAAATGTATGAGCTGTCAATGAATTTATTTGGGATTTTAATTCTATTGCACTTGAATTTGTGGGAAATTCTTTAATCGTTTGAAATATTGATAGGCATACTTTTTTTAATTCTACTAGAAATTCTTTATCCTGAGTAGTCGAACAGGATTTTGCCAGTTCATCTATTTCAGAAAGCGTTGTCCGAGATTTTTCCCGCATCTTAGCTTTTTTTCTCTCAATCCCATCTCTATCTGCTCGGTTTTTGATATCTAATGCAGTGAAACTATCACTAAATCCTAATCCTCCGGGGCGTACAAACATTGACATTGCTACCTCTCTCATGTTGTAATCTCGACTTTGTACAAGTATTGAACTCATCAACGTCGATGTAAATTTAATGCATCGGCGAAATAATATTAAAACGCCTTATTTCTGAATAGAGCCAATATAAGTAGGGAACAATTGGAGAGAAAGTGTTTTGATCGAATGCCCACAAAAAGGTGAGAAGAGATTTTAGTGTTTATTCGAAAATTGAAAAATGTTTAATAATTGTCCCTTTTTAGTATCTATTTGCAAAATACACCAATTCGAATTTTTTTAATTCAAACTGTAAATGACGATCTAAATGAATTGATCAATTTCATGATTAACGTTAAGAGAAGGGATCACAAATTCTTGAAAGGCGTTTTTAGATCCAATTTCTTGAAGTATTGGAATCTCGCCTGGGAATTCAATCAAGAAATTTGCTTGAAAATTTAGTTCAATTGTACGGAACATCGTGATGTCTGGATGAGTTTTAAATCACACATTTTAAGTTTGGTATGGAGCTACTCTCAAGCCGATTTTCAAGGTTAAGTGAAATGAATTTAAATGAAAAAGTTGTGATTTTCAATTATGCTGCCCCTGCAGGGCGGATCGACTTTTTGGATGGTTTTCACATTGAAGAAGTTGTTAGAAGATGAGGAGATATTTCCTAAGAGAAAATAAAAACAAGGGAATTTGGGAAAGATGGGGCAACCTGGACTTGAATCAGGGACCGACGGGTTATGAGTCCTATTTCATAAAAATAGCCTTCACTTCTTCCTGCTGTTATTGGAGCAATTTAAGTGCAAACCTTGCCAAACTCGCTAATATGGCTATTTTTCATAGGTCCTTACTACCATTAATATTGGTTTTAAGTTCATACATTAGGATTGCGTAAGCAAGAAACGGATCTCTAAATGGGATTTGTTTTTGTATCCCTCTTACCTTATGTTCATAGTAACCCTGTATAAAAGCCTGCTTTATTTCAGATAGGGTCAAACATAAAATTTCTTCGATCGCTTCCGAATCTTCACGTTGAGGAGGCTGATCACCAATTACTTTTGCCATATAAATTGGAACAACAGCACTTTTCTTCGATAGTTTCTCTCTTGGCCGCAGCTTCTACCTTTTCTCCGAAGTTTATGCCACCTCGAGGAAGTTCGATTTCCCAAGAACGCGTCGCATGACGATAATTGCAATTTAAAATAATTTTACCGTTAGACATAACGGGCATTACTGCTACTCCAGGACATGATTCTAAAGAGTTAACCCATAAAATTCTTCCATACACGCCTTTTTTCCCATTCGGAAATATGCACGCATCATTAATCCATAACCAATACTTATCCTTCACTATAACTCCAACATCCCTTGCCGTACTTTCTTCAATTAAAGCCATTTCTTGTGCATCTAAGACAATTTGGATTTCACCATCGGCATAATTTCCTTGAGATTCGATTAACTTTGGAAAATTCTCCAGGAGTTCAAAATATTGTCTTCTAGAACTTTCTCCAGCTTGGACAAACGTGAATAAAGCATGACAAGTGAGGATAAAGGTAAGCGTAAATGAAAACAAAGCTTGCATTGGCCATTGTCCTTAAGTCAAAGAGGTTTTATTATTGATCAAGTATGCTACGTAAAATCATCTATTAAAATCTCCAAGCCAATTCATTTCTACAGCACAAGACGACTGGACCAGTGGGATATGTTGGGATAGCTGTTGCAGCTCTCACAAAATATCCCATTTACTGTTCGAGACCCTTGGCAGCCTGATGATTAGGGCGCAGGAATAGCTTGCATAAAACAGGCAGGACGAAAAGGGTCAAAAATGTCGAGGTGATTAGGCCTCCAATCACGACGATGGCGAGCGGTTTCTGAACCTCAGCTCCTGTACCTGTGGCAAGTGCCATGGGGAGAAAACCAAGCGAAGCGACTAATGCAGTCATCAAAACGGGTCTGAATCGTATTAAAGCGCCTTTAAAAATCGCTTCTAAAGTTGGCATTCCTTCTTTCATGAGTTGTTGAATGCATGACATCATCACCAAGCCATTCAAAACGGCAATTCCTGATAGCGCGATAAATCCAGCAGCAGCTGAAATGGAGAAAGGTATTCCGCAGAGCCATAAGGATGCGATTCCTCCTGTTAAAGCAAATGGCACACCTGTGAAAACAACGAGCGATTCACGTACTGAGTGAAGGGCGCTTAATAGCAGCAGGAAAATCAGAAAAAAGCATAGAGGAATCGCGAGGAATAAACGTTCACGAGATGAGATCAGATGTTCAAATTGACCTCCCCATTCTAACCAATATCCGGGAGGAATCGAAACCTCTGTTTGAATTTTTTCTTTTGCCTGTTTGACAAATGAACCTAAATCCGTCCCACGTACATTCGTTTGGACAGTCACGATGCGCTTTCCATCTTCACGGCTAATTTCATTCAGTCCTTCTGTTAAGTCCAACATGGCCACTTCTCTTAAAGGAATGGACATAGAACTCAGATGGGGCAATGGCAAAGGTAAATTACCAATGGCAGTGACGTCATGTCTTAAATGTTCTGGTAAACGAACAAGAAGGTCAAAACTTCGATCTCCTTGCATGAGAATTCCAGCTTTGCTTCCTCCCACTGCAATGGAAATTAGATCGAAAATATCTGCAATTGGAATGCCTAGCTTATTGGCTTCTTCTCTTTTGACGTTTACTTGTAAAACAGGTAAACCATGTGTATGGGCAACTTGAACGTCTGCCGTTCCGGGTATTTTTGAAAGCGTATGAGCAATGGAATGTGCCGTTTTTTGCATGAGATCGAAATCATCTCCATATACTTTTACAGCTACATCGCTTTTCACCCCTGCAATCAGTTCATTAAAGCGCAATTCAATCGGTTGTGTAAACTCATAGTTGTTTCCCGGAAGCTTTTCCAAGGCATTTTCCAATTTTTCGATCAATGCTGCTTTGGAAAGATAAGGATTTGGCCATTCAGAACGTGGTTTTAGCATCACAAACGTGTCCGATACGTTGGGAGGCATGGGATCAGATGCCATTTCAGCTGTACCTGTTTTAGAGAAAACCAAGGCTACTTCTGGAAAAGATTTTAACGTTTTTTCTACAACTAGCTGCATCGATGTAGATTGTGTTAAGGAAGTGCTAGGGATACGAGAGACGTTGATGGCCAAATCTTTTTCATCCAATGTAGGCACAAATTCTTGTCCCAGTTCTAAAAAGAGGACTGCAGAGCAGATAATGAACAGTGAACCGACAGAAGCAACCGCTAAAGGGCGATGAAGGGCTTTTTCTAAAAAATGGCAATAGACGTTTTTGCAAGTTAGCACAAGCCAGTTTTCTTTTTCCGTCACACGTGTACTTAAAAGAATGGCAAGCAAAGCGGGGATGAAGGTAATCGACAAAATGAAGGCGGCGATGAGAGCAAAAATGACCGTTAAAGCCATGGGTTCAAACATTTTACCTTCGACACCCGAAAAGGTTAGAAGAGGAAAGTAGACGATTAAGATTATGAGCTGCCCATAAACTGTCGGTTGAACCATTTCTTTTGCTGAGGCATAAATTTCATCCAATCTTTCCTGCAAATTCAAGGTTCTGTTTAATTGTTGCTGATGAAGGGCTATGCGACGTAGACAATTTTCAGTGATAATGACTGCGCCATCGACGATCAATCCAAAGTCTAAGGCTCCTAGGCTCATTAAGTTTCCGCTAATTTTGGAATGCAGCATGCCGGCGGCAGTTAATAACATCGAAAGGGGAATAACGCAGGCTGTAACAAAGGCTGCTCGAAAATTGCCCAGCATGAGAAATAGGATACAAATCACGAGCAGGGCACCTTCAGCAAGATTTTTGATAACCGTTTCAATCGTGGCATCTACAAGCGTGGTGCGGTTTAGGACCGTGGTTGTGCGAATATCGGGAGGTAAACTATGCTGGATATGCTGCATTTTTTGATCGACAGCTTGTGCAATGGTGCGACTATTGCCTCCGATCAACATCATGGCTGTGCCAATCACAATTTCACGTCCATTTTCAGATGCACTACCCGAACGCAGCTCCTTTCCAATCACGACATCTGCGACATCTCGAATTTTTATACTTGTGCCATGATGGGCTCTTAAAGTAATTTCACCAATTTGTTCTGGATTTTCGATCCGTCCATCACCTTTTACAACATAGGCTTCACTATTTTGCTCGATGTAGCCTGCACCAACGTTCAGGTTGTTGGATTTCAGCGCTTGCAGAATATCTTGAAAGGTAATACCCAATGCAAGCATTTTTTCAGGGGAAGGTTCTACATGATACTGTAAAGTATATCCACCAATCGAATCTATTTCAGCAAGACCGGGGATTCTTTTAAGTTGAGGGCGAATAATCCAATCCTGGACGGTTCTAAGATAGGCCTCTAATTCTGCCGAGGTTTTAAGTTTTTGTCCTTCAGGAGTTAGATAGGCACCATTTCCTTGCCAGCCTGGCCTTCCTGGCTGAGTATGTGCTCCTATTCCATCTGGGTGTGCGTACTCTACTGTCCACATGTAGATTTCGCTTAAACCGGTGGCAATCGGACCCATGGCAGGATCTATCCCTTCAGGCAAGCTTTCCTTAGCTTCATTTAGTTTTTCAGCAATCTGTTGACGGGCAAAATAAATGTTTACACGATCATCAAAAATAGCTGTGACTTGAGAAAATCCGTTTCGAGAAAGCGAGCGTGTTGTCTCTAAGCCAGGAATTCCGGAAAGGCTATTTTCTATCGGAAAAGTAATCTGCTTTTCCACTTCGGAGGGGGAAAATCCAGACGCTACCGTGTTGATTTGGACCTGATTATTGGTGATATCAGGTACCGCATCGATCGGAAGATATTTCAAACAATAAAGGCCATAACCCGCTGCCATTAACGTTAAAATCAAAACCAGATAGCGATTGGTTACAGAAAACTTAATGATTTTTTCGATCATGCCCAGTCCTTGCAATTTTTAATGTTCATGATGAGCTTCTGCTTTTCCTTGTTCTGCTTTGATTAAAAAGGCATTTTTGACAGCAAAAATTTCACCTGCAGATAGGCCTGAGATAATTTCAATTTGTTTATTATCCTGTCGACCTACTTCCACAGGTCGGATATGAAAGCCTGCTGTTTCTTTAACGAAAATCACTTGCATCCCCTCCATCTTTTGGACAGCTTCTTTGGGAATTACAAGGGGAGGAGAGCAGCAACCTGTTTCAATTTGGGCAAATACGAACGTTCCAGCTGGGCTATTTAAAGCATCTTGCGAAATGAGTGCAACAGCTGTTCCCTTTCGATTTTCCTCGTTCAGCAGAGGACTGACGTAAGAAATTTCAGCAGGAGATTCTCTTCCTTCGCATGTTTGCAACACAATAGGATGACCGACTTTTACTTTGTAAAAATCAGTGGCCGGAATATCTAATTCCACCCAATAAGTTGAAAGGTCTGCAATCTGATAGGCCTCATGTGTTGTTTCAATCAACTCTCCAGGTGTGAGGTGACGATGAACAACGGTTCCTGCAAAGGGCGCCCGCAGCATGTAGTAACGTAGCGGACGGGTGTCTTTATCGAGCTGGTTCACTTCATTCTCTCGAATGCCTAGCGCGAGAAGGTGTTGTTTGGCGAGTTCCAGATCAATGACACTTTCTTCAAAGTTTGCTTCTGCTTGGAGGAAATCTTGTTCGGAAGAGAGTTTCTTTTCATAAAGCTCTTTTTCTTGTTGGAATACTCGATTTTTTAATCTTTCCCGTTTAAGAGCAGCTAAAAAGACGGCTTTGGCTTCTGCCATTTCACGGCTTTCGAGAACAGCCAAGATTTCATTTGCTGCAACAGTGTCGCCGACATTTTTTTTGGCTTCTACGACAATTCCACTCACTTTAGGAACGATGTAAGCGATTTTGTCGGGATGCATTCGAATTCGACCCGATGCGGTAATCATTTCTTTTAAAGTTCCAAACGAAGCCTCTTCGAGAGAAATATTGCCAGAGAAGATTTGTTCGTCAGAAAAGGTAATAAAATCGTCATGATCGTGTTCATGATCACCATGCGCATGATGGTGGTGGTTGTGATGATGATCATCTTCATCTTCAACTTTAAGTTTTTCATTGGGAGATTTTTCCCAAAGAGAAAAAGCTGCTAACAAGCTGATCGCTATGAGGACTAACGCAATAATGACACCGAAAATATTTTTCATCTTTAACCCTAATAAGGTTGGTGTGTGCATAGGAAGTTTGTTCCTATTAAAGTTTCTAAACGTATTTTTGCCTCGTGGTAATCTCTTAAGTATTCCAAATATTCTTCACGCAGTGCAAAAATGGTATTTTTCATTTCCATCCAATCTCCAAACCCGATTTTACCTTTTTGATAACCTTCTTCAGTCAATTCCATGGTTTGCAGGGCTTCATTAAGCATTTCTGTTTCTACCATCTTGGCATGTTGATAGGCAGTTGAGAAATGTTGATAGGCCTCTAAAAATTCTGCTCGTAATTCTTGATACACTTTGGTTTGAGCCAATTGAGCTTGATTTAGGCGATGGTTAGCTTTACAAATGTTTTCTTGATTACGATTAAAAATAGGTAGTGGGATGGCGAAGTCAAAACAAAAACCATCATCAAGTGAGTAAGCGGCTGTTACCTCGACATTCGGGACTCTTTCTTCCCTTTGCAAATGTAAGCTTTCGAGAGCCAAATGGACCCCATCTGTTTCCTTCAAATAGCGAGGATTTTTTTTTAATAATCCCTCTAAATACTCGCGGGGTGGAGGGGAAGGTAGTGAAAATAACGGGTATGAAACCGATTTAAAATCCGGCTCAACCTTTCCCCATTTCATACAAAGTCCCTTCTTAATTTTATCAAAGTTCGCTTGCAATTTCGTACAAGCTAATTGGCTTGATCGATGGGCGATTTGGGCTTTGCAGGCGTGAAGGGAGTCTTTTTTTCCTATGGCAACTTTTGAATTTGAGCTTTGTAGAATTTTTTCAGAGAGCAATCGACGCTCATCCACAATTTTCATTTTCTCTTGCATCAATGCAATGTGGAGAAAGGCTAAGGAAACCTCCTGACGTAAATCCCTACATAGGATTTCCACAGTCCACTCTGCTATGGATTTCCCTTTTGAGGCTACTCGATAGCGTTGGACTCGTTTCCCGGCAGGTTCAATAATTTGAGATACGGCATAGGTCATGTCATGGTCGACTTCGAGAACAAATAGCGGATTCGGATAAAGGGTCGCTTGCCTCTGCTCAGCTTGCCAGATCGCTGTTTCCTCATTGGCAATTTGCAGCATAGGTGAGCTTTGTAAAACTCTTTGCCAAGCTGTTTCAAAATCAAGAGGGAATGTTTCGACATCCTCTCCTAAAATAGGCTGAAAGCTGATCAAAGCGAGGAGTGGAAAAAAATATAAATAACGAGTGTTCATTTTTAACTACTATGTTTCGTTCAAAAGCGGATTGTGTCAGATTCTAAAAAAAAATCAAAGTTGAAATTTTAATATAATCAAAATGAGAGCTCTTGTTGATTTAAATCTTTGATTTGGTACTATCGGCTCATGTTATCAATAGACGCGGGGACTTACATGGAATATAGACGATTAGGAAAAGCGGGTCTAAAGGTCAGTGAACTATCTTTTGGATCCTGGATTACTTTTGGAAGCAATTTAAATTTAAATAACATCCGACAGTGCTTAAAAATGGCTTTTGATGCGGGGATCAATTTTTTTGATAATGCAGAAGTTTATGCAAATGGCGCTTCTGAGCTTTTGATGGGAGAAGCTATAAAGGATCTGCGAAGAGAAGACCTCGTGATATCAACAAAAATTTTTTGGGGAGGCAAAGGACCCAATGCGACAGGATTAAACTGGAAACATCTTGTAGAAGGGACAAAAGGGTCATTACGTCGCCTACAACTTGACTATGTAGATCTTTTATTTTGCCATCGACCAGATCCTACTACACCCATTGAAGAAACAGTCAGGGCTATGGATGTTTTAGTACGATCAGGATTGGCTTTTTATTGGGGCACGTCAGAATGGCGTGCAGAAGATATCGAAGAAGCTCATCAGATTGCACGGGCAATTCATGCTATTCCACCAGCTATGGAGCAACCAGAATATAATATGTTTCAACGTGCACGGGTAGAGGAAGAATATGCCTCTCTTTACCATAAATATGGAATGGGAACCACCATTTGGAGTCCACTTGAATCTGGCATTCTTACAGGCAAATATAATGAAGAAATTCCTCCAGGAAGTCGCCTGTACCGACATGAAGAATTACGTAATCGATTGACGAAAGAAAAAATTGCAAAAGTGAAAGCATTAGAAAAAATCGCGCACGAATTATCTTGCACCTTATCTCAGTTAGCCATTGCTTGGTGCCTAAAAAATCCCCATGTGAGTTCTGTAATCTTAGGGGCATCATCAATCCCTCAACTACAAGAAAATTTGGGAGCGGAACAAGTTAAGCTGCAGCTGACCGATGAAGTCATGCAGGCGATCGAAGGTATTTTACAAAGTTGAATGACGCAAGGTTAAGGATAAAGAACATGAATCAAAAAGTCGCCCTTGTGACAGGCGGAAATAAGGGGTTGGGATTAGAAACGTGTCGACAGCTAGGAGCTCAAGGATTTCAAATTCTTTTAACAAGCCGAGACCCTGCAAAGGGGAAACCTAGAGTTGAAGAATTGCGAAAACAAGGTATTAATGCAACTTACTATCCACTAGATGTTGCAAGCTCAAAAAGTATTGAAGAGCTTTTTCATAGTATTTTAAAAGAGATTGGACACTTAGATGTTTTAGTGAACAATGCCGCTATTTTTATTGATGCCGATCAATCAAAACCTCGTGATGTGATTTTAAGAGAAACACTCGAGACAAATGTGGTTGGAGCCTATCATCTATGTGAACTTTTTGCTCCCGTCATGTATAGACAAAAGTGGGGGCGTATCGTCAACGTCTCAAGTGGTGCTGGCCAGCTTTGTGAAATGTCTGGTGAATACGAGGCCTATGCGATTTCGAAAACGGCTTTAAATGCTGTGACCTGTGTCTTTGCTGCTAAAATGAAAGGCGTTGATGTACTGGTCAATTCCATATGTCCAGGATGGGTTAAAACAGATATGGGAGGAGAAAGTGCACCGCGATCGCTAGAAGAGGGGGGTAAAAGCATTGTCTGGGGAGCTTTATTGCCTACAGGCGGTCCATCAGGCGGATTTTTCCGTGATGGACAGCCTCTAGACTGGTAGACGATTAGAAATTGAAGTTAAGCATTGCTCCAACGTAGGGCGCACTGTCAAATTTCAAGTGTGTCGCATGGTTGTGATTGCGGTTGGAAATTTTAAGTTTTCCACCTGAACTATAACCAATATGAGCATCTGCTGTAATGTAAGGATCCCATTCATATCTAATGGCCCACTCCACACCCACATTCCGATATTCAATAATGCCTTTTCCCAAAGGTTCATTTGAACCGACACGGCAGCGTGCGCTAAAAAAACGTGCGGCCACAAGCGTGCACCAATGCGGATCAAATGTATAAACAAGAGACATTTTCACTGGAAAAACAGCATTTAGCTTCCAGTCACGACTAAATTGCCAGTCGAAACCTAAGACGGGAACGACGCGATCAGCTTCCATCCCTGTTTGGGCATAAAAGCCTAAATGGATTCCCGCTAAACAAGAATAGGTATAGCGGCCCCACAAAAGTAAATCCCAGGTGGAGTAATCGTCAAAATCGGGATGATCAATATCTAAGGCATAAAGAATTTGAGCTTTCCAATCCCAATCGCATAAACGTTTCGTAAAGCCTGTGATTAGCACATTGTAGGCATTAAAGTTTTGTTGATCAAAAAAAGGATTTTGGTCCCATGCTATTTTATTATAGGTGTAACCAACGCCGAGAGCTAAGCCTTCCTCGCAGGCACGATTGTAATAGACAACCGCGTTAAGTGAAGTCTCACCCTGTTGAAACCGAAGTTTTTGGTGATCGATTTCGTCTTTTGTGAACTTTGCAGGAGCAACAGCATCAAAACTCGTAAGAAGTGTAAATGGTCCTCCTTGGACATCTGCATTTTTTGTGATTTGCTCAGTCGAAATTGCAGTTTCTTCTACATCAGCATGCAATGTTGACATGCAGATTAGAAGTGTCGGAAGGAGAAAGCGGACTAGGTATTTCACGAGAAGCTCCACTTGGTAAAGGTTCTAAAAGAAGTTATTTGTATACGAAGTAAAACATCTCGTCAAGAATTAGATGAGCATCATGTTTTGTTTTTTGGAGAAGCGATCATTCCAAAATTGCGAAAATCATTTTAAGCCTGATATTTGAATTTGGAGAAAATAGAGAAAAATGTTGATTACTATTTTCAATTTTAATATAAACCCTCTGTTTTATTCATTTTTATTTTGAAGAGGGTGACATGAGATCTTTTCTAAATCTACTAGCCAGCCTAATTTTGCTCCTTAACCCCTTGATGGCAGAAGAAAATCTCACGTCTGAACCCTCGAACGAAGTGGTTAAAATTCCCCGCTCAACGACGGATGACAGTGATGGCCGTATTTCTTTTGCCAACCTTTTAGGCCCATGATAGAATCCATGCTGATACAAGTTAAAAGATATCTACCTTTAAAAATTTTAAAAATCGAATGGAATGGAACCACTTTTCATATGCACGGATCTTCTTGGGGTTTTAGTTCCTTAAGTTCTTGGCGAATTTCAGCAGAAAAAAAGATAGTATTTGGATGTTTTGATAAAGATTCTACGAGTCTTATTGCCAATTTTGAAAACATGGAAATTAAAGAAATTGGATTTCAAAATGAATCGTTGAAAATTGATCCGGTATTTTTCTTATCTAATGGGCAGAAAATAGAAATTTTTTCAACAGATACTTATGAGCCTTGGATTTTTCACTTAGATCAATTAGGAACTTATGTTGCAACTCCAAGTGAGCCGAACGATTTTGATTAGGCATATAGTGGAACTGCCTCCTTCAGATCATTATGATTTGTGCAATGGAAGTTATCAGAAAGAGGTAGTCCTAAATATGTAATGATCGATGTTGATTGTAATCACAAATAAAATATTTGATCATCCCGACATGATTTACAAGTTTCTTTGAGAATGATAGCGTTTTTCTTGCAAGTCGTACACATCTTTGTCTGAGCGTATTATTAAATCTTTCAATGTAACTCGTTTTTCCTGATTCCTTTCCGACTGGTCGGTGTTGTATCCAAGGAACAACTTCATAGTACACTGAGAATTTATCTGTATAAGATAGCTTTTTTTTAAGTCTTCAGGTAATTTTCCCAGCAAGCGTTCAGCATCTTTTTGTGTGCGTTTTACCCACATGCTTCGCTAAACTTGTCGCGTAGGCAAGTGAAAAGCTAGCCAAAGCCATTGCTGATTATTCTTGCTCCCTACATAGCTCCACTGTTCATCCAATTCAGTAACGGCGACTTCGAACTCTTCTGTGTTAGTTACTGTGGTATTTAAGTTCTCAGGCAAATCCTCAACAATTTCGTTAATGAATTATAAAAGCCACGGCATACTGACGGTAAAAATTCGACAAATGCCCTCGAGATATGATCAAAAGTTGTGTATGAGGTGAAAAAAAGAGATTGAGTTGTATATCCTCATTTCCAGGTCGTTGAAGCAATGCGTCGTCAAGTATGTAGCTGTCTGGAGCTACTTGTATAGGATCTTGGTACGCCATAGGTATACTGTCTGCGTATAGCTTCCAATTCTAAAAATTCACGTAAAGCATCTCGGTTGGTATTATTTGATGTTTCCCAGTAGCGACGAATGGGGGCCCATGCATCGCCAAGCCCTTCTTCATAGGCATTCTCATTTTGTGAAATTATGGCTCGGATCCGTTTTTGGTTGAGAAAGAGCCAGACGAAGTCCTGTGGGAGCACCATAATCAAATAAATGACGTATTGATCAAGACCAAGAGCATTTACAAATGCAGCGGTGGTTTTAGCAAAGTTTTCAAATGTATAGGTATGGTTTCGTTCCGAGGAACAACTGTATTGATTACATCAATAAGATTGAGCTAAATTTTTATCTATATCTTTTCTGTCCGATTTTATTGCTATTTTTTAAGGGAAATGTTATTTTTTTTAATTTAATTTAATTAAATCCATAGGTAAGGTTGATAATGACTCCATTAAGTTTTAATAAAGCGATTAGTTTTAATTCGGGAATGTCTGTTGCTTTTTTTGATGCATATTTTTCTTTTTCAGGAAGAAAATATCGGGTGATCGCACCTTGCACAGTTAATGGAATTAATGGGCACCATGTGGAAGAAATTCAAGTTAAACAGAGTATTCCCCTTAATATTCTAAAAGTTGCAAGTTTTATAACAGGAGTTGTTCCGCTTATCATGTTTGTTGGAAAGCTCATCGGTCGCCACAAGCATGCATTTTTTATTAATCAACCCGTTACTCCCTCTAAACCTCAGGTGAAACCTCAAAAAAAAGCAGCGCATAAAGTGGTAGTATTGGCTGCTAATCCACAAAAAATTCAGGAAAGAACTGCGGCAATTGAACATTTTAAAAATAACGCTTTATGTATTTTCAACAATAAAGCGGGTGCTGAAAAAACCTTTGATTTAACTTTGGATGAGCAACAAAAAAGAATTTTAGAAAAAATTAATTGGGATAATCCCCGAGCTCTTGAGGGTGGAAAAGTTGTGCGAGGTGGGTGTAATCGAGTCTTCTTTTTGGATTGCATGCCTCATGTTGTGTTTAAACCTATGGACGATTTCCAAAAAGCTCAAGAATATATAGACGTTGTAGAACGCGCTCGGAAAGTTGTGAATAAAAAGAATTTATATACCATTCGGATCCCAGCCACAGATGTGATTGAGGTGAATGGAAGATGTGTAATCATCCAAGAGAAAATGGATCTATTTGCAGGGAGTTATGCTGGGCAAAAGGGGATGCATGCTTATTGTTGGAATGACCCAGAGCTGAGAGAATATACAAAAATTGTTTATTCTCACCTTCTAACCTTTATTTCTACTACCAATTTTGGGGATGTAAAATATGATAACATCCCTTTTACAAGAGAAGGGCAAATTGCTTTGATTGATCTTGATGAGACTTCTCTCGTTGGAGGATTGTTACGTGGAGCAGCAGGCAAAAATAACGGATTTTTTAATAGTATTCCTTTGGATATGATGGATTATTATTGTGAAGAGGCCAAATCGCAGTTGGATGGTAAGAGTTATCAAGCACTAAATGCCGAAATTCCTAAAATCAAAAACCGCCTCAATCGAAAAATAGTGAAGCGGGAAGCTTATCTCAAATACCTTTCTTCTCATGAAATTGAGGAAGCAACCCAAAAAATTAATCCAGATTTACCTGTTATATTTGCAGACGCATGTAGACAACAAATCGCGAAGGCTATGGTGGAACTACTTAATGATGAGTTGGAGAAAACGGATAATTATGCTCTATCAGAGGGAAGAACGATAGAATTGCGAGCGAATATTGGAGATCCGTTAACTGCACAGGTACAAAACATTTGGAAAAGTCATCATGGAAAAGCTCTTCTGTACAACAAGTTGTGTAATCCGGATGATCCCACACCTCTTTTTGAAACAGTTATTTCGGAAGTGGCGACAGCTTTAATCAATGCCGGATTCATTCATCGATACAAAATAATACCTCACTACCATTATGCGAAAATTGCATGCTAAGAGGAAAGTGAGGCTAATTGAGGCTCCTTAGCTACACTCTTTCCGGCCATTCGGGCAAGCTCAGCTTGCCTTTTTTTCTTATCTAAACGTTCAATAGAAGAATAGGTGCGCCCTTCTTTCTCTTGTTTAAAGATATGCCAATGCGCAAAAGCATGCTGGGCAACTTGGGGGAAATGGGTGATACATAGCACCTGATGCTGTTGGCCAATTTCTTTTAGCTTTTCTCCTACAATTGCCGCAGTCTCACCCCCAATATTAGCATCGATTTCGTCAAAGATGAGTGTCGGGATTTGTCCATGACCCGCTAGCAATGTTTGCAAGGCGAGCATTAATCGGGAGAGTTCTCCACCACTGGCGCATTCTCGAATGGCAATTTCTTTTTCCCCTACATTTGGAGAAAGGAAAAATTCAATATGCTCATCACCCATTCGATTTCTAGCCTGAGGTGTGATTCTTACGTGAAATTCAACCTTGGGCATATTTAGAGAGCGAAGCTCATTTTGCAAAGCAATTTCTAATAGCTTAGCAGAGCTTTTTCTTTGTTCAGAAAGTCTTTGACAAAGCTCTGTATTCGATGCTGCCAGCTTGAGAACCTCTTCTTGTAAGGCTTCAATTTCGTTGGAAACATTTTCTAATGTATGCAGTTTTTGCTTCGTTTTTTCCTGATAGGTGTAAATCTCTTCGATGGAAGAGCCATATTTTCTTTTGAGTTTATTGATCAAGGAAAGTCGTTCGTTAATGATGTGCATCCTTTCGGGACATACATCAATTTTATTCATGTAAGCTTGCATCGAATAGGCCACTTCTTGCAATTCAAGACGCGCGTGATGACAGGATTGATAAATTTCATGAATCATTGGATCTAGAGCTGCCAATTTTTCCAGTACACCCACATATTGATTCAAAAGAGGAAGCAAGGCATCGCGCTTAGATTGTAATCCCTGATAAACTGTTTGGCTTTTTGATAGTCGCTCTTCGCTGTTCGAAAGGAGAAGATATTCAGCAAACAGTTCTTCATCTTCCCCATTTTTTAAGTCGGCTTCATTGAGCTCTTCCAGTTCATATAGGCAGACTTCTATCTCGCGCAGTCTCTGCGCTTCTGCGGCGATGAGCTGTGCAATTTTTTTTCTGAGCACATTTTCTTTATCCCAATTATACTGAAATTGGTTGATTAACACATGGTGTGAGCCGTAAAGATCTAAAATCAACCGGTGGTGATCGGTTGAAAAAAGATTTTGTGTTGCATGTTGGCTGATCATCTCAAGTAGCTGCTCACCAATTTTTTTTAATAGGGCTTGTTGAACACACTGGTTATTGATGAAAGCGCGACTTTTCCCTTGTAGGGAGATTTCTCTGCGAACGATGAGTTCTTCTTCTGTTGCGTGTTCAATTCCGGCCTCTTCCAAAAGATTTTGGACAATGGGTAAATGTTCAATATCGAATATGGCTTCGACACTCCCTTTGTCGGCACCATTCCTAATCAAGGAAGAGTCGGCTCGAGAACCTGCAATAAGGGCGAGGGCGTGCATGATGGCAGATTTGCCGGCACCCGTTTCTCCTGAAAGAACGTTGAGGTGGTCTTCAAAGGGGATTTCAACATTTTCAATAAGAATAAGGTTGCGAATAGTAAGATGTTTCAGCATGGGAACAAAAAATAACTATTTTTCTATGGATTGTGCAATAAGATTTTTGAGCTTTCCGTCGCTGAAATCGCGCATGTAGCCTGAAGGATTTAAATCAGGAGCAGAGAAGAGAAGATTCTGTCCAATATAGCCTACAGGAGTGATGGTCAGTTCTGGGTGCTTAAAACGATAAATGATAATTTTTTCAAAATCAACTTGGTCGTTTTGATTTTCGTATGTTTTCTTTTCAACAGGCTGTGAAAGATTTAAGTATTTCACGAGTTCAACTTGTTGTTCAAGACTTAAGGTGTGTGGTTTTCCCTCACGCTCGATAGTCACAGCTTTGATATCGTTTAGATCAATGTGATTTTTTTGGATACTTGCCGTATTGAGATTTGGAGAGAAATTCATCAAAAACAAGATTCCCATTCCGACCAAAACTAACAATGTCATGAGCCAAAGTGTGCTTGAATTCATAGAGGTGTCTCTATTTAAAGGGGTTTTTCTTAATTTTGATTTTGAGGTTAAGTCAAAATAGAGTCAAGAGTTTTAAAATGAAGTTTACAAACTTTTTCTAAGGCTTCTTTTCCATATTGTCTTGCAAATTGTCTTCCAATTTCAATCGTTTTAGCAGAAGCCCCTTTTGGCAGAGGAAGTTCAAATTCTCTGCTGAGTTTCTCAAGCCCTTCTAAAAAGGCTGCACGTGCGAGAATGGAGGCGGCTGCCACAACAACATCCTCTTCAGCTCGGTGTCTTTGAGTGAGATTGACCTTGAGCTTCTTTCTGCTTAATGCGGTAATGACAATATGCTCGGCCGCAAATTGGTCAATGACGACATCTTGACACTGTGTTTTTTCTACAAGATTTTCGATAGTTGTCGCGTGTCCCCATGCAAGTAAGCGATTGAGGTTAAGAAATTTTCCATAAAGTTCATTATATTTTAAAGGGTTAATGCGCACGATGTGATAAGTGAAGGATTCTCGAATCTTGGCACTTATTTTTAAAATGTCTTTGTCGGTGATTGTTTTAGAATCCCGTACACCAAGGGCTTTTAGACGCAAAATATCCTGCCCTTCTGCAAAAACACCAGCAATACATAAAGGCCCGAAAAAATCACCTTTTCCCGATTCATCAATGCCGATACGTCCAAGGAGGTTTTCTTGTGTGGTATGGATTTGTTCCGGGTAGGTATAAGCACACGATTTTAAAATGTGTGGTTCTAGATAGAATTCAATAAACGTGTCTTTATCTTTTCCTTGGACAGTCAATTTTCCCGATTGATAAAGCGTGCATGAAATGCCCTTCTTTTTTGCTGAAAACAGTGTGTAAGGAGGTGTTGACAAGGTGAAGCCTTGTTCAATGAGATCGCTTTGAAGTTGCTTTGCCAAGGAAAGATCAATAGCTGCAACAAAAGTATTGGGATTAGATTTATCTTGCATGTGCCAAAAAAGGATTAGGTTTTCAGCAAGTATACAAAATCTCCATTTTGCTTTCATGTGAAAACGAACGATAATACCCGCGGGATGCAACAAAAAAGCTAAAAACTCTCTTTACGAAATAAATAAAATCAACTTGTTTTAAGATTAATTCGTTTTCATGTATAAATGAAAGGAATAGAAAGTGTGCATAATTTTAACTAGGAGAGGGAAATCAGTTTCCCTGATTAAATCATATGAAAGAAGATGCCAAAAGTTTGGGTGAAGTTTTTAAACACAAACGAAAAGAATTAAATCTTTCGCTTAAAGAAGTTGAAAACGCAACTTCTATTCGAATGAGCCATTTACTCTCAATCGAAGAAGGGGAGTTACAGAAAGTGATCTCTCCTATTTATGCGCAGGGCTTTGTCAAGCAATACGCTTCGTTTTTAGGTGTAGATGGAGATAAGCTTGTCAAAGAATTTCCACACATTTTCAACAAAGGGATTTCGCAAGAGTTTTCTTATGGAATCGGAACTTTGGAAATGCGAGGCAATCCTGGCGCGGGTATTAAGTGGTTTCCAAATGCTATGTGGGTAGTTGCCTTTATTGCCATTTTAGGGGGAGCTTGGTATTTAGCAAAAATTCTTGAGGTTCTTTGATGTCTTCAGAACCGGTTCCTCAAAAACTTAAGTGGGGAAAAGGACTGAAGGTTTTACTCTCAGGAATGTGTATGGGCGCATGTGATCTTGTTCCCGGCATTTCTGGAGGGACTGTCGCTTTTTTGATGGGATTCTACTCTCAACTTTTAGACAGCCTTAAAAGCTTAAATTTATCGGCTTTTAGGTTGTTGCTTCAATTTAAATTCCAGGCTTTTTTTCAGACAATTGCTTGGAGCTTTTTGCTTCCTTTGCTAGCGGGAATCATCATCGCGATGGCTTCTTTGGCGCAAATTTTCGATTTCATATTAAATCATGAAAGTTACCGCACTTTTTTATATGCAGGCTTTTGTGGGCTTATTGCAGCCTCCGCTTATTTTTGTCTTAGGCAGATTAAGCATTGGCGAGGAATTCATCTTGCCATGTTATGCCTAGGGTTATGTCTTGCAAGTGTGTTAACAGGGCCGTTGCCTCAGTCGCAAGCCAAAGAAAAGGTATATGAGGTACGTTTACCAGAATCCATTCAGCTTGTTGCTAATGACAGGGCGATTCAAAATTACGTGCAATCCACTCATGCATTAACACAAGTTCGCTTAGAGACGCTTTCGGCGATGTCAGCTAAGAAAATTATCGATGAAGAAACGTGGATTTATGATCAGGATTTGGAACAGTCATTTCAGCTAAAAGATCTACGTATTATCTCGTATCGTACGTGGATTGATCTTGGATTAATAGGTGCAGGGATGCTTGCTATTAGTGCGATGCTGCTTCCTGGAATTTCGGGTAGTTATGTATTGACTGTTTTGGGGGTTTATCCGACTGCGATCGCGGCATTGGCCGATTTTATCAAAGCTTTGCGTCAATTTAGCTTCGATTCTGATGCCTTTTGTGTTCTATTAAATCTAGGTTTGGGGATTGTTCTGGGAGGTCTTCTATTTTGCAGGTTATTAAGTTGGCTTTTGCAAAACTGGTACCAAGGAGCCGTTGCTTTTTTAACGGGTGCTATGTTGGGCGCTAGCCGCACCATTTGGCCTTTTTGGAATTACCAATATTTTCTTTTGCCTTTACACTTGGAAAAAGGTGTTCAATTAAGTCCTAGTGAACCTTTTATGCCTGGTTTAGATTCTCCCTTATTTTGGAGCAGTCTTGGCATATCTATTACGACATTTGGATTTGTGTTGGGGCTCGAGTTCTTTGCATCTTATTTAAGATCTAAGCAGTCCATTCGCATAGTTTAAGCGATAGAGTGTTAACCCATGTGCAGGAGCTGTCATGCCAATTTTCGCTCTATCTCGACAGCTTAAAAGAAGCGGGATGTCTTCACAGCGTAGTTTGCCTTTTCCAACAAAAATCAGAGTGCCCACAATGTTGCGCACCATTTTATATAAAAAAGATTTTCCCATAACCTGGAAATAAAAATGGTGTGCATCGGTTTCGTGAATTTGAATGTTTAAGACTTCGCGCACATGATGGGTATAGCTTTCACTTGGTTTTAAATTGCAAAAAGCAGAAAAGTCATGCGTTCCAACAAGTTGTTCTGCTGCTTTTTTGATCAATTCTTTGTCTAAATGACCCGGACAGTGCCAAGCATAAAAGCGATGATTAGGAGGTTGGATTGGTCCAGTTGAAATATAATAACGGTATTCTTTGGATAAACAGTCTAATGTTGGGTGAAAATGATCAGGTGCAATTTGCGCATCCAACACCACAATATCTTTGGGGAGCAGTCTATTTAAGCTATTGGTAATTTTATTTAAATCAATGGGTTTTTCCGTAAAAAAATTCACCACTTGTTCATGTGCATGTACACCAGCATCGGTCCGGCTAGCAGCTTGTAGAATAATGGGTTCTTGGAGGATTTGATGGAGAACATTTTCGAGGTTTTCTTCAATGCTAGGACCCATGGAGGTCTTTTGCCAACCAAGGAAACGTCCTCCGTCGTAGGAAATGATTAAGCGAATATTCTTCATGCAGGAGGCAATGTTTTCACAAAATTTTCAACGCCTTCAAGAAAACGTTGAATGGCTAATAAAATAAGGACCATTCCCATCAATTTTTCAAAAGCAACTAATCCGTTGTTTCCAAGCACTGTGTATAACCGGTTAGAAAAGAGAAGGATGATTGAAGCTAATCCCCACGCAATAAAAATACTGCCAAGCATAAGCGGTACACTCGTTTCCATATGGGCATAGAGCATAATTGTGGCTAAAAGGGATGGACCTGCGACTAAAGGGATGGCCAAAGGAATGATAAAGGGCTCTTCCTGAGGAAGGTTACTGCGAGGACTGTCTTTGGATGGGAATAAAATTTTTAAAGCTGCTAAGAAAAGGATGATCCCAGAGGAGATCTGTACGGTTGTTTCTGTGACCTGTAAATATTCAAAGATCACTTCGCCCAAAAAATTAAATACGAGCATCGTGAATAATGCGATGAGCATTTCTCGCATGATGATGATTTTTTGTTTCTTAGGATCAATTCGTTTGAGCATTTCGCGAAACGATCCAATATTGCCCAAAGGATCCATAATTAAAAAGAGAACTAATGTAATAGAAAAAAGCGAAAGATCATTCATGGAGAACTTAACCTCGAATTGATAAAATGAATTGCTCGACACCTTTTACAAGCATGTCTGTTGAGATAATAGAGAGGACGAGTCCCATCAACTGTTCTAAAGCGAGCAATCCTCGTTTCCCTAAAACTCTGTTTAAATAAGGGGCAATCAAAAGAACAAAGAAAACTCCAACCCAAGCCAATAAAATAGCCAACGACATTGCAAAATTGCTTGAAACCTGCGCAGAGAGCAGCATAATCATAGCTAGCAGGCCTGGACCTGATAAGATAGGCGTTGCGATTGGGACAAAAAAGGGTTCGTGCTTGGTGGCTTTTACGGTTTCTTCATGATGGAGGGGAAAAATCATACTCAATGAAATCAAAAAGAGTAAGGTGCCTCCACAAAGGGAAACTGTATAACGATCAATGTGCAGTGTGTTTAAAAAAACTTCTCCAAAATATTGAAAGAAGAGTGCAAGTAAAAGAGAAAAAGTGGCCTCGCGCAACATAATGGCTTTTTGACGTGAAAAATCAAAATCTTTAATAAGCGCAATAATTGCAGGGGCATTTCCCACTGGATTGGTCACTAAAAAGAGTGTGAGCGCAATCGAAAAAATAGATTGACCGGACATGAAATGAAACCTTTAAGCAAAGGCCAGATTTTCCTTAAAGCTGGACTTTGTATTCTTTACATTTTCCGCATGTACTTTTCGCTGTAGCTTTATATGCTCAATCTGAATAATGAGTCCGCTCGCAATCCCAATTAACCCTCCAGCAAGACAGCCTACCACAGGTGAAATAAAGGAGATTGCAATAGCGAATACAAATGTGATCAGATGAAGTTTTGCATATTTAGTTGGAAAAGTACATGCTTTAGTTTTAAACTCTTCAATAATGGTAAAATGATACCGATCTAAAATTTTTACCACAAGGGTTGTTGTAAAAAGAGAAACTCCCATGGCTAAAAAAGCAGGGGAAAGGGGTGGGTAAAAAATCGCTAGTGCGACTCCGGCTACGATAAATACTAAAGAAAAGGCCGCCGAATCATAAACGGCATGCGCGGTGACTAAAAACCCGTTCCAGAGTTTTGCACCCATTTTTTTTAGTCGGTCCATCGGTGTTTGTTGCTGAGTAGGGCGAAAGCGAAAAATCTTTTCCATTGTTCAGAATCCTCCATCTTTCGTATAATCTAGCTAAAATTTTTTTGGAAATAATAATGACACTTGTACTTGGAATAGAAACGACATGTGACGAAACAGCTTGCTCACTTGTTCGAAGTGGAACCGAAATCTTAGCGAATGTGGTTTCTTCGCAAATTGATTTACATAACGAATATGGTGGCGTTGTTCCCGAACTAGCTTGTCGACGTCATGTGGATTTATTACTCCCAACTTTAGATAAAGCTTTGCAAGATGCCCAAGTATCGCTAGAACAAATCGACTTAATTGCCGTGGCACATGCTCCCGGTTTGATTGGAGCTCTACTAATCGGAATAAATGCTGCCAAATCTCTTTCGATTGCCTTGCAAAAACCTTTTGTTGGGGTAAATCATGTAGAAGCGCACCTTTATGCCGCTTTAATGTCTCAGCCTGCTTTTCCTACATTTCCTTGCTTAGGCATTGTCCTTTCCGGTGGACACACGTCCTTAATTAAGATGAATGCCATTGGTGATTATACGTTGCTTGGGCAGACAATAGACGATGCGATCGGCGAGTCTTTTGACAAAACGGCTAAAATATTGGGCCTGCCTTACCCTGGTGGTCCCTATATTGAGAAATTAGCTAAACAAGGAAATCCTTTAGCTTATCCATTTAAACCGGGTCGCGTGAAAGGGCGGGTCTTAGATTTTTCGTTCAGTGGATTAAAGACACAAGCTTTATATGCTGTTAAAGGGCAAAATGAAAGAGATGAGCAACGTGTATTATCGGATCAGCAAAAAAATGATTTATGCGCTTCTTTTCAAGAAACAGCTTTTATGGATGTGATCGGCAAAGCTCTTCAAGCAGCTAAGCAAGAGAATTGTCAAACGATCGTGCTTGGTGGGGGAGTCACACATAACCAACATTTAAGATCCCTATTTCAACAAAAAGCACCTGGATTTCATTTTGTTTGGCCCAAAAATGAATTGAGCTTAGATAATGCCGCAATGATTGCAGGGCTTGGTTATCATGTTTACCAGCAAAAAGGAAAGGGGGATTCGCTTGATTTGGAAGCTAAAACCCGCACCCCTTTTTACTCTCGGTGAAATGGTCCTAGGACCCGGGGCATTTGTTTGCATATGAGCTCCTAAATATTTAAGTACCAATTATTGTTCGTGTGTGATGATAGTGTTTTCTTGATTAAATGAAGGTATGATGACTTATTTTCTCTCTATGCGTTTCCCTTTGAAGTTAATCCTTGAATTTTATTCCGCTGATTCGCTAAGATTTAACTTTTCAACTTTGTAAACTTAATATACCGGAGTCTATTTCATGGCCTCTAAAAGAGAAAAAATTAAACTTAAAAGTTCTAAAAGCCATTACTTTTATTATACAGTCAAAAATAAAACGAAAACTCCAGATCGTTTGACATTGATGAAGTATGATCCAATCGTAAGAGAACACGTCGAATTCAAAGAGACAAAATAAGTTTTCTCAGAAAGAAGCAAGAGTGTGTTTAACACTCTTGCTAGTCCCTTTTCTTCTGCATTATCACCACACTTGAGTCGGGCCTATGTTTGAACTTTCTGTTGCTTTAAAATATCTTTTACCAAGATGGCGACAGCTATCGGTTTCAATTATTAGTCTAATCTCAATTCTTGTGATTTCCCTTGTCGTTTGGCTGATCGTCGTTTTTTTATCCGTTACGCATGGCTTAGAGAAAATTTGGACGCAAAAGCTTGTGGCTTTAACGGCACCGATTCGAATCACGCCGACAGAAAATTATTATCGTTCCTACTATTACCAAATTGATGGTATTAGCGCAGAATCTGATTTCACATCTAAAACCATTGGAGAAAAAAGGCTAGCGGCTGTGTCTGATCCTTATAATCCAGATGAGGATGAGGAAATTCCTGCACTATGGTTAGCGGCGGATCGATTAGAAGATGGAACGCTAAAAGATCCTGTCAAAAAAGCTTTTGCTATCTTGGAAGAAATGAAAGATGTTCCTGGTTTGCGTGTCAAAGATTATGAAATGACAGCGGGCAGTTTACACCTACGTTTGATTCGAAATCCATCTCAAGTACCTTCTTACACGACTCGTGCTGCTGAAACGGATCACATTCAATCTTTCATGTCTCAGTCTACCTGGCTGGGCTCTTTTGATGCCGAGCAAGTGAATTTGTTACAAGCGCTCTTGCCCGTTGATTCTAAAGACCTCACCAATGTTTTAGCGGCAAGTGATTTTGCTTTGGATAACTCCCAAGAAGAGCATGCAGAAGATATTTTAATGGCAGATGCAAAAACGATTCATAAGCGAATCCAAGCATTTTTTGAATCTGTTAACATTCGTCAATTGAAAACACGGGCAGGAGGATGGGTCATCCCTACATCGTTATTTCCTGCAAAGGCTGAATTTGCAGTATTTGTCGAAAAAAATCAGGAAAAACCCAAATTTGTTTGGATCGTTTCCGAGCCAAAACGTGAGATCTCCTCTCTTGCGAGTAGACCGGGAAAGGTTGTTCCTGCTACATTGCGCGTAGAAAGCAATCAAGGGCGAGTTCGTTTCTTTTTAAAGTTTCCTGAGGATCAGTCTGAGACTCTTCTATCAGCCAAAGTTCCTGTTTTGTTAGAAGAAAATATCGCTTTTCCAGCAAAACTTGTGACAGCATCGCTTGAAAATGCTCACAAAGTTTCCGATGTCCGTTTTCAGATCGAATTTAAGCTTCAGAATGTGCCTTGGAAAGGGGAAGTGCCCTTCCAAAATCTAGCGATTAACGAAGCTGACTTCTCAACGGTTTATACCCAGTTACCAAAAGATCTTCCTTTATGGCTTTTTGCGGTGACAGAAGACAAAAAACAAAAACTCGTACTCCCTATTGATGAAAAGCGGGGCCAAGGCATTTTATTGCCCAAAACTTTCAAAGAAGCGGGTGTCTTAATTGGCGATACAGGGTATTTGGCCTATTTATCACCCACTGTGAGCTCTGTACAAGAGCAAAGAGCTCCCGTTTTTGTGGCGGGCTTTTATGATCCAGGCATTATCCCAATTGGGGGAAAATTTGTTTTAATCAATCAAGAAATGACAAGCCTCATTCGCAGTTCACAAAATCAAACAGAAGTGTTATCAAGTAACGGTTTAAATGTGAACTTTGATCGCCTTCAAGAAGCTCCTAAAGTAAAGGAATCGATTGAAAAAGCGTTTTCGCAAGCAGGCATTTCGCCCTATTGGAAAGTGGAGACTTTCCGCGAATACGAATTTACACGCGATTTGATCCAGCAGCTCGGAACCGAGCGTACTCTGTGGAGTTTGATTGCGACCGTGATTATCATTGTGGCTTGTTCAAATATCATTTCAATGTTAATCATTCTGGTAAATGACAAGAAAATGGAAATTGGAATTTTGCGATCAATGGGAGCATCCTCTTTGAGTATCGCCATGATTTTTGGATTTTGTGGCGTTGTCATGGGGCTAGCAGGAAGTTTGATTGGAGTGACAATTGCTTGGATTACTTTGAGCAATATACAAGTGTTAGTAGATCTCATCAGTCAGGTTCAGGGTTATCAAGCATTTAATCCCGCATTTTTTGGACGTTCTCTCCCTAATGAGATGAGTCTTGAAGCACTCTTTTTTGTCTTTGTGACAACTATTGTGATTTCATTGCTTGCAGGGATTGTTCCAGCAGTGAAAGCTTCTATGCTTCGACCATCAGCCATTTTACGATCAGAATAAAGAGAAGGCAACATGAATCAACCTCTTTTATCGAGTGTCGTATTACGAGCGACAAAATTAGTGAAGTCTTTTTATACACCTGTTAAAGTCCCGATTTTGCGGGGTGTTGACTTCCAAGTTATGCAAGGGGAATCCGTTGCCATCATGGGCCGCTCTGGAGAAGGCAAAAGCACTCTTCTCCAAATATTAGGCACACTTGAAAAGCCTTGTTCGGGTTCCATTGAAATTTTAGATCAGGAAGTGACGTCTGCCAATCAAACGTTTATGCGAAATCGGCATCTCGCTTTCATTTTTCAATCTTTTCATCTTTTAGAAGATTACTCTGTTCTCGATAATGTTTTAATGCCTGCCCGAATTGGAAGGCAATCTGTTAAAAAAGGAAGTGTGGCATACCAACATGCTTGTGATCTTTTAGATTATGTTGGGCTTTCGCATCGTTTGCATTTTGATACAAAACGATTATCCGGTGGGGAAAAGCAGCGCGTTGCGATTGCGCGAGCACTCTGTAATAATCCCGATATCATCTTAGCAGATGAGCCTTCGGGTAATCTGGATAAGCAAACGTCAGTCGTTATCCATGATCTGCTTTTAGAGTTCGCAAAAGAGAGAGGTAAGGCTCTTATTGTTGTCACACATGATCATTCTTTGGCTAATTTATGCGACAAGCAATATATGTTGCAAAATGGCTATCTTGTAGCAATTCCATCCATGACACTTTAAACATCGCTTGACTAAAAAAAAAATCTAAAACAAGATGCGGAAAAAGGTTAGTTATATTTTGATTAACCTGATTATCATTTATTTAGCTTTAGAGAGGTAAGATGCCCGAATCTTCTTTAGCTAGACGCGCTTTTAGTCTAAGCTTTTTGATTGTCTCCCTCGCGCTTGCCTCGGGAATGATTTTAACAATTGTTTCTTGGTTAAAGCTTTGCTCCGTTGAATGCTCGGAAGGACATAAATACCGGTTATTTGGATTTCCTTTTGAGGTTCTTGGGGGCATTTTTTTTGTAGGAACGGGGATTGTGCACTTTCTTTCTTGGCGCAATTCTAAACTGACCTTTTTAACAGCTCTTTTACTCGTTGGGGGATTAGGAGCTGAACTTTATTTTATCTTGATGCAAAAGTATCAAATTGGGGTCTGGTGTCCAGTTTGTTTGGGAATCGCAGCATCCATAGGCATAGCTGCATTGGCACTCGCAGTTGAATACGGCATTCATTTTCGTAAAATACTTAAATTAGGCGATCGAGGAGAGATTATGAAAAACATATGGAAAGGAGCTTCTACCTGTGCCATTTTTTGCATTGGGTTTGCGCTAGCTTTTTTTGGTACATCTAAATTTAACCCCTTGCAAGCAGCAGAGAAATCTTTAAAAGATAATCTGGCATTTGGAAATCAGGACAGTCAAGTGGACGTTTATATTTTCACAGACTGGGTATGTCCCGCATGTCGGCATATCGAGCCTCGTTTAGAAGGCATTGTTCAAGCAGCAGGGGAAAAGGCGAAGATTTATTTTATTGATCTTGCCGTGCACCCAGAAACCATGAATTTTACTCCATACAACATGTCTTTCATGGTTCATAATAAGCCTGCATACTTCAAATTGCGTAAAATGTTAGAGAATATTTCCCAAGAAACAGGGACGCCTTCTCAAGAGCAGATCGAAACAGAGATGCGTAAACTAGGGCAAAAATTTGTTGAGTTGAATTATGCCGATGTTGATGTAGGAAATAAATATTTTAAGAAGCTTGAAAAACAGTTTAGTGTTAATAAAACACCAACACTCGTGGTGGTCAATTCCGAAGCGAAAAAAGGAAAGAAGTTATCGGGTGGTGAGATTACAAAAGAGAATGTTTTGAACTCGATTAATCTTTTGTCGAAATAAATTGAAAACGCATACATCCTTGTGGTGTATGCGTTTATTTTTGTAAAAATTCTAAATGCTTTTGAAAAGCCTCCATCGTTACTTGGCTAATGTGATGCTCCATTCCTTCCACATCAATAGCAGCGATATCTTCGGGAACACCCAAAGCCATTAAATAGACTAAAAGGAATTTGTGTCGCTTTTTACAGAAAGCAGCGAGCTTTTCACCTTCAGCAGTTAGGGTTACTGGTTGGTGTTGCTGAGAAGTTAAATAACCCTTTTTCTTTAGGCGTTCGACAGCGCGAATAACCGTTACATGGGAAACCCCCAAATATTCAGCAATGTCGCAGACTCTGGCCTCGCCTTTTGCCGTGATTAAGTCTTGCACAATCTCCACATAATCCTCCGCAACTTCTAAAAGATGGTGATTTCGAGTGGCAATAAAAGGTACGGCCCGATGAATTTTTTTTTTCATAATTCTCTAAATTGGTAGCGCAATGGGGATTTAAAAAAGTAGCAGCCTCCCGTTAGCTGCAACAACTCTTCATTAGCAAGTTTGCATAAACGATTATGGAGATCAGGGTTATCTTGCAAGTTTTTTAAATGACGTGCGTAGATTTTTCTTATTCTGGCAAAATCGCCCTCATTGATCATCGCCCATGCATGCAGAAAAAAGGCTGCACTTACTAATTCAATTCCGTTAAAAGGCCATTCTCCAAAGTGGCCGACATCCGTACGATCTTCTTGATCAATGTATAGAATTTTTCCCAGTCCAAATTCGCCTACAACACATAAGCTTGCATTTGCGAGAAGGATAACGGGGAGAGCAATCCCCATTATCAGTGAGGTGATTTGTCTTAAATATCCTCCTTCTCTTTTAATTGATTTTTGTCCGTCGTATAAGCGGCTCAAATAGGCTTGAAAAGTGGTTTTATCTTGGATTTTAGCTTTGATTTTTTTTAAGGTTTCTTGTAGCCGTTTATCCAATCGATAGACATCTTCCTCATCCTCATCGATTTCGGCATTTTCTACATCCTCTCCCGTTTGGCAAATCTTTAAGGCAGTTAAACGTCTTGAGACAAGCAATTTTGAAAAAAGGCATTGTGTTTGATAAGCTGTTAGCATGTCATTTAAAGTTTGATAGAGTTTTGGGTTGTCATGAATACTGATTCGATTATCTTGCATCCATTTTTGACAAATGGATTTTAGCCGCATGTATTCTCCTTCTCGGATAAATTGTATCGATAGCTTTCCTACGACAGCTCCTGAAAATAAAACGATTGCTTGCCATCCTCCCACATCTCCTAAAGGCCTTATATTTTTTTCTTCATGGGTGTCCATCAAAGAAAAGACAACCCCTTGCATGCAAAAAAAAGAAATTGCAAGGGCGGTGATTTTGACCGCAATTAAAGCCGTTGCTCCAAAGCATCCTGCCGTATAGCCTTTTTTTTCTGTAATCCTTTTGAGTGAGCGACCTAAGCGAAAGAGAAGAAGGCGATCGGTCTCATTTTCAATCGCACTTGAAAGTGAATTTAACATGGGAAACTCCTTAATTTTGAAAATGTAGCTATTGCTACATTAATATGTAGCCTATGCTACAATTGTTTTCAAAAAAAATCCTTTTCGCATTTTAAATAACTGGGGTAGAGCCAACTTTATGCTGTGTTGAGATGTGGCTTAAAACAAAGTCAATGAAGTATCGAATTTTAGGTTGTAAATGGCGACTTTCCTGATAATAGAGATAAATGGGAGTCTTAGGCTCCTTGTAGCTAGCTAAAATTTCTACGAGAGACCCTTTTTCAAGTGCTTCTGCAACAATATAATGGTGAATTTTAATGATCCCTAATCCCGCAATTGCGCATTGAGCAAGAGCATTAGAATCATTTAATTTTAGCATCGGATTCAGGTGAATTTCACTCCCATCATTGAATGATAGCTTGTCATCCGGTTTGCGCATGCTATGCGTAATGTAAATGTGGTTAGTTAGGTCTGCTGGCTTTAGAGGGGTTCCGTATTTGTGTAGATAATTGGGTGAGGCACATAGCACATAAGTGGTAGTGGCAATTTTTCGTTGAACAGCTAATTCTGGGCCTGGGATGGAATATCCAATCACAAGATCGATTTTCTCTTGATAAAGATCAGGAATTCTCTCTGCCAGTTCTAAATTCAGGCAAACGTGCGGATAAGCCTGAACGAATTCGCATAAGAAAGGTAGAATATAGTGCTGGGCAAAATGTCTGCCGCTTACGACAAATAAATTTCCTCTTGGTTCAGCTCGTACATTTGAAATCAATCTTTCAGCTTCCTCCATTTCATGCACAATCTTTTTGCAATGCTCAAAGTATAATTTTCCCGATTCAGATAATTCCAATCGGCGAGTTGTGCGGTGAATGAGCTCTACTCCTAAATGTTTTTCGAGAAGATGCATTTGTTTACTGACAGCTGCCGTTGAAATGCTCAATTTCTTTGCGGCTTTAGCAAAGCTGTTTGCTTCTACAATCGCCATAAAATACAAAATTTGATCGAATTTACTCATATTTGAGCTCCTTTATTAATTTAAAGTTAATAAAAATTAACTTTTACGTAAATTGATACTTTAAAGTGAATAAATTATAATGGTTTCTTTATAAGGAGAAGCTCATGCTAGAAGTTAGAAAAAAGGTCCCTTCATTTTTATTGCTGACACTCCTACTCGGATTTCCGCAAATTAGCGAAACCATTTATACCCCTTCATTGCCAGATATCGCGCATTCCCTCCAAACAACCGAGCATTTGGTTGAATTGACGCTTAGCGTTTTTTTTATAGGATTTGCGATGGGCGTTTTTTTATGGGGAATCCTTGCTGACTTTCTTGGTCGTCGCACTTCCATATTATGTGGATTGGGAGTGTATTTAATTGGAACTTTGCTTTGTAGCCTTGCACCCTCTATCTATTATTTATTAGCGTTTCGCTGGATCCAAGCGCTTGGTTCAAGTGTTGGATCTGTTGTCACACAAACGATGATACGTGATACATATGAAGGGAAAGAGCGCAATCAGCTGTTTTCTGCGTTAGGTGCACCTTTGGCTATATCTCCTGCGATTGGACCATTTTTGGGTGGATATATCGATCAGCTATTTGGGTGGAATGCGAATTTTTATGCATTATTGGTCCTTGGCATTTGCATTTTGCTCTATGCGTGGAAAGCTTTGCCAGAAACACGTCCCATGCATTGCCGGGTGCAAGGTTGGAGCGTGATGACTTTGGTTGCCAAAAAAATGGTAAACGACTGCAAAATTTGGGGCTATGTTCTGTTAATTGGAGGTAGCAATGGAATTTTATTTAGCTATTATGCTGAAGCTCCTTTTCTATTTATTGATTTATTAAAGCTGACTCCTGGGCAATATGGGCTAATGGGAATTGCTGTGGCGACTCCATTTTTTCTCGCTTCCTTCGTTTCACATCATTTAAATAAACAGTGGCAAGGCGAGCGCATTATTTTTTTAGGATGTGCGATCGTTTTTGTTGGGTCCTGTTCGTTAGCATTCAACGCGATGTTAGGTTTGATTGCGACTAAATGGGGAGGAACTGCTTTTATGGCATTAATTTTGCCACTCCTTTTTCTCTTTTTTGGAATCGGATTAGTTATTTCAAATAGTTTGAGTTTGGCCTTGGTGGATTATCAAGAGGCCCGAGGAATTGCAGGCTCTTTGCTTGGCCTATTTTATTATTTTGTAATTGCTGCTTTAACAGCTATTATGGGGCTAATTCACACGGGGACTCCTTATCCTTTGCCATGCTATTTTATAGTAATGAGTCTACTTTTATTTTGTGGCTATAAAATGGTAAAAGCCAGTCAAAAAGATGTTCAGGTAAAAAATGCCTAGGAAAAAAATGGTAAAAAAGAAAAAAATTCCACGTCAAAATATTTTTCAAGAGAATATTTTAAGAAATTAACTTGTTTATAATAAAAAGTTAATAAATTATTTTTTAGCATTCTCGATTATTGGCACTCTATTTGCTGTCCACCGGCTATCATTAATCCATAGAGGAGGATATGTCATGGTCGGTATATACAAAACAAGCTTTAAACAAAATTTAGATGGGTTGCATGGTCTTTTAAGAGCAGAGCCAAAAACTTCTTGGGCAAGAGGCGAGAAAAGAATTGGAAAGCACACACAGCTTTCTAAGACTTTTTTAAATCAAGCTGCTTCTCATATCCCACAATTAAAAAATCGGCCTTCTATCAATGCAGAACGTGTTGCAAAAGGCTACATTAGCTACATTGGCAGTCATAAAAATGAAGTGAACGATCTTCTTTCTGCAAAAAAAGCGCATAAGATTTTTAAAAAAATCTCGAGCCATGTTAAAGATCCTAGCGAAAAAGAAGAACTCGAAAGAGCTTTTCACAAGGCTTTGAATAGCAAAATGCAAAAAGATTTGCATGAATACATGCAGCAAACACAAAAGAAAACGAAATCGACGTCAAGAAAAAGAGCGGCTTCCACATCTACTTCTAGACTTTCAAAAAAGAGAGCGAGTGCTAAAGCTGCAAAAAGACCCTCTTCTACACAAAAAAGAGAGTTGGGCACAAGAACAAGCACGACTAAAGCAAGAAAGGCAACATCCAGTTCTTCTCATAAAAAAGTGAGTGCGCATTCAACTCGCAGCTCTACTTTAGCGAGAGCTAAAAATGCTTCCAGTACAAGAGCAAAAAGTGCTTCAACTACAAAAGCAAAAAGTGCTTCAACTACAAAAGCAAAAAGTGCTTTAAGCACAAAAGCTAAAAGAACACGTACCACAGCTAAAAGAGAGCTAGGAGCTCATTTAGAACAGAAAAAAGATTTAGCACGCACAAAAAGTTCGCTAAGAACAAAAGCGAAAGCAAGAAAGCTTCATTCTAGCAGCAAAAGAACATCTAAAACACATTTAGAACCAAAAACTTATAGCAGATCAAAAGCAGCTTCAAGATCGAGCGGACTAAAACGTCAAAGATCGAGCTTATTTTCTGCCTTCTTTGGCTAGAATAAGATGATGACAATACATAAGCCGAGAATATTCATTTCTCGGCTTATTTCTTAGTCTACCTGTCAAAAATTTAGAGAGATTTTCTCTTTATTTCTTTTCTTTTTTGTTGATAAAATTCTACTCTTCTTTCAGCTATTTGATTTCAATTTTTTTTATTTGAGTTTTGCATGCAGCAAATTGTAACAGGATATATTGAACGGATTACTTTTCAAAATCCAGAAACCGGCTATACTGTGGCCCAGCTTAAAGAAGCAAAGCGTACGGATTTAGTTTGTGTCGTGGGCATTATGCCAACCCTACAACCAGGAGAGACAGTTCGTTGCTGGGGGCAATGGAAAAGGCATTTAATCCATGGCAATCAATTTGAAGTTGAGCGTTATCAAGTAGAAGCTCCTGCGGATATTTTAGGTATTACAAAATACTTGGGATCGGGGTTGATTAAAGGGATTGGTCCAAAATATGCTGCTCGGATTGTGGAGAAATTTGGGACTGAAACGTTAGACATGATCGACCGTTTCCCGAACAAGCTTTCAGAAATACCGGGGCTTGGTGCGAAGCGGATAGAAACAATTAAAACATGCTGGGCGGAGCAAAAATCCATTCGGGATGTCATGATTTTTTTGCAAGCTCATGGCGTAAGTCCCACTTATGCTCAAAAA
Source organism: Parachlamydia acanthamoebae (assembly GCF_000875975.1). NCBI lineage: Bacteria > Pseudomonadati > Chlamydiota > Chlamydiia > Parachlamydiales > Parachlamydiaceae > Parachlamydia > Parachlamydia acanthamoebae. Next base: position 123,715 of record NZ_BAWW01000008.1, on the reverse strand, counting down.
ATTTTCAAAGCCTATGGCACCCACAGCATTGCAAAAGTTAAAGAGAATCCTTTTCATCTTGCTCGAGACATTTTTGGAATTGGCTTTAAAACCGCCGACTTAATTGCTCAAAAACTAGGGATTGATTCCAAGTCGAGCATTCGTACAGATGCAGGTGTCGAATTTGTTCTTTCTGAGCTTGCCAGCGACGGGAATGTCTGCTATCCGGTCGATCTATTTATTGAAGAAGCCAATAAAGTATTGGAAATAGAGCAGGAGAAGATCTCCGAAAGAATTTCTGTATTAAAAGAGCAGGGACGTGTTGAGCATTTTAAATTGATTCATGCTGGAGAACCTTTACAATTTATTTGGTTAAAACCTTTATTTGTTGCTGAAGTGGGGATTGCGCGCGAGATTCAACGATTGTTGTCTGCTCCGGTTGTTTTGAGAGACGTTGATGTCGATAAAGCCTTACAGTGGATTCAAGCGGTGCATTGCATCGATCTAGCAGTCAATCAGAAGGAAGCTGTTGCTCAAGCTTTATTCCAAAAGATGCATATTATTACAGGTGGACCAGGAACAGGAAAAAGCACCATTACAAAAGCTATCCTAGGTATCACGGAAAAATTGACTTCTAAAATTCTTCTGGCTGCTCCCACAGGCAGGGCAGCTAAGCGCATGAGTGAAATTACAGGCAAAAAGGCTTCAACCATCCATAGCTTGCTTGAATATGATTTCAAAGGAAAAGGATTTAAGCGTAATCGTTCTTCTCCCCTGGTGTGTGACTTATTGATCATCGATGAATCTAGCATGATTGATACCTTTTTGATGTACAGCTTGCTTAAAGCGATTCCTGACAACGCTCGTGTGATTTTTGTGGGAGATATTAATCAGCTGCCGAGCGTGGGACCAGGGAACGTATTGCAAGACTTAATTGCTTCCCAAGTGGTGAGTGTAACCACGCTTAATGAAATTTTTCGACAGGCTGCGGGATCCTTTATTATTACAAATGCGCATCGAATTAACCGCGGAATGTTCCCCGATATTCGCAATCTCAGTCAAAGTGATTTTTTCTTTGTAGAAGCACAGGAAACAGAAGATGTTTTAAAACAAATTGTGGCCTTAGTCTCTCAACGTCTGCCCAAAAAATATGATTTTCATCCCTCGGATGATATTCAAGTTTTAGCCCCTATGAAAAAAGGGAATATAGGCATCGACAATTTAAATGCCGTTCTACAAGAAACCTTAAATCCAAATCAGACTCCTTTAATGCGTCAGGGTCGTAAGCTAATGGTCAATGATAAGGTGATGCAAATTCGCAATAATTACTCAAAGGAAGTCTTTAATGGGGATATTGGACGCATTGTGGATATTGACCATGTCGAACAACAAGTTGTAGTAAAAGTTGAAGAGCGTGAGATTTGTTATGAATTTTCCGAATTAGATGAAATTGTTTTAGCTTATGCCGTTTCCATACATAAATATCAAGGAAGTGAATGTCCCTGTGTGGTGATCCCTGTGCATACCAGTCATTTTAAGCTTTTATATCGAAATCTTCTTTATACAGCTGTGACGCGAGGAAAAAAACTTGTCGTTTTGGTCGGGACAAAAAAAGCTTTATCCATCGCTGTGCGCAATGATGAAATCAAAAAACGGTATACGGGTCTTAAACAAGCTTTAGTGGAATTAAACACTGCAGTTTCGTCGATATGAAAAGGGGTGATGGCTCTGGCTTCAATCTGGAATGGATAAAAAAGATTTTTTGGATTTTAGCCTTCAGCTTTACAGCTTATGGCCTCTTTAAAATCGAACAGAAGCTTCTTTCTGTTGATTTACCAGAACCAGGCCAAAATGTCAAAATTTACGCCAATCAAGTTCGAGACGATTTACAACTTACCTTTTGCACAGCCATTTCTCAAGCCAAAAAATCGATCGTCTTAATTATCTATTCCCTCCAGGATCAAAAAATATTACACGCACTCCAAAAAAAAGCGAATGAAGGTGTGCGTGTTAAAATTTTCTGTGATGTGGGTGTGAGAAATTCGATCATGTATCAACTGGGTCCCCATGTGGAGATGGTGAAAATCGAAAGCAAGAAACTTATGCATCAGAAGATTTTGTTGATAGATGAAGAACAGATTTGGATTGGATCTTCGAATATGACGACAGATTCCCTCAGAATGTATGGAAATCTTGTGGTGGGAATGGTGCACCCTGAATTTGCGGGACTTATTCTTCGAAAGGTGGATGAATTCTCCCCAAATGCACATAGAAAAGCGATTCCTAAACAGACATTCGCGGTTGGCAAGCAGCGTGTCGAATTTTGGTTTTTGCCAGACAATCCTGAGGCCGATAAACATCTCATCCAATTGATTAATCAGGCTCAGAAAGATATTCGCATTGCCATGTATACATGGACACATCGAGAACTTGCATTAGCTGTTATCCATGCATTTAAAAGGGGAGTGCATGTCGAAGTGGTCATTGATGCTAAAGCAGGGAAGGGGGCGGGAGCGGCGATTGTTAAATTGTTGAAGCAGGAGAAGATTCCTGCGTCACTGAGCCTTCCGGGGCCTATGCTACATCACAAATTTGCTTACATTGACCATAAAATTTTGGTTAATGGGTCGACAAATTGGACAAAAGGGGCTTTTGCTGACAATGACGATTGTTTTATGGTGATTTACGATTTAAGCGTGGAACAACAGGCCAAAATGGATGCTTTGTGGGATGTTATTGTGTTAGAATCAGAACCAATTTAGTGTTGTATTTATATCATTATCAATGAGATAGGATTATTTGTTTTTTTGTGTTGAACAGAAAAAGGAGCTTTTGCTAGAATCTGGCATTCACATCGCTGGCATAGCTCAATTGGTAGAGCACCCGACTTGTAATCGGACGGTTGTGGGTTCAATTCCTACTGCCAGCATCCTCTTAGGGGGTGTCGCATAGCGGCAATTGCAAGGGACTGTAACTCCCTCGCCTTCGGGCTTCGCTGGTTCGAGTCCAGCCGCCCCCATCTCTCTAAACTGTTCTTCACTTGTATATAAGTGAGATGGTTCACGTAGGATTGTAAGTTATTCCCATCTAATTTTAAGTTCTAAAATACAAAATTCAATAGTTGTTGCTTTTCATCTACTTCAGAACTCTCAAAAATCTTTCTTGCACGCGTTGCCAAATTCCTCACTAGATTAGCCGTTACATAGAAATTTTCATCGGCTTTTTCGTGTCGATCCATCTGATCGACGATTTCCACTAAATTAGCAGAAAAATTTAGATCCTACCAAGGGAGTTCTAAATGGTTAAATCTACTGTTATAAATATAAGTCTCTTATAAAATATTTTTTGTTTTTAACCTTTGAAAGGAAATTTTGGTAATACTTATGAAAGTTATTAGAAGCGTTTTACTTTTTTTGTGTTTAGCTGCGAATCTTTGCGCGACAACTTTAGAAAATGCCCTACAGGAATGCTTTCCGAAAATTGAACAAAGTGAGATTACTGCAAAATTGTTGCTTGGAGGATTCTCTACAGATGAAAAGTATATTGTCACTCTAAACAACCAAAAATACGTTCTGCGCCTTTACGAGCTGACAGAGAATTCGAAAATAGACTCTGAGCTGTATATGCTAAATCTCGCAAGTCAGCTTGGGATCGGTCCTACAATCTTTTACGTAGCTAAGGACAAAAGCTTTGTCCTCATGGAATTCTTTGAAGGGGGAACGATCACGTTTGACCAGGTGCGTACTCGAGAAGCCTGTGTCAGCATTGCAAAGGCAATTAAAATCCTGCATTCAACGCCAACTCAAGAATGGATCCATTACGATTGCCTTGCACTTTACAAAGACGCTTATTATTTTTTGGTCCATAAAGCAGGCAAAAAACCTGAGTTTGATGAAGCGATCAATATGATGAGTGATGCTTATGTGGAGTTGAACAAGCTGTCGATCGAAAAAGTGAATACACATTCTGATCTTAATGCTCGTAATATATTCATTATCAATGGACAAGCGAAATTCATCGATTGGGGTGACGTAAACTACCATGATCCATTTTATGATCTAGCTTTATTTTCGATGTTTACAGCATACACCCACGAATTAGAAGAACTTTTACTGCAAACCTACCTTGGCAGAGAAATTGAAATCACTGATTGGCAAAAATTCCATCAATCCAAGCTCATTGCATATTCTACGATCATTATAAATGCTTTTTACATATGTTTTGCTTCAAATCCATCTGCTGAGATGATCGATGATCACCAAAGTCACGAATTTTTGATTAAGCAATTTGTCGATTATTCTGACAGTTCACATTCATTTTTAATGAACATTGCCAACACATTACTTAGAGAGGGACGTAAATTAAAAGCATCACTATGAAAAATTTTTCATATAGCAGCATTATTGGCCAGTTTCTTTTTTTCCGTATGCATAAAATATCCTTCTTCGAACAAATAGCTTAGGGTGATTTGCTAGGAGCTTTTTCCAATCAAAAATTCTGAAATCATCCAACTGTCCCCATTCAAAACTCTCTGCTTCTTAAAAATCTCTGCTACAGGGTCAACAACCCTTTGAAATCGCTTTCATCGATTCCCAAATGCTGATTCATCGCCGGTAAACCATTTTAATTTATAGCTAAGATTTAGGGGGATAACTTGGAGCGTAATTCTGAACGGATTTTAATGAGGATTTTACCGAGATGATTTTCGCCTCTTCCATCACAAATTCCCCAAAAATAATCTTCCCAATCGTTCCCTTCTTCGATTAACGCATTACCGGTTGAGAGCAATTTATTTCCTAGGAATGCATGATGAGTGAATTTGTATCGTACACATTGTTCCATCACTTCTAATTTAATTTGATCCCAATCATTGCGAATAGTCAGCCCTCTTCCAGCATTCTTTGCTCTTAATGGCGTAAAGAGAGCCGCGATCTGTTTGCGAATAGAAATGTCTAGGGTTTTTGCTGATTGATACGCATGTTCAACCGATGGATAGGTGATCCCCTCAAATTCGACCTTTGCAGGATAAAAATTAGATAGAAAATAAAATTCGCCCATAAAACATGAAACTATTTTTTGATGGTAATCCATTCTAAGATATTTCCTATAAGCAAAAGCTATTCATAATACTTTAAACGGTTTCAAAAAAAATCAAATTATTTGAGTAATAAATTTTGCCAATTTTATACATTTTTTGAAATGCAAAAATAGGAATTTTAATGTAATCTTCCTCATCAATAATCGGAGGGATGGTATGAATAAACAATCTGAGTCATATAGAGAGTTATGCACGGAATTTTATGTATTAGATAATCCTCACGCACCACTAGATGCCCTAAGATACTACTTAGCATGCGCAGCAGAAGCTAACGGATCAATTCTTGAACCGATGTGTGGTGCGGGGCGCTTTTTGATTCCACTAATCGAAGAAGGATATGATGTAACTGGATTTGACAATTCACCGCATATGCTGGAAGTATGCAGAAATAAGTGTTTTGAAAAAAAAATCAATCCACAATTAGTTGAAGCTTCGTTTGAAACATTTTCTTCCAACATATCCTATAAGCTTATTTTTATACCAAGCGCTTCATTTTGTCTTCTGGTAGATCTTGTGGATGTTCAACAAGCTTTGAGAAAAATTTTTGAGTGTCTCGCCAATGATGGAAAATTCATCTTTGAAATCGAGACATTAAAAGCAGTTAGAGAACCCCAAGGAATTTGGTCAGGGCGTTGGATAAAAAAAGATGACGGTTCTCTCTTTTTACATAATCGAATTTTTCATTTTGATACTGTAACAAACATTGAAACGCGTTTATGCCGAAAAGAGCTGTGGGAAAACAATCGAATTGTTCAAACAGAAGTAGAAGAATTTCGTTTGCATCTGTATGTCCATAACGAGTTAGATGAAATTCTTGAAGGCATAGGATTTAAGATAAAAAACAAATTCATTCCTTACACACGCACACAAGCCGATGAAAATGCCCAAATGATTCTCTACGAATGTGTGAAATAGGGATTTTTTTCGATATCTATGTATAGCATCTCAGAACTGAGGATACAGCTAATCGAGCATCGCAGGAGTTCTGGTGTCAGGTCTAACACCAGACATAAAGAATTACTTGATGCCAATAAAAGCTTTGCTTTCAAAACTACGGGTGCGGGAACAAATGCTGTTCAATCTCTTAAAGAGGTTAAAGTAAATAGCTATGAAATCCATCTAGTGCAATTGAATTTTAGGAAAGCTGCCAGGTATTTGTATGGAAGTGGTCAATGATTACTTAGAATGAGTCAAACACCGTTAAATAAGTTATCAACATGTCTTTTGCAATTCAGTCTTTCGAACCTAAATGCCAATCTGAAGTTATTGATTTGATAGAACGAATTCAAATAGGAGAATTCAACTTTCCAATTGAAGAAGGACAACAAAAAGAACTTCAATCAATTTTCTCAGTCTTTTCAAAAAAATAGGGGCAACTATTGGGTAGCTCTTTTTTTTATGGAAAGGTCATTGGAACTATTGCAGTGATCGATATTGATCACAGTGCATTTGAGCTAAGAGACGTTTTTCTTAATAAAGAATATCGAAGTCAACGGGGATTTGCAAAAAAATGCTCGATACAGTTTTAACATGGTCTAAAGAGCGCGACGTTAATGCAATTATTTAGGAACGACTCTTGCTTTTCGAGCTGCGCATCGTTTTTATGAAAAGCATGGATTTCGTGAAATTGCAAGGAATGGCATGCCTTCATACTGCCAACCTATGGATTGTGATGAAAAATTTTATCGGCTTGGTTTATAACAATTTCCTATAGATTGAATCCGCAATTAGGCGGGAAGCTAAGCGATAAAGTAGTCAAATTAAAAGTTCTGAATGCGTCCACCTCCCTATGCTTCTCCGGAAGTCTTTTTTTTAGAAAATGAATCTAAAAGCTTCACAAGCAATACTTGTCGCCATTCTTATCTTTGTAAATATTGTTCTCTCATCATTCTTTTTGCCTATTTTGTATAGGCGGCTCTCGTTGATATCGTGGTGCCACCTCTCTTTATTCTTTTCTCCCAGTTACTTAAGGCATTGTGATTATTTACACCAGGTTCTTTTTCTTACAAAGAGTAAGGAACGCAGAATATAGTAAATTTAAAAATTAAGTTTACAAAAAGTGCTGATTCTAGCTTAAGTGATAAGCGAAGGCATTGCAAATGCTAGGCTTTTAAGTGGAGAAGGAGGGATAACAATGAAAAAGAGACTACTCGGAAAAAGCAATCTTGAAGTATCAGCCATTGGGTTTGGTTGCATGGGACTAAACTATGCATACAGCCATATCTTGGATAAACAAGCCGCAATTTCACTGGTTCAAGCTGCCGTGGAACGCGGCGTTACTTTTTTTGATACGGCTGAGATATATGGTCCATATACCAACGAAGAAATTGTAGGTGAAGCATTGAAGCCATACCGGGATAAGGTGAAAATTGCCACCAAGTTTGGCATTAAATTGCAGGATGGAAAACAGGTGCAAGACAGCCACCCCAATCGCATTAGACAATCTGTAGAAGGCTCGTTGAAACGTTTAGGTACCGACGTGATTGATTTATATTATCAACACCGTGTGGATACACAAGTACCCATTGAAGATGTTGCAGGAGTTATGAAAGACTTAATTAGCGAAGGGAAGATCAAATACTGGGGTCTTTCAGAAGCGGGCGTACAGACTATTCGCCGTGCAAATGCTGTCCAGCCCCTTACCGCTATTCAAAGCGAATACTCTCTTTGGTGGAGACGACCGGAAGAAGAGTTATTGCCTACGCTTGAAGAACTCGGCATCGGCTTGGTTCCGTTCAGCCCTTTGGGCAAGGGATTTCTTACAGGAAAAATTGATAAAAATGCAAAATTCGATAAATCGGATTTTCGAAGCATTGTACCCCGCTTTACACCCGAGGCCTTAAAAGCCAATCAGGTTTTGATCGACTTGCTTGGAAAGATAGCGGAACAAAAAAATGCAACGCCTGCCCAGATCGCACTTGCTTGGATTTTAGCTCAAAAACCATGGATCGTGCCTATTCCCGGAACCACGAAACTAAGCCGCCTGGAAGAAAACATCGGAGCAGTCGGTATTAAATTGACTTCCCGAGAATTGCAAGACATTAATTCCACACTTGAAACAATCAAAGTGGAGGGTAGTCGCTATCCAGAAGAATTGGAAAAAAGAACGGGATTATAAGAAATAAAAAGGCGGTTATGAGCACATTGGAAAATCAAAATACCATTTTTCCCAGAGGTGAAAAAGCTTCGACAGACTATTTTACAGGAACTGCATGGGTGAAAATCTTAGTTCCTCAAGATGAAACAGGAACTTATACAATAGGTAATGTCGTATTTGAGCCAAGGAGTAGAAACAACTGGCATACACATGCGAAAGGGCAAATCTTGCTTGTTACCGATGGAAAAGGCTATTATCAGGAAAGGAACAAGCCTGCAAGAGTGCTTATGAGAGGGGATGTAGTCATTATTCCGTCAAACGTGGAGCATTGGCACGGCGCGGCAAATAATAGTCGTTTCACTCATATTGCTATAACCAATAATAGTGCAGAAGGTGCAGTTAAGTGGCTGGAGCCCGTAACCGATGAGGAATATAACAGCATTCAGTCTGCAAGATATGAGCCTGCAAAGATTAATTTGACCGAAGCCGCGATCAGAAACCATGAGGAATTACTTCCAAAACATGAGTCAATGCTACAAGTAACAGATCCTGAGCTAATCGAATTATTTGACAATTTTGCTTTTGATGAGGTGATTAGCTACGGGAGCTTGGATGCAAAAACAAGAGTAATGATGATTTTGGCATCAACCATTGGAAGCCAGGCTTTAACTGAATTCAAAGCAATGATTGGTGGTGCTCTTAATGTGGGTATAACCCCTATTGAAATTAAGGAAATTATTTACCAGTCAGTGCCTTATGTAGGGATTTCAAAAGTTTTAGATTTTATCCACGCTGGAAATGAAGTATTGCAAAGCAGAGGAATAAAACTCCCATTAGAAGGTCAATCTACAACCACACTCGAAAACCGGTATGAAAAAGGATTGGCAGTACAAAAGGTGATCTTCAAGGAAACGATTGATAAAATGTATCAGGAATCACCAGGGGATCAAATACACATCCAAAAATATCTGTCGGCCAATTGTTTTGGTGATTACTATACCAGAAAAGGGCTGGACACAAAAACAAGAGAGCTTTTAACGCTTTCTATGCTTATAGCATTGGGTGGAACCGAGCCGCAAATAAAAGGACATATTCAAGGTAATGTCAATGTTGGTAACAATAAAGAAACTTTACTAAGTGTGATCACGCAATTACTGCCTTATGTAGGATACCCTAGAACTTTGAATGCAATAAAATGCTTAAATGAAGTGATAACTAGTTAATCAGAACAATAAATTATTGAAATTAAAATCTAACCAAGAGTCAAGCGATGGAATCATTTAAAGTTAAAGCCTTTGGCACAGAGGCTGCCGATGCACCATTAAAACAGGTCAATATTCAACGCAGAGCGATAATGCCTCACGATGTGGAAATAGACATCCTTTACTGTGGTATTTGCCACTCTGATCTACACGCAGCCCGAAACGAATGGGGTGGAACAGTTTACCCGATTGTTCCAGGGCATGAAATTGTAGGTAGGGTAACAAAGATTGGTAACCAAGTGACTAAATTCAAGCCAGGTGATCTAGCTGCAGTCGGCTGTATTGCAGATTCCTGTCGAAAATGTGAATATTGCAAAGAAGGATTAGAACAATTTTGCGAGCCAGGTAGCACCATTGTGTTTAATTCTCCTGATAAGTACATGGGAGGGCGCACTTATGGAGGCTTTTCAGAAAGTATTGTGGTGGACGAATATTATGTTTTACGTGTTCCTGAAAAACTTGATTTAGCTTCTGCTGCACCCTTGCTTTGTGCGGGAATTACGGTCTATTCACCTTTAAAGCATTGGAAGGCTGGTCCTGGGAAAAAAGTAGGCGTTATTGGCCTTGGAGGTTTGGGGCATTTAGCGATTAAAATTGCCAAAGCAATGGGTGCTCATGTAGTCGTATTCAGTACTTCCCTTTCGAAAGTAGAGGATGCCAAGCGATTAGGAGCAGATGAAGTGTTATTATCCACTGATGTTAAACAAATGAGACAGCAATCTAAATTGGATATAATTCTGGATACCGTATCTGCAAAACACAATGTAAATAATTATTTGGACATGCTAAAAGTTGATGGTGCTTTAGTATTGGTTGGACTACCAGTAGACCCATTGCCGGTAGGAGCTTTCAACCTTGTTAAAGGAAGAAAAAGTTTTGCAGGTTCTAACATTGGAGGTATTCCCGAAACGCAGGAAATGCTGGATTTTTGTGCAGAACACAACATCACTGCCGATATTGAATTAATCAGTATTCAGCAAGTTAACGAGGCATTTGATCGATTGATAAAAGGGGATGTGCATTATCGTTTTGTTATTGATATGGCATCGTTAAAAAAATAATTCACACAACCTACAGAAGAAATGAAAAATATAATTATTCTAGGCGCCAGTGGAAATATCGCAAAAGATGTCTTTGATATTTTAGTAAAAAAGAATGAAATTAACCTTACCTTATTTTTACGCAACAAAAATAGGTTAAGAAATAAAAATGTTTCCAACTGTCGTATTATTGAGGGGGATGTTCTCGATTTTGATCAACTAAAAGAAGCAATAGCGGGACAGGATATTGTATATGCAAATCTCGCGGGAGATCTGGAACAGATGGCAAAAAACGTTGTTAAAGCAATGCATGAAATAGGCGTTAAAAAACTCATATTTATCAGTTCAATAAATATTTACAATGAGCCTGTAAGTCCCATTTTAACGCCTTACCGAAAAGCTGCCGATACGATAGAAGCATCAGACCTTGAATACACAATTTTAAGGCCAACCTGGTTTACTATCGCCGATGAAGTGGATTACGAAATAACCCGAAAAGGCGAACCGGAGAAAGGCTCGGTGATTTCTCAAAAGAGTCTGGCAACCTTCATAACAAGAATTATTGAAACTCCGAAGAATACATTCGGGAAAATCTAGGCATAAATAAACCGAATTCTTAATCCATTTAAATCATTGTATGTGCAAGGAGAATCTGCCACTTAACTGACGCTTCAAATGAAGAACCGTTGAAAGTCCATCAGAAAAAATACGGTGTGTGTATTCGATGCCAACATTTCTCCGCATGCTCGGAATCTTGCAATGATGCTGCGGTTATTTGATGCTGCCAGTTATGGGGCAAGTATGAACACAATGGTGAGATTCTAACGCCATTACTTGCATATCGTCAAAAATAAGTTCTAAACTTATGGAAAACATATCGTTTTGCAAGGTTGCTGCTCATGAATACAGGGTTATTGCGAATCGAAGTAGCTCGTAGAGCAACTTTACAGTTATTTTGATCTTCTTTTATATAAATATTGTTCTTTCATCATTCTTTTTGATGTGCGATTTTCCACAGACTCATTTTTTTACCTAAATAGTGTTTTAGCTACGCTTAAAAGTTTTACGATGGCTTTTTTAGAGAATCTCTTACAATCTCTTTAATAATACCTTCTAGTCTTCGAATATATTTGGGGGAGGTCGATCTTTCTCATGTGTAGGTTGAATTGAATGCCATTGCGAAATAGCATTTTCAGAATACCAAAAAAGGAAGGCTTACATATTGAATAATAAATTACACCGCGGCCTATTTATTTTGTATAGGAGGCTCCCGCCAGCATCGTGTTTAACTAACTGTAAGCCCTGCTTCTCTTTGTTCAATTTTCTGGATTAAAAAAAATGGTTGTGATTTACTCCATTTTTTTCATGATATGGGATATCGGTAGGTCTCATGCATTGATCATGGATTCAAATGCTAGTCGTTCTACCTTTTAAAAGCTCTAGAACGAGTATTGAAAACAAGAGGTGCAAACATAAGGCGTTTGGCCATTTTTCATTTGACTGAGAGAATAAATGTTATTGAAAAGTATAAAGACTTTATCCAGAAAATGCTTATTCTGCTACCTATCGGTAATGCTATCCGGTTGTTCGTTTATTCCTGTCTATGAAAGACCTCCCTTGCCTACCGCAGAGACATATCCCAGAGAAGAATGTACACAGAACTGCTCGAACATCCGGCAGCTTTGCTGGCAAGACTTTTTTACCGATCCGGCTCTCCAACAACTGATCGCGCTGGGGCTGGATAATAATCGGGACTTGAGAATAGCCATAGGACGAATATACGAAGCAAGAGCAGTGTATGGCCATAGCTGGGCGGATCTGTTTCCTACCGTCGATGGAATTGTCCCAGGTCTTCGAACTCGATTGCCTGGTGATTTATTATCAAGTGCACTTTCAACATTCTCCCTCCAACGACACCATCAACACCAAGCAACCCCGCAATTTTCAGTTCCGCTTATTTGGCTGCTCTTAGTATTAATGCATGGGAGCTTGATTTTTGGGGGCGCCTTCGAAGTCTGAAAGATGCCGCATTAGAAGAATATCTAGCTACCGAAGAGGCAGAACATGCCACTTTCATAAGCCTGATTGGACAAATTGCCAACACATATTTAATGGAACGCGAACTAAACGAGCTGGTTAGTATTGCCAAAAAAACTGTTGAAAGCCGTCAAAAGTCATACCATTTAATGAAACGGCGCTTTGAAGAAGGCTCATCATCAAAGTATGAAGCCATTCAGGCTGAAACGCTTTTGCAGCAGGCAAAGGCCGATTTAACTGTACTTGAACGTAGGCGTGAGTTGAATTGGAACGCTATGACGCTTCTCGTTGGCACACCTATAACCCTCGATAATCATTTACTGTCCCAAATCGAAGCTTATTTTATAAAGGAGATTTGCCCAGGGCTGCCTTCCGAATTACTATACAATCGTCCCGATGTGCTTGCTGCTGAACATAGATTGATGGCAGCCTATGCCAACATTGGCGCCGCCAGAGCAGCCTTTTTTCCTGCGATTTCACTGACGGGAGCCTATGGTTCAGCCAGCAGCGAACTTAAAAATCTGTTTCACCCGGGAAGCAAATTTTGGTTTTACTTTCCAAGTATCTCAGTTCCGATATTCGATTGGGGAAAAAATTTATCGGATCTAGGATTGGCAAAAGCACGCCAGAATATAGCTGTCAGCCAATATGAACATACGATTCAAGTTGCTTTTCGCGAAGTTGCCGATGCTCTGACTGAACGCGCATGGTTAGCAGAACAGAGTGTTATTCAAACCGAGGCTTTAGCTTCTCAACGTGAGCGCGCACGTTTGGCATGGATTAGATACGAACATGGAACTTCTCCCTATCTTGAATTTCTGGATGCTGAGCGGGACAGGTTTTCTGCTGAACAAGATCTTGTGCAAACACGACGTGCTTTTCTTGCCAGTGGAATCAACTTATTTATCGCACTTGGTGGTGGCTATAGTAGATAAATATGAATTCATCTACCGGCTTGTTGCTAGGACATTTTAATAAGGAATATCATGATAAAAGATAAGAAAATGTGGTTAATGGGTGCTCTAGGGCTGCTTATTATCGGAATCCTAGCTTTCGTCTTATGGCAAAGCTATATGCAACACAAAAAAAAGGACATTGTCAGTGGAAATGGGAGGATTGAGGCCACAGAAATTAATCTTGCGCCTCGGATAGCCGGTCAAATTAAGGAGCTTCTTGTGGAAGAAGGGGACTATGTCAAGGCAGGGCAGGTTTTGGCTTATATGGACCCTGATGTCCTGGAGGCACAGCTTCGAGAAGCCAAAGGTAGGCTGCTTGCGGCGAGAAGTGATGTTGCTATTAACCAAAGCAGACTTATTCAAAAAAAGAGTGAAAAAGCTGCTGCAGAGGCGGTATTGAAGCAACGCGAAGCTGAATTAGAAGTCTCAGAGAAAAGGTTGGCACGTTCTTCAAAGTTGGTTCTAGAAGGGGCGACTTCGCAACAGACCGCCGATGATGATTATGCGTCCTTTAAAAGTGCGGTTGCTGCTAAAAACGCGGCTATTGCCCAAGTTGAAGCTGATGATGCGGCCATCGTAACCGCACAAGAAGAGGTGACTGGAGCCAAATCGTCTGTTGAGGCTAATGAGGGGTCCGTAGCGAAAATAGAGGCGGATATAAAAGACAGCGCTTTGAAAACTCCTCGCGATGGACGAGTGCAGTATCGTGTAGCACAGGCAGGAGAAGTTGTCCCAGCTGGTGGTGCTGTATTGAGCCTGGTTGATCTAAGCGATGTCTATATGACTTTCTTTCTTTCAACGGCTTATGCGGGAAAGGTATCTATTGGGCAAGAAGTGAGATTAATACTCGATGCTGCTCCGTATTATGTCATTCCAGCATACGTCTCGTTTATCTCTGATGTCGCTCAGTTTACTCCAAAAACAGTAGAAACAGCGACAGAAAGAGAAAAATTAATGTTTCGCATCAAAGCTCAGATACCGAAAGATTTTCTCAAAGAGAATATCGCTCAGATTAAAACCGGATTGCCAGGCGTAGCGTACCTTAGGCTAGACCCTGAAAAGCCATGGCCGGACGATCTGCAGATAAATAAAAACCAAGGCCAACTTATTTTCAGGTAAATATATGAGCGTTCAACCCCAAACAAAATCGCCTTCTATAGAGCCCGTTGTGCGCATTAATGGGGTCACTTTGCGGTATGGAAATGTCATTGCGTTAGATGCTGTTGATCTTGATATTCCGGCTGGATGCACTGTTGGAATGATAGGACCGGATGGCGTAGGAAAATCGAGCCTTTTGTCTCTCATAGCTGGCTCACGAGAAATCCAAACAGGCAAGGTAATGGTTTTTGATGGAGATATGTCAGACAAGAAATATCGTGAGGCGCTCTGCCCCAAGATAGCCTATATGCCTCAAGGGCTTGGCAAAAACCTCTATCCGACTCTTTCTGTTTTTGAAAATGTCGATTTTTTCGGCCGCCTATTTGGACTAGGCTATCGTGAGCGAAAACAGCGCATCGATGAGCTTTTGCGTGCGACAGGGTTGTTTTCCTTTAAAGATCGACCAGCCAGTAAACTCTCTGGCGGTATGAAGCAAAAACTAGGAGTCTGTTGTGCATTGATCCATGATCCTGACTTATTGATCCTCGATGAACCTACGACAGGTGTCGATCCTCTCTCCCGTAGATTTTTCTGGGAGCTTATAGATCGTATCCGTGCAGTTAATCCGAATATGAGTGTGCTTGTTGCGACTGCATACATGGAAGAAGCAGTGCGTTTTAACTGGCTTGTGGCCATGAACGCCGGGCGCATACTTTTTACAGGAAAAGTTGTAGATTTTTTGGCGAAGACAAATTCTACAAACCTGGAGAAAGCATTTATCACCATGCTTCCTGAAACTCAGCTTAAAGATTACAAACCGGTAGTTATAATTCCCCGCAAAGTGGAAGACGTTTCGGAAATAGCCATTGAAGCCACGAATTTAACCATGCAGTTTGGTGATTTCACGGCCGTTGATCATGTAAGTTTCAAAATAGGACGTGGGGAGATTTTTGGATTCCTTGGTTCTAATGGCTGTGGGAAGACAACGACTATGAAAATGCTGACTGGACTTCTACCTCCGACTGAAGGCGAAGCCAAGTTATTCGGCAAAATCCTCAATTCAAATGACCTGGAGACTCGAAAACGCGTCGGCTATATGTCTCAGGCTTTCTCCCTTTATACCGAACTTACTGTAAAACAAAATCTCGTTCTTCATGCACATCTTTTCAATACACCCAAAGAACAGATCTCAGAAAAAGTGCAAAAAACCATCTCTCGGTTCGGGCTCGAGGGAGAAATTAATAGCCTTCCAGAATCTCTCCCTTTAGGAATGCGTCAAAGGCTATCATTAGCAGTCGCGATGATTCACGGTCCGGAGATACTGATTTTAGACGAGCCCACCTCAGGCGTAGATCCTATCGCGCGCGATGCTTTTTGGCAAATCATGATTGATCTTGCCCGGAATGATAGAGTGACCATTTTCATTTCCACTCACTTTATGAATGAAGCTGAGCGTTGTGATAGAATTTCTTTGATGCATGCAGGAAAGGTGCTGGCATGCGGTCCCCCGGCTTCTTTAGTTGAACAGCGCAAAGCGAAATCATTAGAGGAAACTTTCATCAAGTATCTTGAGGATGCGGGTGCCGGCAGAGCGGAATCTAAAGAAGAAGAGGCAAGTTTTTCGACCCCTACCCTTGGGGCCGTTGCACAAAAAGCCCAGCCTAACAAAACAAACTCAAGTTTTTTTAACATTCGGCGAATGACTAGCTATCTTCTACGAGAGTCATTGGAACTTTATCGTGATCCTACCCGCTTATCCCTTTCAATAATTGGAAGTTTTATCTTAATGCTGGCATTTGGATACGGAATCACTATAGATGTAGAGAACCTTTCTTTTGCTGTGTTGGACAGAGACCAGACGTTTATTAGCCGCGATTATGCTTATAATATAGCGGGGTCGCGATACTTTATCAGACGTGCGCCCATTAAAGACTATGAAGATATGGATCGGCGCCTGCGCAATGGTGAAATTAGCTTGGCCATAGAAATCCCTCCCGGTTTTGCACGTGACGTGCAGCGCGGCAGACAGGTAAGTATTGGGACTTGGATTGATGGGGCGATGCCAAGGCGTGCGGAAATTATCCGTGGCTATGTGGAGGGAATGCATTTGCATTGGCTACAAAACTCGGCGAGGAAGTGGCTTGAAATCCATACTCCACGAGAGCTGATATCCATTGAAACGCGTTTCCTTTATAACCCCGATGTTAAAAGTGTTCCGGCGATGGTTCCGGGTGTCATTTCGCTTCTCTTGATCATGATTCCTGCAATTCTCAGCTCGCTTTCTGTGGTGAGAGAGAAAGAGCTCGGCTCCATTATTAACTTCTATACCACTCCAGTAACACGTCTCGAGTTTTTAATTGGCAAGCAAACCGCCTATGTAATCCTGGCCCTGATAAACTTTATTCTTTTGGTTGGAGTGGCCCTTCTCATTTTTGATGTGCCGCTTAAGGGAAGTTTTTTAACCCTTGCAGCTGCAACATTCCTTTATGTGATTATATCCACTAGCATAGGATTGCTATTTTCCACCTTCACTAACAGCCAGGTAGCCGCAATTGTCGGAACGGCTATCATAACCATGGTTCCAACGCTCCATTTTTCTGGGATTCTCGATCCAATTTCATCTTTGGATGGGGGAGCCTATTTCATCGGACATATATTTCCAACAAGTTATTATTTAACCATTGCTAGAGGTACCTTTTCGAAAGGACTTGGCTTTCATGATCTCCAGGTGTGGTTCATTCCGCTCATAGTGACTATTCCCATTTTATTGGGATTGACAATAGCATTATTGAGAAAACAGGAGCGCTGACTATGCGAGTGGTAAATATATTTTATCTTGGACTTAAGGAATTGATCAGCCTAGGTCGAGATCCTATTTTGATGGTGCTGATTTTGTATGCTTTCAGTGTCTCCATATACATTGTTGCCATGTCCTTGCCTGAAACACTTCACAAAGCTCCTATCTCAATCGTTGACGAAGACCATTCCCAACTATCAAAAAGGATTATTGATGCGTTTTATCTCCCTTATTTCAGCGCACCGACGCTAATCACTCTTAATGAAGTTGAGGAACGGATGAATTCCGGTTTTGATACTTTTTCGATCGTCATTCCAACCAAATTTGAGCAAGATGTGCTTGGGGGAAGAAAACCTATAGTTCAGCTAAACATTGATGCGACTCGAGTAAACCAAGCTTTAATAGGCAATGAACAGGTCGAACAGATTATAATGACCGAGGTCATGGCCTTTTTACAAGGGCACCGGATCAACAAATCATTTCAAGTAGATGTACCCTTTAGGATATTTTTCAATCCCAATTTGACGGAAAGTTGGTTTGGTGGAGTGATGGAGCTTATCAGCAACATTACTTTGCTTTCGGCTATTTTGACTGGAGCAGCTTTGATCAGGGAAAGAGAACACGGGACTGTGGAGCATCTGTTAGTGATGCCCGTTACCCCATTCGAAATTATGCTTAGCAAAATATGGTCCATGGCGCTAGTCGTTATGATCACTTCATTCGTCTCATTAGTGCTAATTATACAAATGCTGATTGGAATGCCCGTTAAAGGTTCCTATCTATTATTCCTAACAGGGACATTTATGCATTTGTTTGCCACTACCTCTCTGGGCATTTTTCTTGGCACGATGGCTCGCTCCATGCCTCAGTTCTCCCTACTTGTGATACTTGTCCTTTTACCTTTGGAGATCCTTTCTGGTGCTGTCACTCCTCGTGAAAGCATGCCTGGATGGATTCAGAACATTATGTTGGTGGCCCCCAACACGCATTTTGTGATGTTCGCGCAGGCTGTGTTGTATCGAGGAGCTGGTCTATCGATTGTTTGGCCACAGCTTCTTTCTCTGGCTGTAATTGGGGCTATCTTGTTTTCGATATCCCTGACTCGTTTCCGAAAAACACTTGCTTTAATGACATAATGGGGAAGCTTAGAACACAATACTGAACAATCTGTCATTGAAGGAACCACTGAAACTGTCGCAAGTGAAACCCTCTGGTAGTCGGATAGTGAAATTTATCCGAATATCAACCAAGATGAGGAAGGACTAAAAAGCTATTCATCCAATTCTAGTTTCCCGGCATTGCTAAAATTAGCCCTTAGATTAGTATTTAAAGGTGGTTTTTCAAGAAAATTTAGGTGCACCATTACTTAAAAGGAATGGGCATAAATAAAAAAAAATTAAAGTATTTACAGTTAATAGTTTTCCCAAATACAGGTTGGTGATTTTGCGCTATGTTAATTTCGAGGTTCGGGAATCAGCATGGCCTTTCCCCGAACCAATAGTTTTTCCTCTTTGCCTAATCGGACAATAATTGATTTGCCAAGTCTTTGGCCAGTTTGCCGTCAACTGAATTGTTAAGTTTCATAATGCTCTTCATCACCAATCCAAAATCCTTCTTTGTTTTGGCTCCAGAATCCGCGATGGCTTGAATGACGATTTTTTTGGTTTCTTCAGGAGAAAGAGCTTTAGGTAAAAATTCTTGCACAATTTCCAGCTCACTTTTTAATTTCTCTGCGATGTCCGGTCGATTAAAAGTTTGAGCTTGTTCCAGGGCTTCTTTTAGGCTGCCAAAGTAAGTCTTAAATAGCTTTAAAACTTCTGCGTCTGGGAGGTTGCAGCGAGCATCCACAGCTAATATTTTTGATTTTAGCATTCGCAAGGTATCGAGTCTAATTTGATCTCGGCTTTTCATTGCTTCTTTGATGCCATCATTGATTTTTTCGACTAATGCCATAATTAACCCCTTTCACTTCGATTTTAAGTTTTATCTCTAATAAGATTTGGCAATAGCTTAAATCAGTTTTTGATTTTTCCCAATCAAAAGTTCGGGGATAGGGATTATGTCTATGCGAGAAGCTTTGAGAAAGTTTACAGATCGTAGACAATCCTTCTCAAAGGAAACAATCAAAACCTTATCTTTAGATATCTTTTCCATGAAAATTCTTGGTATTAAACAAGCTATTTTTGGGAGTTTGGCCAACGCGATCTAGGGCTAGATATATTGAGTGCTTTTTATGAAATCGCCAAACAAAATTGTTGTAATATCGCTTACATTTGAGTGGAGATGGATCGGATTAATCATGAAATACTTAAACTTCTGGCTGAATGAACTGTTTATATCAAGCGTGTGGATGATTTAAGATCTCAGAGATCTAAAATAGCAGACGATCATCAACGGGTAGCAGATCAAGAGCAAAAAATCATTGATCAATCAATTGTGTTGAAGCTTCCAACTGAAATCAGAGTTCCTGCTTGCTAAGTGTTTTTGGAAAGTTGAATTAAATTTCAACAGGGTTACATGGATCAATTGATTTCTGAGATTGCGTGAGCATTTACAATTATTTCCCATCATTATAATCTGCAAGGCATCTTTTAAAGATTTATACAAAAATTTAAAGCGAATAGAAAATGTTGAAACATATTATTTTTACATTGGCATCTTTTGGGCTTTTAAGAGCCTCATTATCCGCACAACTTCCCGATCCTTTACCTGAGCAATTTACTGTTAATCAGCGATGGTTTTCATGGACATCCGATTTTGATATTGAGACAAAAGAATATAGATTGGGCTACATCCATCGCAAGTTTATTTCTTGGATGATCGAATATGAATTCCGGGATATTTATGATCAACTTGAGTCAAGAGCAAAAGCTCGTTGGTTGTCATGGGGAGCGGTATTCGATGTAATTGATGCCATGGATAATCCCCTTGGGATAGTCGAAGAACGAATTTTTACTTTTTTTCCTACATTTGACATCATTTCTCCAACAAGAGAAATACTTGCTATTGCTAAATTGAATTTTTGGGGAACACGCTATACTTTAAAAGACCCTGTGACCGATATTTCCATGGTAACACTATACAGACCTTTCTTCCGTTGGAAAGAGAATTGGACGGTAACAATTGAAAATCCTGCTTTGTTTAATCAAAAGCAGATAGATCCACGTCTTTTCCTCATCGTCATGGCATTACAATCGGACCGAGAAATGTGGGCAAGGAAGAGGCGCCGAAACAGCAAATCGAGCTATTCCAAAGTTCCCTTTGCATGCACAATGCAAGATTTGTTAGATACCGAAAAATTGTCAGACACAAAAAATGCATTCAATGCTTTACGTGAACAATTAGAAATCTATCGAAGCATATTGACTTCAGTAGATCCCTCAGAATTTGATTTGGAGCAAGTTGAGGAAATCGTGGAAACCAAATTGCAATCCATTGAATATCCTTCAACTGAAAATGAAAAAGGCGAGGAAAGGATTATTTCAGGTTTACAATATCTTATGCCTCTTTTGGATAGTAATGAGCTAACGGATGGGCAGAAAAGTGCTTTGTACATGCTCATCGATTATAAACTCAATAAATAATATTTAAACTTAGAGAAGTCGATCAAATGCAGGAACTAATTTTGGATGAGGTTTCGTCAATTTTGGCACAGTTGAAAGTTTGGAAGCAAAACTAATAGTTCAAAGATTGACGGAATTTATAATCATACGCGATGTGCGTTCTCCTGATTCACAGGCAGCTTCCATTGTTCCAGGAGCTTCCAGTAAAATGGAGGTATGCTCGCCAGCAAAATAAAGTTGTTGGTTGATGGGAGCAAAAAGTACCTTAACTTTTTCGCCTTGCTCTTCTTTTATTGTAGTCAATTGGGCTTCTTGGCCTGGAGCAATGTAAGAATAGGAACCTTTTGCATAGGGATCATTTGGCCAACTATAGCCCACAGGGTTTTCATAGGAAGCAAAAGATTGATCTTCTGCTAATACCGGAGTAGAAAAAGGTGGTAAAGCATTTCCAAACCCTATTTCTAACATAGGCCTATCTTGTTGATAGGTCTCCATAATAGTTTCAGCTGAGAATCGACTTGTAATGTCAGTGTAATACAAGGTGAGAATATTGCAATTTACATCGAAGAAGCAGCCCAGATGGTCATTAAAGAATCCTATTCTTGCTGGAGGGGGAGTGGAAAAAGGGATCAAGATTTTGGCATTCGTGCCATATTGCACCTTTTGTATGTCTTGAAGTCTAGTTAGGGGTAGAATATTTTGGTCAAAAATGATCTCTTGATAGACTGAACAGGGGATTGCTAATACAAGAATATCTGCTGTTACGATTTGATCATCCTGAAATGTTAAAGCAAAGGTATGGTCTAAGTTCTTTGAGACTCTTTTTAGAGGGGTATTGAGATGGAGTTTGCCTTCTAGTTTTTGGGCAAGTTTTTCTGGAAGTAATGCATTTCCACCTTTAATGCTCAAAAGATCAATATAGGTTTCTGTCCCAGCCCCTTGATGAACTGCTGACAAGCCACCAAGAAGCATATGATACAATGTCTCTGTATATATA
The DNA here is from genome assembly GCF_000875975.1 of Parachlamydia acanthamoebae. NCBI lineage: Bacteria > Pseudomonadati > Chlamydiota > Chlamydiia > Parachlamydiales > Parachlamydiaceae > Parachlamydia > Parachlamydia acanthamoebae. Next base: position 101,791 of record NZ_BAWW01000008.1, on the reverse strand, counting down.
GGGGAAAGTTTTTCGATTGTGGCCCCCTCATAACCCGCTAATCTGACAGCTAAAGTTTTGTAAAGGGGATTTTCTTCTTCAAGGATTCCACGCAATACATCACGCATTGTCGTCGATTCTTGCATAAGCTTATTTAGTTTTATTCTGAGGTTTTCTGGATCAAATGGATTGTTTCTTAAAAGTTGTTCTGCAAATATGAGTTCTTTTCCTGTGTAATAGGCATAATTTAGAGAAACTGTATCACTTATTAATTCAAGATCCAATTCTTCAATTAAACGGCGCATATTCTTTGCTTCTCCACCGTCTGTGATGTTTTGTCCACCTAATTCCGCAATGTGGCCTCTAACCTTTGCAGTGAGAATTCTTCCACCAACTCGGCTGCGAGCTTCATAAACATCAACATCCATGCCTTTTTGTTGCAAACGATATGCGGTTGTCAATCCTGCCAATCCAGCTCCTACAACAGCAATTTTGGGTGTTTTGCTTTCTGCAATCATTGAGGTGGTTGTGAAAAACATCGTCATGAAGTAAAGTACCTTTGAAAAAGCCATTGAATCTCCATTGAGAGCATCACTGCAAGCAATCATCTAGCTAAGTTTTAAAAAAAGTAATCGTTTTATTCCTAACAAAAAAATTGATTCATTACAAGAGACTTCTGTGTATGTTTTGATATTAAAAGAGCTTTTCACTGTGTTGTTGCATGGTCTCAATGAATGATTCAGGGATTTACCAAAACTCTGGTAGTTGGTGAATGCTCCTGAGATTGTTATTTTGAGAAAAAAGAGACGTTTTGAAGAAAAACTTCGAGAAAGTGTCGATTAAACTTGTATATGCGCTTGTGAGTGTTTTTCCAAGTTCCGCGTTTGACTGTAAAGCCAATCGTTGCAATCGCTATATTCACGCGTAAAAATGGCATGAGATCTTTGTAATCAGGAATAGGGCGTATGCTTGCATAACCCTCTAAAAAAGATTTTTTGCAATTTGGGTTATTTGGCCATCCTCCATGCTCTAGAAGGCAAAAATCTTCCTCTGCAAAACTTGCGCGTGCTCCAGCCCAATCGATAATTCCTTGCAGTTTGCCATTATAAATAATTAGATTCCCTGGACGAAAATCACGATGGACCATGCAAGGACCGTCTACAGAATTTAAGAGATCGAGATGTGCATCATAATAGGATTGGCATTGTTCAATGAGTTTTTTAGGCAGATGGTTTCTACATTCATCTAAACCCTCTTTAAATTTGAATGTAAAATAGGCGCGTGGATTGTTACTCAAATGATCTCGTTGAATTGGATCACCGTAGGTAGGGATCCGATTGAGGTGAATACATGCAAGCTGAGAGCCCAATTCGTAAGCTAGGCTGGTTGTAAATTTCGTTTCTTTAAGTAAAGCCCCAGGTAGGTATTCCATTAAAATAGCTCCACAGGTGCCTCTATCTGGCTGTACGGCTTCGACAATGCGAGGAACAGGTAATTTATCTGCGAAATATTTCAAAAAATAAATTTCTCTGAAATAATCGTTTAAACGTTCATGTATTTTTAAAATGAGCTTGGTGCCATTAGAAAGCATCACCTTATAAACGGTTGCAACCATTGCATCCTCATGATCTATGAGGATGAAAGCGGCATGTTGAAGATTAAGGTGTTGTTGAAAAAAAGTGACGAGATGATAATTCATGTTGATTTTGTTAAATTGCATATCCTTAAAAGGACCCAAAGATAACCTTTGGATCCTTTAACAAGTTCAATTATCTGATTTGAAGATTGTTGATAACTTGATTAACTCCAGAAGCATTTTGAGCTGAAGTTGTCATAAAATCACTTATTTCTCTACTAGATACCGATCCGGACAATGTAACAACACCATTATGTGTGGTTATTTGAACGGTTTGTAGTTCAGATGCCAAATTTGGCTGAGAAAGAAAAGCATTACGCAGGCTACTCGAAATAGCACGATCCGCAGGTGTTTCCACCACAAACTGTTCTTGCGTAGCCGTTGGTGTTCTTGTTACTTCAGGAGTTCTAGTGCCACTACTTAAAAAGTATGTAGCCAATAAGAGAAGGGGGATTCCCAAACCTAGAAGCCATTTGAAAAGAGTCGAATTATCTTCTTCTCTTCTGACTCTATCTTCTCTTCTAGCAGTATCTTCTCTTCTGATCGTATTTGCATCCTCTCTTCTTAGCTTTTCATCACGGATAGCATCTCTAGGTCCTGCTGCCATCCTATCAAAATTCCAAGATCGGATTCTATCTTCAGCTTCTTCTTTCGAATAGCCATATTTTTGCTGTAGCTTAGCGACAAGTTGATCATATCGTCCGTTAATTTGTCTGATGTCATCTTCAGACAAATTGCTGAATTTTTCTCTCAAGATTTCACGGACTTGAACCCAGTTAGTTTCTAGTACATCCCTGTTCATAAAAACCTCCTTTTCAAGGCCAATGCTGTTAGGCCAATATAAATATGCTAAAACGATAGAATCTATCTTGTCAAACTGCTTTCTTCTATTTTAATATGTAAATATCTGAAATTAAGTGTGTTGATGCATTTAAAATTATTTTTTAACTATAAGAGAAAATACCGCAGATTATTCCTGATTGTCAAAGTGTACACAAAACCGCAGGAAATAGCAATTTCTCGAGCATTACACCATACTAAATTCTTCAAATGCTTTAAGGGCTTCTGCTGCATACATTAATGAAGGTCCACCCCCCATGTAAACAGCCATGCTTAATGTCTCGAGAAATTCCTCACGAGTTACTCCCAATCTGACCAAGGATTGGGTGTGAAAGCCAATGCAACCATCGCAACGTGCCGCAATGCCAAGAGCAAGCGCTATTAATTCTTTTGTCTTTTTATTAAGTGCTCCATCTTTTGTTGCAGCTTGGGCTAAATGGGAAAATCCATTCATGACATCTGGAATTTCTTTACGCATTTTTGATAAATACATGGAAATATCTGCTGTAATCTCTTTATAATTTTTTGTCATAACTCACTTCCAATCAGTTTTTTTGTTTAAATTTATCAAATAAAAATCTTTCATAATTGCTAGCAGGACAACTCAATATCAGAACTCATTTTTTTGGCTTCTCTCAATTAGCACCAACAGTTGCAGATTGAGAGAAGTTATTTCTAATAGATCTTAAAGGTTCTTACTGAAGATATAAGCAACCTTTCCTCTGCGACTCCAAGCTTCTATAAAGTTTGAGAGATCATAAGAAACATGTGTTTGATCATCGGAGGGAAATGCTGGATCCATGCAAATCACTTTTTGATTTAAAGAATCATATCCGATAACCACCATCAAATGTCCCGCGGAATAACTCAGAGCACTTCCATGTAAAGGGCCTCTCACGCTGACAATGATGGGGGTCCCTTGGATTAACCGTTGATGTATCTGATCAAATCCATTCAATCTCTCTACCCAACAACTCCAAGATGAGCCTAATTCAGAAGAGGCCTGTGCGACATTAAACACCCAATTTCCAAAAATATCGAAACCACGATCCCACACGTTTTGTGCAAAATAAATAGGGTCAATAGCATCATTATTCGAAAGGTAGCGTATGACAGCAGTTGTGGAAGTTGGGGAGCAAAGAGCATTATGTCGAGCATGATTAATTGTCATTTGTGAAAGCCCTGGTACATCGATATGGATTAAGTTTGATGAAGGGAGTCGCTCAGGTAATAATTGTGGGGTATTCCCGTTTGTATAAACATGGAGATGATGGATGTTATACAAGACACAATCTTCAGGAACTATTTTTATTTTAAAACCTGTGGCTTTTTTCCCTTCCAATACTTCAAAAGTATCCTGGTAAACTTTAACAAAATTCTCTGGAGCCGAGTTTGAAAAGCTTGATTGCCCGTCACTTCCCCATGAGGCGTATAAGAGCCAAGGAGACCATTCATTGACCTTAGCACTTACATAAAAAAGCAATTTTCCTTCGGTGGGGCGCATGCCATTCCAAGATAATATGAGTTCATCAAAAGGACTTAAGTTTTCTTCTTTCCATTCTTGCTCAAAGGGGGCTTCTCGGTGAGCCATATAAGCTTCTAAATGAAAGATGTTAAACAACATAAAAAAATAAAAAATAAGGTTTTTCATAAATTCTCCGACTTATAAAATGTGTTTTTTTGTGTTATAAACTTTGCTGTTCGCAAGATTGATAAAATTCTGTACGTATCTCTACTAACAAGTGATTGATGTATTCCAAGTTTGGTTTTTTAGGTAAAAGAGAGCATTGAAAAATCTTTTCGATTTCTTGCACTTTATCGTTCATCTGTTCCTCAAGTTCAGCGAAGCTTAAAATACCTTTTCGAATATTTAAAAGTTCTTCTCGTGCAGGAGGGCGAACGACAAGCATTCCAGAACGCCCTATTTCCTCAGTCATCATTAATAAGCGAAATAGGTGCATCATATTTTTGGAATCATAGTTTTTGCTATGTTCAAGGGTATTATGAAATCGATCTTCATTGCGATTCTCAACCCAATCCCAGTATTCTTTATAGTCTTTGCAATAAGTGCTATACCCATCTTTATTGAATGACATTGTTGCAATAGGTATTTCGCCTGTTGGAATGGTACTGAGAGCTACATCGCCTGAATTTTCATGATGTATGATCCCTTTGTAGCCATTGTCTGGGTCATAAAAAATGGCATAGAGATCCCGCATATGAGGAATTACGGATAATCCGCAGTTTTGGGGGGAAAGACTTTGATTTTTTAAGAAGTTCAATAAAGGAATAGAATGCTGATTATCTAAAACATAGCAAAAATCCATAACACTTTTATGTTTTTTATCAACAGGGTGTAGGATTTTTTTCTTGAGACCTCGAGCTTTTTTGAACTGGCTTACAGCGTAACCTAGAAAGGTATCCTTGCATAATTGAGAGAGAAAATCTAGAGATTTGATTTTGTCATATAAAGGATGTTTAAAGAGAATGCAATCTTCTGGAATGTTAAGCAATTCCAGCATGCTAGGATTGTTTTTTGCTAATAAATCGAGAAATTTTCTAAGTTCATAATAGATAATATTCTGACGTTCATCATTGATTTGATCTTGGTAGTCAAAAGAATAAAACTTTTCTCGAGGCAAAATAAAAACTCCTCTAATATCCTCATCAGAAGTTTCAGTGGATAACCCATAGGCTTTACTGCCGCTAATGCACTCAAAAATAATGCAATTACTTTCTTTAAGCTCTTTTAGATCCATCTTTCAATTATCCTTCGATTGTATTCTGAAAAAACGTATTTAACACTTTGTAATCAAGAAAGCCTTTTGGTAAGGAAGAGGCTGTAGATTCACATAAGGAGATTGTTTCATAAAAAAAGTGATTTAGGTCAGTTTCACGCGGATGTAAATAAGATTCATTTTGAGTGGCTTTGAGTTGAAGAAGAACATGAATTTTTTCAATTAGAAGCTTTTTTTCATTTATTACATCCATAAGTTTGTGTAATTCCATTGGGGGAATGGTTTTAAAACGATGTAGCCATAGCGCTGCCAAAGTTGACCGCAGACAGTAAAAGTAGGTCTTTAGCTTAACCATGTTCTCACTGATGCATTTTTCATAATATTTTTTTGATGAGCTTAGATAATGATACATGGTTGCTATTTGCGAAAAACAAGAAGTGGATATTTCTGCAAAATCCTTTTTAAATGTTGTGTTTTCGACATAAACAATAGGGGATTGAATCCATTCGTAGAGAACAGCGTTATGTTTGATCAGGAGCCGAAGTGCTTTTTTTAAATCCCATCCATTAATATCAAGAATACTATTGATGGGAAAGTCCAGGACATCCGATTCTTCACGTAAAGACAGGTACCAGGTTTTTGGATGTTTATAGATGAATCGCACATCAAAATCGCTATCAGGTGATGGAAAGCCCCATGCACGGCTTCCAGATTCACAAGCAAACAGGATGTGTATATTCTGTTCTTTTTCGATTTCTTCAATTTTAGTTTTGATGAGGCTTTTACTATCTTCCATCATTTTACCTTTTTTTAAAATGCATGATTAAAAATAAAACGAATTATCAAGAAGCACAAAATGATTGGATATTAAAATTGTTATATGACAATTTGTGTTTCAAGCAATTGAATTGCTTATTTCGTATCAAAAATGATTATTCTGACCACTCAATCAGCATACACATCGGGAGAATATAATGAAAAAATTATGTTTCGCTATAGCGTGGACAATCTTTTTAGCAGGCTCTTTTCAAATAAATGCTGCGGGATATAATCAAAATGCGCTGCATACACATTTATTGCCCAATCTTGGAGCACCTTTTGCAGTCGCACTTTATCTCCCAAAAAATTATGTTTCCATTAGGTCTGAAGGCATGCCTAGCGATGAGTATATTTTAGGGCCAAATGATTTAGGTAAAAATTTTGTAGAAAATCCACGATTACTTACAAAGCCTGTGATTCATGTGGCAAAAGAAGATGGAATTAAATCCTTTTCTGTTGATATGAAGCAAATGATTGCACAAATGAAGAAAGAGTTCCCAAAAGGATTTGAAGCAGCTTTTTCTCAATGGGGAAATTATCCACTCGTTGCAATTAAAATGATTATTGGAAAAGATGTTGTGCATATGGCCTATGTCGGTCTTAATGATAGAGCTGGAAATGTTCTCGTGTTTCATCTTATTTATCCAACTAAAAAAAATTTTGGAAATAGTCCAAGCAAAGAAGATCTTGCTCTTTGGGTCAATTTCTTAAATGGGACAAAACCATTAAATAATTAAGACTCTTTCTAAAGACAATGTGGGGCATGCATGTCTAAGATTATTTATCTTAACGGGCCTTCGAGTTCTGGTAAGACGACGGTGGCGAAGGCCCTTCAAAATGCATTTATAGAACCGTATCTTCATATCAGTCTCGATAAAATGATTGGTTTTATGCCAGAAAAGATCAATAACTGGGAAGGAGGGGCTGCTCCTCTTGGTTTTTCTTGGAGGCCTGCCGTAGATCCGACAGGCCATCCCATCTATAAAATTCATGCAGGTCCTTTCGCTGATAAGATCTCAAGAACTCTCAAGGATGTCGCCATACTTCTTGTTTCCCAGCAATATAATCTGATTATCGATGACGTGGCATTTGGTATTCTTGAAGTTGGTGAATGGAAGCAAGCTCTCAAAGATTACCCTGTTCTGTATGTAGGAGTGACTACTCCTCTAGATATTTTGGAGAAACGTGAACGTTTGCGAGGAAATCGATTTGTGGGAGGGGCTCGTGGACAGTATTTTAAAGTTCATGAAAACGTCGCTTATGATCTAGAAATTGATACGCACGCTCAAAGCTTAGAAGAAAATATAGAAAAAATTAAACAGGCTTTCTCTGAAAAAGAGAATTCAAAACAAGTTTAATTTATCTTTTAAACGAAGCATGGTTCTGTAGCTTTTTTTAGAGCAGGCGATTTTTCTATCTCACATTCCATATTCACCCAATATTCCATCATATTTTGTGTTTCTGCAAAGCCCCATGTGCGATAAGCATTGAGGGCCTTTTCATTCGTTATGCGAGTGGAAAGAAGAATTTTTTTGGTTTCAGGAAATTGATTTAAAATCGAACTCATTAATAATTTACCTAGGCCCCGATTTTGATTTTTTGGAGCAATTCCAAAAACAGGAACTCGTACGTTGCTTTGAGGTTGTTCTTTAGAAATAAAGAAATAGATGATTCCAAGAGGTGCTTTTGTCTCTTTATTTTTAGCAGTTACAATTAGATGATCATAAGCGGCGCATACTTCTTTATTTACGACCATGCTTTTTGCAAAGCCCTCTGCAAAAAAAAGTCTTAAAATTGCTCTTATTTTCTCTTCGGCAAAATTCCAGTTGACGTTGCTGAGACCATTTTTAAAAAGTGGTTCAAGTGTATTTAAAAACATGTCTTTACCGATTGATTCAGGAAACTGCATAGCAAATTGCTTTTCTACGGGCATATAAGCTTCGGCCAAAATTTCGCTATATTCATTGAATTGTTCTGAAAGAAATGTGGATTGCGGATCGATTTGTTTTAGTTCGATGAGAATCTCTTCGCCTGTTTTGTCGTGAACTACATATGAAAGGGTGTCATTTGGAAAAGTTTCAACTTTATGAGACATTTTTCTCTTGTGGGTATTAAGTTGATTGTTGTTTTAGGTTAAAGGCCTTTCGGTATATGATAAAAGGAATAGAAAAATTTTTCTATCAAAATCACATGCGAAATATTTGGAACCAGCTGAAGAGAATAAAAACGTTTTTAAATTATTCAGCCTTTAGAGAAAATTTCCAATTGTATATTGCTTTAAGAAAAACGATCTCTTGAGCCTAGGCTAATGCAATCAGTTCGTCCTTGTGCAATTTTGCCCACTCTTTGAGCGTCGTTCCTTTGCGTCCAATGAGTAGAGGGGCATCATCGCGGACTTCAGCAATATAGGCCATTCTACCGTCCACAACTTGCTCGAAAAATTTTTGTACTCCAATAAAATAGGGATCTACGTAGGTCACATTAACGCTGAAATCTTTGATAAATTGCTCGGGTGGTTGTGAGTCAGCAATGAATTTTTTGCCTGTGACTTCTGTCAGAATCCAGGCAATTTCGTCTAAATTTAAAGACTCTGTTGAAAACCAATAATCTTTTCCGTGGTGTTTCGCTGGACCTTCAGTTAAAATTTTGACAGAAGCTTCCGCAACATCTTCTAAGGCAATCCATCCTAACTTTTTATCATTGGCATAAAAACGAACTTTACCATTCTTAACCATGCTATAGAATCCTGAAAGATTTTGCATAAAGCAATTCGGATGCAGAAACGTGTAAGAAATCCCGCTTGCCTTAATGTACACTTCAATCATCTGGTGCCAAGCGAAATGAGGATCGTAGCAGTCTTCTTCAGGTGTAAATACACCTAGATGAACGATATGTTTGACATGGGCCTTTTTAGCGGCATCTACAATGGCTTTACTTTGCACAAGCATATCAACAGTATAGCCTGTGAGTAAAAAAAGTCTTTCTACACCTTTCAGAGCTTCAGGAAAAGTTCGCGGATCGTCAAAATCTAGATAAACAGCATGTCCGTATTTTTCTTTAAGCGTTGGTAATTGTTCTCGTTTTCTGGTTGCCACTGAAAGTGTGACTGAATCCTTTTTTTTGAGACCATCAGCAATGATTTTTCCTAACTGACCTGTAGCACCAAGTACTAGGACAGTCGGTTTGTTAGAAGATGCCATCTTTGCCTTCCTTGTTAAGGTTAGGAGTTTTGTTATGACGACTTAGCGAAAAATGCTATCATATTTGGGATTTGCAAATATGATCAAAAATTAATCTATGAGTAAGGAAATGCAATGTCAATGGTATTTTTTTATTTGAATGGTTGAGGGAGGAATCAATGGGCAATGTGGATGAGCAAATTTTAGATATTAATGAACTTCAAAATTTCAAAAAACGTCCTTTAATTGGTGTGGCTGTAGTTGTTTTTAAAAATAATAAAGTTTTGTTAGGTAAAAGAAAAAACTCGCATGAGGAAGGAAAATGGGCTTTTCCTGGTGGACACCTAGAGTTTGGAGAAAGTGTCGAAGGCTGTGCTTCTAGAGAGTTAATGGAAGAAGTTGGCTTACAGGCTATTTCTTTAAAAATTGGTCCCTGGGTCGAAAATATCATGGATGCCGGCAAAAAACATTATGTTACGCTATTCGTATTTGTGGATAGTTTTAGTGGAGAGCCTCAACTGTTAGAACCGGATAAATGTGAAGGATGGGAATGGTTCGAGTGGGAGAATCTTCCGTCGCCAATTTTTCCTACAATCATTACTTTGAAAAACAAAATTTCCATTAGTGATTTGACAAATGAAGCTTGAGATCGCATTTTAAGAATGATTTGGAAAATTTTCATAGCGAGTTTTTTGCTTTTTGGACCTTGCATAAAGTTTAAAATGAATTTGATGAAAGTGATCTGCTAAATGGATAGTCAATCCCGCATATTGACTATGAATGCGGCTCATAAAATGAATTGGAAGACTAATTCTAAAAGCGAGGCCGACCTTGTATTAAACCAATCTTTTCCATTTTATTTTCTCGATTCGAGAATTTAAAGTTCACGATTTTTTGTGGGGTGTGTTTTCGAGGAATTGAAAATTTAATTTTGCATACCAATGAAATTACGCATCTAATATAATGCAAATACTTAAAGCTAAAAAGAGTATGGGCAATATGAACTTAGAAACACACGTTTACGAAGAGAAGCCGGAAGGTTTTTCTCCTAAAGTAGAGGTCGCAGCAACTTATGTCATTGTGGATGATAAGCTTTTACTTTTGGAGTTGGCCCAAGGCAAGCAGGAACCTGGATTTTGGGGAGTTCCAGCTGGAAAAATTGAATTTAATGAAACCGTTGTAAAAGGTGCTTTTAGAGAGTTATTTGAAGAAACAGGCATTCAAGTTAGCTGTGAGAGTTTATTTTGCTCTATTGGTCAACTTTATATACGCAAGCCTGAAATGGATTATACTTATCATCTCTTTGAAATTGTCTTAGATAAACAGCCCGTTATTCAGCTATCTAGTGAGCATACTCGTTATAAATGGGTCTCTAAGCAAGATGTGGAGAAACTGCCTTTAATGAAGGGAGCGAAGAAAGCCTTGGATTTCTACCATACAAAAGTCGGCGATCCTGTACATCGAGGAGATGCACTCCTACAACTTGACACTCGGGCATTAAGAGCTAAGCTGGAAGTACAAAGAGCAAATGTGGAAGTGGCCGAAGCAACTCTCAGAAAAGCGATCGATCAGTTTGAAAGAGTTAAGAAGGTAAAAGATCCTCGAGCAGTCAGCAAAGAAGATGTTACAACGAGAGAAAATGAAGCCCGGGTTGCTGAAATGAGAGTGAAGGCAGCCAAAGCCGAAGTCGAGGAAACCACCGAACTGTTAAACCGTTTAATCGTCCGTTCACCTATTGATGGAATTCTGCTTAAACAAGATGTAAGAGACGGGGAATTTGTTAGCAGAAATAAACCTTTATTGATGGTCGGCAATTTGAAGAACTTGCAAATACGGGTAGATATCGATGAGCAAAACGCAGGATATTTTGATAAAAATAGTCCAGCCGTTGCTTATCCCAAAAATAATGCTAATGTGATGATTCCGCTTAAATTTGTCCGTATTGAGCCCTATGTTGTTCCTAAAAAATCCCTGACAGGAACTTCTGAAGAGCGAGTGGACACACGTGTCTTGCAGGTGATCTATTCTTTTGAAGAACCCAAGGACTATAACATGTATGTGGGGCAACAAGCAGATGTTTATATAGATAATCCATTACCAGAGCATCATGAAGACTAAAATCTATTTTTACTTTTGCTTGAGCATGTTGTTTTTACCTGGTTGTGTGGTAGGTCCTAAGTATCATCGCTCATGTTCTCCCACACCCGATCATTGGAAATATGAAGAACAAGAAGAAATCGCCAATCCAGATGTTGAGAATTGGTGGGACATTTTTGAAGACCCCATTCTAAATAGCCTGGAATTGCAGGCTCTAGGAAATAATCAAAATCTCTTTGCTGCATTGTTTCGTGTTTTTCAAGCTAAAGCGTTAGCAGATATTCGTAAGAGTGACCTTTATCCTCAAGTCAATTTAGATCCCGACTACAATAGCACAAATGGATTGATTGAGGTTTTTGGATTACCTGCGAATCTTCCGACGATTTTGCGTGCGCATCAAATGTTATATGCACTCCCGTTCAATTTGAAATATGAATTGGATCTGTGGGGTAAATTGAAAAGTCAATATTGGTCTTCTTTACGACAATTAGAAGCACAAGAAATGGCCTTCCAATCCAGTGTACTAATTTTAACATCTGAACTGGCAAGCACATATTTTCAAATCCGTTCATTAGATGCCCAAATTGATGTTTTAAAAGACACCATACGTGTTCGCAAAGAAGAAGTAGAGGTTAATCAAGAACGATATGATGCAGGTCTAGTTAGCTATATCGATGTTTCACAGGCAGAACGGCAATATCAAAATGCCAACGCACAATATTATGACGTATTGCGACAGCGTGCATTGAATGAAAACATGATTGCCCTCTTGATTGGTGTTCCACCTTTAGACGTTTCAATCGCTTATTCTCCTATTACAGAAATGCCACCTAGAATTCCATCGGGTATTCCTTCTGAGGTTTTACTTAAACGACCAGATGTGAGAGAGGCTGAAAGACGCTCAGCTGCCGAGCACGCTTTAATAGGCGCTGCCTACGCCTCGTTTTTTCCCTCTTTTACCCTCACAAATACTTTGGGTTTTTCAAGTCCTGATTTGCATGACTTCCTATCTGGAAAAAGTCGTTTATGGGCAATTGATGTTCGAGGAACCGAAAACATCTATGACGGAGGGCGCAACATATCGCAGCTGCGTCTTACTTGGGATAGATTCAGAGAAGCGGATGCTCACTATCAGCAGCAAGTTTTGATTGCATTTGAAGAAGTCGAAAGTGCTTTAGCGAATTTGAAATTGCAAGGGGAAGAGATTCACAGTTTGGAAAAAGCAGTGGCGGCGTCACGTGAAACGACTCAATTATCGAATGATCGTTACAGTGAGGGGGTCATCAATTATCTCGAAGTTGTGGATAGTGAAAGAGCCGAATTAGAATTAAAAAGGGATCTTGTCAATCGAATCGGACGTCAATATGTCTCAACGATCCATCTGATTAAAGCAATCGGTGGATTATGGACGCTTCCTTGATGCTGGCATAAAAATTGCATTTTAAGACGTGGTTTGTCTCATTCTTTTGTAAGGTAAGCTATGTCAAAAAAAAATAAGAAATCAAAAAACCTCAAAAATTTACCTAAAGAAATCAAACAAGTTTCTGAAGTTATCATCTTTGAATTTGGAAAGAAATTTAATAAACCTCAGGCAAATGAAGGGAATAATCAAAAGATGAGGCCCTATTTTCTAGATGAATTGCTGAACCCCTGAATTTATTTTTGTCTAAGGCTTTCCACGAAATACATATCGATTGAAAGACTATTCGTTCCTTTACGTCTTTGAATAGGCAATTTGCCTCGATATGTGCAAATAAAAACATCCTTAATCCTTTCATAAGTTTCATGGGAAATATTAATTTTACCCTCTTCACTTTGCGCCTGTAAATGATTAGCGATATTGACAGTATCGCCCCATATGTCATAAGCGAGCTTTTGTTTACCCACAACTCCCGCAATGACAGGACCAGAATGAATTCCCAGACGAGCTTTCCATTCAATATGATATTTTTGTTTGACTAAGGCTTCGGATTCTATCATAAAATCACGTATTTCTATCGCTGCTAAGACACAATCGAGGGCTGGTGAATCTTTATGCTCTAGGACACCACTTGCAAACATGTAGCCATCCCCGATTGTTTTAATTCGTTCGATTTGTCTGGATTCAATGATGCGGTCAAAATTTTCGAAATAAAACTCGAGAACTTCAAGTAAATTTTGGGGCTCTAGTTTAGAAGAGCTTTCGGTAAATCCGGAAAAATCGACAAATCCAACGGTTGCATTTTCAACACGTGTAGGATTAACAGATCCATAGGCTAGTAATTCTTGCGCAACATAAGAGGGAAAGACATTGAGCATGATTTGTTCTTGCTCTTTTTGAGCTTGCTTTAGCTCTGAATTTTTTCTTTGAATTTCCTCTTTAAGCTCTTGCAATTCAATATTTTGTTGGTGAATATGTTCATAGGTTGAAAGTAAAAAATTCAAAATGTATTGTCGATTCGTGCTAATTTTGTAGGTTTGATTTCCAAAGACAATTTCTTCGGTACTCGAAAAAATTTGAGGACTGCTAGATCTCCCTACCAGCTCTTTTATGCGCAAGAGCAAGAGATCGTTATTCCAAGGCTTGGTGATATAGTTGTCTGCACCTGCTTCAATCCCTTTAATCAAATCTTCTGGGGAGGCCAGAACGGTGCAAATAATCACTGGGGTCGATCTAAGATTAAGGTCGGTTTTTATAATGCGGCATAGCTTAAATCCATCCATAATGGGCATATTTACATCGGTGATCACTAAGGCAAATTTTTGCTTCTTTAAGAATTCTAAGGCTTCGGCTCCATTTTTGGCTGTGAGAACATCGTAATTGGCTTGGACAAGTACACGACGTAGCATGATCGCTTGCAAGGGAGTGTCATCCACGACTAAAATGGTTTTTTTATTGTCATCATTCATTTTATTAACTCTTCTAATGTGGTGATAATATTTTGTAGATTGAACTCTGATTTCGTGAGATAGGCATTAGCACCAGCTTTTAGCCCTTTTTCTTCATCTTTTTTTGATGATAGATCAGAAATGATGATAATAGGAAGGATGTAATTATAATCTTGTGTTCGAATGTGTGAAGTGAGTTCTAATCCATTCATGCGAGGCATTTCTACATCGGTAATCATTGCGTCAAATTTCATTTCTTGGAGAAGTTCAAGCGCTTGTAGGCCATCCTCAGCAATAGTCACTTGATAATTTTTTTCTTCCAACGCATGTTTAAGGATTACGCGTGAAATGGTGGAGTCGTCTACCAGTAAAATGGATTTTTTTTTGCTTTTGAAATGTAAAGCTTCTTCATTTTGAACATTTGAAAGGTAAATGAGTTCAAATGGGTCAATCACAATGCAAACACTGCCATTTTTTAAAATGGCAGTTCCGATAACTCCCTTATAATCAAATAAGGGGGTTTTATTAGGAAAAATGACGAGTTCTTGTTCTTCAAGGATAGCGTCTACAACCAATCCAATATGTTTTTCAAATTTACGAATCATGACACAAGGAATGGGATCTGCTAGTGAAAAGTGTTCTCTTGTTGAATTTAGAAGATATTTTAAAAAATAAACCGGATAGGGATTTTGAGAAATGTTGATCATGTCTTGTCCTTCAATCGAAAAAAACTGCTCGGATTTAATCCATAAGCAGGCATCTACCCTATCAACAGGAATGGCGTAAGTGTCCCCATTTTGTGAAATGAGTAAAACATGATTGGTGACGAATTCAATCGGCAGCTCAATAGAAAATGCGCACCCTTTTTCCGCTTGAGAACGCACACGGAGATGCCCCGAACAATCTTGCACCATTTTTTTGACAATATCTAAACCGATCCCACGACCTGCAATATCTGAGGGTTGCTTAGAGGTTGAAAATCCAGGAAGAAAAATTAGTTCAATTAGCTCTTGAGGCGTTTTATGATCGAGTTCTTCTTGGGTAAAAAGCTTTGAATCCATGGCTTTTTGCTTAATTTTTGTGAAATCTAAACCAGAGCCATCATCAATGATTTCGATCACAATCGTTTGTTCTGTCTGAAATGCTTTTAATTCGACTTTTCCTTTAGGATTTTTGCCGAGCTTTTTTCTGATTTGCGGAGGTTCTATTCCATGGGCAATTGCATTGCGTAGAATATGTGTAAGGGGATCCTTTAGATTATCAATGATTTTACGATCCACCCCAATCCCTTCACTAGAAACGATAAACTCAACCTCTTTATCTAAGCTTAAGGCAAGCTCACGTATCATGGTTGGGAATAAATCAAAAAGTTTGGAAATCGGCAATAAAGTAAGACGGCGAACATGTTGAATGAGTTTAGAAGAAATCACCTGCAATTTATGGATAGGATCCCTTGCTTGATTTTGCAAAAGGTTGAGCTTGTCTTCAATTTGCTGATTGAGTTGTTCTATTTTTGTATGTGCTAATTTTCTTGAGAGGATCTTTTTTTCTTCCCAGGTCTCCACTAGCGAATCAATTTGGCTATTCAGTTGTTCAATTGTGGTTTTGACGACATTTAATTCTGTAACTTCATTCATTAGCTGGTTGATCTGCTCAAAATTAACGCGTACAGTCGATATGTGAATGTCCTGATTTTTAAGGGTGCCATGAGGTGCAATCGTTTTAGTTAGGAAATCTTTTCTTTGAGAAATTTTTTTTATTTTATTAATGAGGGACGTGTCTTTTTGACTGCGAGGAGGAGGGAGTTTCGGGGAAGAAGCTGATGAAGAGAAAAGAACCTCTTCTTGCATGACATGTGAGGCTTTTTCCAACAGTTCTGAAATATCGACGCGTGCTGGAGCTCTCCCAATCTCTTCCTCTGTAAATAAGTGAATGGCATCTAAAATTTCGTAACACAGTTTTATTTGTCCTGGAAAAATTTGACTTTTGGATGCTTTAAGATGTTGTAAAATACCCTCAAATCGGTGAGTGATAATCTCAATAGATTTAATTTTGAGTAAGCGAGCAGAGCCTTTAAGGGTATGTGCATCACGCAATAATTCATTCCAAACGGTTTCATCGCGAAAGTTGGTTTCTATTTTTTTTAGATTGGATTCGATTGAATGAATTTTTTCTTCACTTTCTGCTTCGAATAAAATTCTAAGCTCTTCATCTTCAATCATATATTTTACACAATGGTTTTTAGTTCTTCAGAAACAAGATTGAGATTTTCCAGTTCTTTACGCGTTTGGTCCATTCCTTGTAATGTTTTACCTGTTGACGTGTTTGCTAAGTCAAGTGCTTCAGTGACCCGCTCAACTGCAGAGCTTTGTTGCTTCACATTTTTAGAAACCTGCTCGGCACCCACGAATGAGTCCGTAGTAATGGAAATGATTGCATTAAAAGCCTCGGTGGAAGATTGGGCCAATTTAATGCACTCTTGTACCGTTTTATTCCCTTCGTCGGCAATTTGCATCGTTGAATCGGTCGCAGATTTAATGTCTTCGGCCAAAACATCAATTTGCAATAAAAATTTTTTGCTTTCATCTGCTAATTTGCGTATTTCGCTAGCTATGACCGAAAAACTTTCACTATGTTGCTTAACTTGGGCAGCTTGAACAGCGGCATTTAGAGCTAAAATGTTCGTTTGATTAGTGATATTTCCCGTCACGGCAGCAATATTGTGAATTTGTTTGGTGATTTCAGTCAGTCGCAAAACATGCTGGCCGATTGCTAAAACTTTGTCTTTATGTTGAATCAGTCCCTCGAGCATTTGCTTAATCAGCTTATTGCCTTTTTCAGAAACATGAAGGGAGTTTTTACATCGATTGCTTGAATCCAGGGCAAGCTCTTCCGTATGTTTAAAAGAACGATTTAATCCTTTTAGAGAGGAAGTTGCATCTTTAACGGAAGACACTTGTTCAGAGGTTAAGGACGTTTGCGTTTTTAAAAGGCCATCAATTTCATTTGAGGTTGATAAAATTCTTTTCAGAACTTCACGCAGACGGTTTGTTACGGAATACCCAATGATTGTAGCTAAAATGACCCCCATTAAAATCGTAAAAATCCAGCTGATGTTGGCAAAAAATTGCATTTTTTGACCCAAGTCATTAATGGTTCTTTCTATCGTTTCGTTATATTGATTTGTTAAACGGATGACCTCGTCAATTTTGGCGCGATGCAATTGATAAAAAGTTTTTAAGGGACCAAATAGGAGTTCTTCAGCTTTTGCATGATTGCCCGCTTTAATTGCGGGTAAAAATTGTTGATGCCATTGAGTGAAGAAATCTTCGGCAGGTAAGTGAGATTCCGTTAAAACATGTTTAATGGGACTTTCAGGCAAGTTTGTCATCCAAAAGTTATAGCGTTCGTTATATTGTTTTTGTAAGTCTAAACTTTTTTGAATGAGACTTTGTAATTCTTCTGGGTCTTTTTCATAGGCTTCTTGAAAAGAGAGCAAATATGATTCGACAATATAGGCCGGAGGGGGGAGAATATCTGCGAGAAGAGCTTGACCCGAACGAATTTCTTGGTAGTAAGGCCCATTAATAGCAATTTTTTGTACCGTGATTGAAGACATGTAGCCGTAGATAAGCATCCCTAGAATCAGAATTCCTGTCAGCCAGGCCAGCTTGGTTCTAACCTTTAAGGCATTGAAATAATCGAGCATTTTTTCTCCTTATAAGGAAAATAACTTAAAAATTTTGTGTGTGTCTAAAACACCTAAAAATGCATTTTTATAATGAATCGTTGAGGTCAAATAATGACTTTTTTCTTTTTCGATGCTAGTTTTAATCGCTTCTTTAGGAAGTAACAAAACATCGATCACATCATCTACAACCAGTCCAAAGAGAGTCTGGGAGATTTCAATCACAATGACTTTTAGTGATTCAAGATATTTTTCTCGCTTTGACTGAATGAATGTCCCACTATCAATTAGAGGGAGAATCATTCCACGTAAATTAATGAAACCGAAGAGATAGGGATGCGAAAAAGGGAATGGTGTAAAGCTGCGAACGGAATAAAATTCTTTAATGTGTTGAACTTCGAGGCCAAATAACTCTTTATTTGATTCTGCAATGGCAAATGGAGCTAAGTTGTGATTTTTTTTTGACGTCAAGGTCTGAGAAAGTTGTTTTGCCCTTTCAGAAAGAATGTTTTTTTCGTATTCTTGTGAAAGTAGAGCTATCGAAATCAATGTTTTCTCTTTAGTAAGAGTCTTTGAAGGATATGTATATAAGTTTTTGTGATTTAAAATAAAAACAGCTTCCTCGTTGTAAAGAGCGATTGAAGAAAAAAATTGGGTGTGGGTTTTGTGCAAATTTTCTTTTAAGAGGGCTTGAGAAACATTCAAATTGATAGGTGAAATCGCTAAGACATCCTTTATGATCAAGCCATAACATAAGTCCTTATCTTTTAATATGATTATGTTGTCTTGCAGAGAGTAAGGAGTTGCAGGGGATCCCAATAAAATTGCGGGATCCAGCACAGGTATAACGTCTTGGTGGTAATTGAAATAACCCACGAAGCCAGGAACTGAGAAAGATAAAGATTTTAATTCTGGTAGCAAGACAATTTCGAGAATGCACGTCACATTCAAAGCGTAAAGGCTGTCTTTGATTTTAAAGAGAAGATAATGTAAATCACTTTCATTCATAAATCAAATCGATCTCCCTTCTGGACAAATCCACGAAATCCATCCTTTAAGGCATTTGGAAGGGGACCTGGTTGATAGTGGTAAAGCCACATTTTGCTTTTAATAGCAAGAGGAAGGGTCGCAAGTTCAGGATAGCGGGCATGGCATCCGCTGCAAATCGCGGCAGTTTCACAATCATGAAAGATAAGATCAGCTTTTTCAAAATAAGGTAGTAAATGTTGTGGATCAAATTGCGTATCGGTTGTGATGAAGATCGATTTTTCTTTAAAGGTTATATAGAGACCAAAGCAAGGTTGTGGAATGTGATTAGAAAGGACATGCGTTGTGGGGATTAATGTGAAATGGATCTTTTCCCATTCAAAAGTTTGAGAAATTATTTTGACATGAAAGAAGCTTTCCAAAGAGGCTTCCTCGTTTTCCAAAGAATGCAGTCCACCCGATAAAACATGCTCCCATAAAGGACCGGCCAAAGCATTATTTATATAAAGCGTTGGCTTAGCATGAGCCTCTAAATTAAATTTGGTTTGAAAGGCCAGCCATTCTAATCCTCCCACATGATCGGCATGCAGATGGCTAATATAGACATCATGAATGTCTTGATAATCCAGATTTTGTTCATGCAAAGAGAACCGCGCATCGCTCCCACAGTCTATGAGTAGATTTTTGTGTGTATCTGATTGCAATAGTAAATTCGAATGGTAATTTCCATCTCCGACTGTGAAAGCTGACCCTGTTCCTAAAAAAAGTAATTTCATTTTTCCTAATGATTAGACAAGTGATGGAGAATCAAGAGATGAGTACACCTTTTTTTTGTATATAACTTTGATTTTAAAAAATGCAAACGGATCTTTTACGAGAAAGTTCAAAAAAAATCTGTTTTGTGGTTTTACGCAAGTTTGTTACACTCCAAACCTTTACTGACAAGCGAGTACATAACCGATGAAACGTTTTCAAATTCTTCTATTTTATTGTTTTCTCACCCTGATTTTTTGTGAAAAAATACAATCCAGCGAAGTTCTCATCATTGGCGGAGGGCCTACCGGGCTGGCGACAGCCATTGAAGCTCACAAAAAAGGTGCGCACGTCACAATCATCGAAAAAAGAGCGTCCTATTCGAGGCCTCAGTTTGTTTTTCTTTTGAAATCCTCTTTAGATCTTTTAGAAAGCTGGAATGTGGCCTTATCCCATCTTCAAGTATTAGATTTTGGAGGGGAACACATGGGGTTGGTGCGCATTAAAAATTTGGAGAAAGGATTGAATGCCAGAATTAAGGAGTTGGGAATCAAAAAAATTCAGGGTGAATTTAGGGCTTTAGAAAAGGATAAAAAAGAAGCCATTGTTGCAATTTCTGGAGAAAATATTTCCCTTCCCTATGATTTTCTTGTTGCTGCAGATGGGGTGCATAGTAAGGTGCGCGATTTTGCCGGGATTGAGTGTGAGTGCTTAGGTCAGGCTGTAGGTGTGTGGACGTTCGTTCCTTTTAAAGATCATTCAAGGGGAGTGGATGTCTCACCCATATTGAAGAAGGAAGATTACTTTATTCGAAGAATTTCTGTTCCAACGGGAAGTATTATTTTTTTACAGAGTTTTACGCATGACACCGAATTATTTGCCCACATTTCGTTGGAAGATTTAAAGGAAAAAGTTGCTAAGTGTGAATGGTTTTTAGAAGTGGAAAAGCTGGAAACAGACCCTGTTATTATAGCGGATAATGTTTCTATTCTTCTTCAGAAAGCCAAAACTTTTTCATCTTCGCAAAAAGGGGTTTTGGTTCTAGGTGATGCGGCCGCCACGGCTAGCTTTTTTCATGGGATGGGAGTTAACACTTCTTTGCAAACAGCTGTTTTGGCTGGAGACTTTTTTCAAAATAGTGATCGACAAGCCGCATATGTGGACTTTAACCACAAGATGGAAGAAGTGACCGATCAACTGATTAATTTTAGCCGATTTTTATTTGAAGAAGAGCATATAGATGAAGAATAAATTTTTTAGGAAACTCTGGCTTAGAGCTTCCTAAAATGAGAAAAATTATGATTTAGCTACTCGGCGAGCTTCTTCATCTCGAGCGTTTGCTTCAGCGGCATTTTTTGCTCGTTCCTCTGCTTGGCGTTGTTCAAAAGCTTGAGCATGCTCTTGATCTGCTAATCGTTCGGCTTTTCTTTGTGCTTCTTGAGCTTCTTCCGCTGCAATTCTAGCTTCTCTCTCTGCTTTTCTTTCCGCTTCTTTTTGTTCTTCTTGCTTTTTGATTTCTGCCTGACGAGCTTTTTCTTCAGCGATTTGCTGGTCTAATTTATCATTTTCAGCTTTAACTTTTTGTTCATTTTCTCTTCGGCTTTTTTCCAATGATTCAGCCTCTCTTCTATTTTTTTCTTCAAGTCTAGCTCGTTCAGCTATTTGGTCTTCTTCAAGCTTTCTATTTTCTGCTTCAGTCTTTGCTTTATTTCTCTCGCTTTGTTCTTGAAATAAGCGATCTTCTTCAGCTTTTAACTCTGCCTGACGTTGTTTTTCAGCTTCCATTTCTTCCGCAGCATGAGCCTCTAATTCTTCTTGCCTTTTTCGCTCAGCTTGTTGTTGGTCAGCGATGTTTTTGGCATCATGCGCGATGCGTTTAGCTAAATACGCTTTTTGGTCTTCTGGTGTTAAAAACGGTCCTGAGTCGGGTGATGCACAAATCAATCTTGTATCACTAGACATTTTGATAGCTAATTCGAGTGAAGTTTGAAATCCATAACCACGGATTTTATTCCAAAATTTACTCATCCAATTAGCAATTTTTCGTGCAGGTTTAAAAGCAATTTGTTTGTTTTCTTTATCAGCTTTGATATGCGTAATAATTGCGTTAATTTTTTGGGTGTTTTCTGGAGAAGGCGTTGAACCAATGATTTCTTGAAGATCTGACAGAATTTTTATGGTTTTTAATTTTTTAAAGCCTTTGTCAACTTTATTTTCAAAAACTCTAATTTCATTGCCTTTTACAGCAATTGATTTGAAGTTAGAAAGAGATTCTAGATTAAAACTATTAATGTGATTTTCTGTAATTTTCATATATCCCCCAATTTAATGTTGGGGGAGAATGCATCAAAATTGTTAAGAAATGATAAAGATTAAAAACATGGTTTACTTTTGTCTTAAATCAAATTCTAATTTCCAATGTTGATTAGTTGAAGAAACACACCATAATTCTAAAGTGCCTAATTCTGTAACACGAGATTTTAATTTGACGCGGAGTGTTTTTCCATCTCCTTCCATTTTTTCAATGAACGTTTCGATGGGTGGAAGTTCGGTTAATTCTTGTTTCCATTGTTTGATGATGGTTCCTATTTCTGGATCTGTTCCATCTGCAAATTTTTGAGTCGCATGGCTGAAAAAGCGGAACGTTGTGGGCTCTCCTACAACAAGAGAAAATTCTTGGTCGGGAAGTTCTTTTTCAGAGCCTTCTTCCATTCCAAAAGGAACGACACAGATGGCTTTAAGAGGTGTTGGCATCCCTGGAATTGCTGGAACAGCATCTTCCACCCCAATATAGTAGCTTCTACTTGTGCCACTTTTAATCCGTATCCCTTTTCCTTGGCGAGCTAAGCCATAGTAGACAGCGCCACGGCTTACTGCAAAATCTAGATCAGGATTTGGGAGAACTTGAATAGGAGCTTTATTAAGAGTTGTAGCCCAATTATTTAATAATTCGACAAAACGATCTTGGAAAGCTTGCGCTTTCATTGTTCCCCCATTGAACAAGATTTTTGAGGGTAACACAAATTCTTCCATGCTTCCACGATCCCCTTCTCCCGTCATTGAAAGAAATTTCGCGAGTTGTGACGTAATACGTGGATCTTGTGCATAAGGTAAGCCAATTTGTTGCAATCCTAAACGTTTTTCTGTAGGGGAGCGGTCTTCCGGAGCAATTAAGGGGTAAAAACCATCGACGAGAATAGCTTTGGCCTCTGCCAAGGTAATTTTTGTTTTAAGTGATCCGCCGATAAGTTTGCTGCCTCTTCCCATGACTGTGACATCCACATGTTTGGGTGGATTTTCTGACATTAACAATTCTTTTGCATGGCGGCAGGTTTGGGTGAGAGCTTGCAATTGTCTTTCATCTAAATGGTGCCCTTGTTCTTCCAGTTTGTTTTGGGCTAGATAGGCTAAGCTTAAATCGAGGTTATCACCCCCTAAAAGTAAATGAGAGCCTACTGCTTGCCTTTTTAAAGTGAGATTTCCGGCTTCGTCCAATATCGAAATCAAGCTAAAGTCCGTGGTTCCTCCACCTATATCGACGACAAGAATGCTGTCACCTACTTGTAGTAGGTTATTTCTCCAAATGTCGTGGTGTTGGTGCATCCATGCGTAGAAAGCAGCTTGAGGCTCTTCCAATAAAATTGTTTCGGGATAATTTGCTAAACGAGCAGCCTCTTGAACAAGTTCTCGAGCGCTTGGATCAAAAGAAGCGGGAACTGTAACTAAGATTTTTTGTTCGACAAATGGGGCTTCGGGCATTTTTGTGTCCCAAGCTTCTTTCAAATGCCTTAACAAATGTGCGGTCACTTCAAGGGGGCTCATTTTAGGGCTTTCATCTGCATGAGGAGGTAAAATGGCGGATCGACGATCCACTCCAGAATGGCATAGCCAGGATTTAGCGGATGAAATGAGTCGATCGGGAAGTTCACCTCCGCGGTCTCTTCCAAATGTTCCCACACAAAATTCTCGTTCGGCATCCCAGCTCAACGCGGCACTCTTTGCCTTTAATTCTTCTTGCAAAGGAAAATACAGAAAAGAGGGAAGTGAGGGGAGTTCTTGTTCCTCACCTGCTGCTGCAAGCTGAGGAATGGAAAATTGATGAATCAAAGGCTGAGAAGTTGGTGGAAGGGATGGATCAAATTCTGCAAATGCAAGTGTGCAATTGGTTGTTCCAAGATCTATGCCAATAATCCACTGTTTATTCTCACTCATTTTGATTTCCCTTATGATTTTCTAATGATATCGATTTCAGCAGGACAAATAATTTCATCCAGATGCGTATCAGTTTTTTTAGGTAAAGATTTCTTATGCGCCTTCCAGCCTCGATGGATCACTGTTCCAGTGAAAGGAGGTGTGCCGCTTAAATGCCCCACAAGCTTGTACATTGAAGGATCATATCCTGCCGCGATTTGAATTTTTGAGCCTTCATTTTCGTCTAAAAGAGGGCGAATCGCGACCAAGTCATCCAATGTTTTTTGACAGTCTTGATGAATTTGCCTGACAGCGGCACCCACCTGGGCATCATCAAAAGATGAAATGTCTTCTTGAATAAAGTCGATTAAACGACCCGTTCTTTGCAAGATGGCTAGCAAACGTAGATGAGAAGGATCTGATTCTTGCTGAGGAATTTGTTTAGATGGTTGTTGTCCATCTAAAAACTGTTGAGCCCCTTGCGGGTCTTTAAAGGCTTTAAAAAATGCTTTAAAGGCTGTGATTAATCCCATAATCGATTCCTGGTGTTAGACTTCATGAATGAGTGTTTCAAGGTCATGCAAATGATACTCTTCGTAAGGGGAAGCAATCCAGCCACCTTGAATAAGAATTTCTAAAAACAGTGTACATGTGAAGAACAAAAAGAGAATGGCTAAAAGAGGCTTTCCTCCGGGTACTTTAAAAGGGCCTTTGAGGTTCATCCAGTAGCGGCCGATCCAGATCATCAGAATAGGGAGCATCCCATTTAAAATAGAGTCTCCAAAGCCACCTGATGTTTCTAGGGCAACGAGGAAGATTCGTTCAAACTTAACTGCAAATAAAAGCGTTGGCACAGCGATTAAGATGCTTAGTAAAACTTTTCCAATCCCTTCTTTTTTGATGGACAAACCATCAGCGAGAAAGTCGAATAAACCTAAAGTCATTCCAAGGAATGAGGTGGCGATTGCAAAGAAAGCAAAAAATTCCGCAACTGTACAGATCCAAGTGCCAATCACATGTTGATGCAAGCATTGTGTCGCAGGTTCCCCTTTGATTAAGGCTGCGGCAAGTCCATTATGTCCACCTACAGGAATGATCCCTAAAATCAGAGACTGCCAGATTGCATAGATAACAAATGCGATAGAAGTCCCACCAATAATGGCCCAGCGTAAAGCATTGGGATGACTTTTGAGATAGGGAGTCAAGCTGGGAACCATGGTTTGAAAGCTAAAAGCGGTCAGTAAAAAAGGAACCGCAAAAAGGGAGACGTTCCATTTTTGATAGCTAAGTAAGGTTGGGTGGATTTCATCAATTCCGACGACAACAAGTCCAAGATAGGCTGCAATCATGGCAACGAAAAGAATGGTATTTACTTTTCCTACAAATCGGCTTCCCAGATAAATGACGAAGGTAAAGAACACCACGAAAATTAGAGCTCCAATTTCTTTGCTGATGGGCAGGCCTAAGTAATGTCCCAAAGCAGACGCAATTTGAATGCCTCCGCCAGCAGTATAAGCGACGATAGAGGCGTAGCAAATAAATAGATAAAGAAACCAACTTACAGCTTTTCCAATTGGACCTAAAATCTTTTGCGTCATGGTGATCACATGTGCGCCTTCCTCAAACCATAAACTTACTTCGACGAGGAAAAGAGCTGTCAGAGTCATTGCTAGCCAGCAAACGGCCATGATAGAAAGAGAGGGAATAAAGCCGCTGACTCCAGTTGCAACAGGTAGTGCGAGCATTCCACCGCCAATGCAAGTTCCAGCAACTAAAAACATTGCTGAAAAAATATTTCCTCTTGAGATGGGCTGTTGTTGCTCCACACAAATCCTTTATGTTGATTATCTAAAAGGATAAAAGTTTAATCCTAAATCCAATTGTATGCAAGTTAAAATGGTATCAAAAATTATTTGTATTCACCTAGACAAATCAAGCTATTTTGCACATTTCCAGTGACTTCGACTCTGCGGTCAGGATGGATAAAGACATCATATTCCAATCGTACTCCAAATTCATTTGGAAGATAGATTCCAGGTTCTATTGAGAAGCAGGTTTCTGGCAATAAAAGTCTTTCATCGTGTGTCTCAAGATTATCTAGGTGAGCTCCTGGACCATGGTCTTCTTCTCCAATGTTGTGACCCGTGCGATGGATAAAAAAATTCCCAAAACCTGCTTCTGTGATTACATCGCGACTGACTTGATCGGCTTCCCAGCCCATAACGGGCAGGTTGTTTTCGATATTTTCTTGGATAAAGCGTGTTGTGGCATCTCGGGACTCTTTAACAACCGAAAAAATCGTTTGTTGCCACATTGTTGGGGTTTCGGCAGCCACGCCGACTTGCGTGATATCTGCATAAACAGCATGAGTGATATTTTGTTTGCACCATAAGTCAATGAGAATAAAATCACCTGGACGAATTTCTGCAAAATGTTTGGCATCAGGTGTATAGTGAGGGTTCGCAGAATGCGCGTTGACTGCGCAGATGGGGGGATCGGATGTGATGCAGCCTTTTTCTTTCATGCAGTTCAAGAGAAATTGTTGTACATCATACTCTGTCACTTTTTGACTTGTGCTTAATTTATCTGCGATCAATTTCCAAGCTAGCTGAGCACTTTCTTCCAAAATTTTAAGCGCATTTCGATGTGTCTGTAGTTGAAAGGCGGTCCATGTACTCGTATAGCTTTGCAAAAGATCGGCCGAGCTCATCACTTCAATGCCGTATGAGCGAATCATTTCGATGGTGCCCGCATCTACTTTAGAGATTGCTGGAATGGCGTTGCGTGGAGAGTATTCCATTGCTACTTGTTTTTTATCCGAAAGAAGCCGAGCTAGATGGCCCTCTAGCTCAGGCCATGAGCGGTAGGTTAATTTTTCTCCAGGTAAGTGGTCCAGGAGGTGGCTTTCAATGATGCTAATGATTTTAATGGGGGAGCCTATTTGAGGAATCCAATAAAAAAAACGTCTAGTTAAATTGGTTTCAGGCGCAATTTCAAGAAATTGGCATGCCAAGGGATTTGAGCGGCGAAAGTCATAAAGCAGCCAGCCATCTAATTGGTTGTCTTTAAGCTTGTGCTGAACATCGTGTAAAGTCTGCTGAAATGACATATTGCCTCTAAAAAAGTGATAATAATTGTTCTGAAAATAGGTTTACAAAAATCAAATGAAATTTTAAGATTTCTTCTTTTAATTTTAATGTCAAAGTTGTTTTCGAATGCTAAATATATCAAATCTCTCATTTTCGTATGAAGGAAACAAGATTCTTAAAAATCTTTCGCTTAAATTGAATAAGGGAGAAAGCGGAGCTCTGATTGGAGCGTCTGGATCGGGCAAATCGACATTGTTTAAAATTTTAACGAGGCTTCTTTCTCCTGCTTCAGGAGCAATTTTAATTGATAACAAACCATTGTCAGAGAATGACGATTTAATTGCATACATGATGCAAGAGGACTTGCTTCTTCCATGGCGTACGGTTATTCGCAATATGACACTCAGTGCAGAGCTAGGCAAAAAAACAACAGTCCCTCTTCCTCAGTTAAAAGAAGATGCGCGTCGATTATTGGGTTTGTTCGGATTATCAGACTGTGAAGATAAATTTCCGGATGAACTTTCTGGTGGAATGCGGCAAAGAATTTCGCTTGCTCGTGCCTTGATTTTAAATCGTCCAGTCTTACTTTTAGATGAACCGTTTGGATCTCTAGATGTTGTCTTGAGGGAGCAGATGTATGTCTTTATGCGACATATCCAAAAACAATTGGAGACAACCATTTTGATGGTGACCCATGATTTTCACGATGCTCTTGCGATGGCCGATCACGTATTTTTATTGCAAGAAGGGGAGATTACTGAGGAATGGAACATTTTAGATGAAGACCGCCACCATCCTGAAAAAGCCGGACGCCTCATGCACCAAATGCGTGAAGCTTTACGGCAAGTGGAAAGAGTTCAAGGGTTAGCAGCTCTTTAATTAATTCTTTAGTTTAATATACCTTTTTTTAAATCTGAAGCTATCAGTAAATGAATAAATCCTTTATATTAAACTTAATGGATTCAATATTAATCAGATAATGTCTGAGGAAAAGATGAAAAAAATCTACTTACTTCCCAATATTATAACAGCATTTAGCTTAACATGCGGTTTGTTTGTCATTTTTAAAATGACTATGACAAATTTTGGCCAAGTAGATCAACATATCTTAATGGCAACAGCAGGAATCATGTTACTAGCTGCGTTCGCGGATTTGCTTGATGGAGCGGTGGCTAGAGCGATGAAAGCGGAAAGTGAATTTGGTGGGATTTTTGATTCTTTAGCTGATGCTGTAACCTTTGGTGTTGCTCCCGCTGTGATTGTACTTAAAACAGCTAGCTTGGAACAGGGATCGCAACTTTCAGCTTTTTTGACAATTGCGGCAATGATATTTTCTGTTTGCGGCGTTTTAAGATTAGCGCGTTTTAGTGCATCTGCCCAACAGGCTCGTGGCGATGAGGAGCTTTTAGCTGCCAATAAAAAAAATTTCACGGGGCTGCCAATTCCTGCTGGGGCAGCGGCAATGGTCTCTGCTAATCTGTTTTTGGCTTCAAATGATTTTAATCACTATATTTCCATCAGTCTTGAAACGCAAGCGTGGTTTTTGATCTCCGCTTTTGTTGTTTTGGGCTATTTTATGATTAGCCGATGGAAGTTTCCCAGTTTTAAAAGCTTACATGTCAGAGTGGCTTCTTTTCAGTTAGTGTTTTGCATTGTTGTGGCAGCAGTTTTGATTTTTTATGGAATCGTACAGCATTTTCCTTTGCTGTTTTTCATCCTGTCTTGGACTTATGTTTTAATTGCCTGGACTCTTTCTTTGATTCGTTTGATTTCTGGAAAAAAGTCTAAAACATTAGAAGATTTTGAGCCTGAGCCTGAAGACACTGAATGGCATGAATAGGAAATCCTATCCATTAGTCATATAATCTGACGAGTCCGACAACGATTCCCTGGATGACAAGATCATCCAAGTGAATCATGATGGGCGACTGTGCGGAATCATGTCCAGCCAAGCGCACATATTGGCCTTCAGGATAGTAACGTTTAATAAATGTTTCATGTTCATTGAGTAAAGCGACAATCCATTCCCCTGAGCACGCTTCTCTACCCGTTTCGACTATTAAAAGATCTCCGTCGCTGATCATCTCATCATTTAAAGAGTTTCCACGCGCTCGCAAAATATAACTTGAATCGGGTTCCTGTACTAAAAACTTTGGAACCGCGAGGGATTGTGTTTTTGGAAAAATTTCAACAGGAAATCCGGCCAAAATATGTCCAATGAAGGGGAGTTCTAATTCATGTTGATTAAGGTGAGATGGTTTTGTTTCTAAGGGCTTTATTGATCTGCTGCATTTTTTTTCAGACGTTAATAAACCTTTTCGCTTTAAGACTTGTAAATGCTTGGAAACAGAACCCAAAGAAGAATATCCAAAATTTTGCATAATCTCTCGATAACTGGGAGAAAATTGATGTGAATGGATAAATTCTTGGATGTAATCCAAGATTTCTTGCTGTCGTTTAGTGAGTCCTTTCATATGCTTTCTGATGTAATAACCAATTAATACTCAAAGCACACCACCACATGATTAAGCCGGAGAAAAGAACATCCGAAAAAAAATGTCCCCCTTGCGCAACGCGCGTTAAACTGAGTAATGTGCCGAAAAGAAGTGTGCAGATTGCTCCCATATAAATGAGGGATTTATTTTTTAACGTATAACCTAAAACAACAAGGACAAGAAAATAAAATCCCATTGAGCTGTGTCCACTCGGAAAGGATTTAGTTTTTTCAGGTTGCTTTGCAAAATAGGGGACATAGTAGGGACGAAAATTAAGCTGTCCGCCAAATTCGGTGATTTGTCTTGGTCGTGGCCTGCCCCAATTTTCCTTCAGAATGGCATGGACAACGAGGCCTGATCCAATCGCGCAAGTGAGGACAAGCAAAAGTGCACTGGATCTCCATTTTTGCCATGCGTGAATAAAAAAAGAAAGAATTAAAACGACAAGCGCGCTTACCGCAAGGAAAAGTCCTGGCCAAGCGCCGTAGTTATAAACCCATTGATAAAAGGCATTTGAAGCAAAATGTTTCGTGCTGTCTGAGTAGAAATAGTGGCTCAGTGCTAAATCGATGCGCGGAGTGAAGGGCGTGATGCAAAGCCATATTATGAGTGGAAGCAACCAACGTATATGCCTTTTAAAATGGATCATATTCTCAAGCGTCGACAACAATAGGTTTAGAATCGGGTTGTCCAATGTTATTTTTTAGTAGATAGACAAACCCATAAAATAAAGGTGTTCCGCAAAATGAAAGAATCAGCTTATATACATAACACGCCAAGATAATATGGATCGTTTGCTCTAAATCCAGTTTCATTCCCAGATAAAGAAGAATCCAATTTGCAATAAACGTGTCGATAAATTGCGAAACAACAATCGCACCGTTGTTTCTAAGCCATAAATACTTTCCGTTAGTTAGTTTTTTTATGAACAAGAAAAGCTTAATCTCAAGAGTTTGTGAGATAATGAATGCTAACATAGAGCCATAAATGGTGATTCCATTTAACCCAAAAGCAGCTTTGAAGGCGACCTGGATTTCGGGATTTGAAGAGGGGAGGGATATCGCAAAGTCAATAAAAAAATGGGTAATAAGAGCTAATCCAAATCCCAGGTAAATCATAAAGCTTGCGTGACGAGACCCATAAATTTCAGTGACAATGTTGCCAGCTAAAAATGTAAAAGGATAGCAGAGCATCCCAACAGGCAAATAAAAATTGGAACTGAAAGGTGCTGGAAATAGCTTCGCAGATAGTAAGCTGGTCACGACAACAACTAGGCAAAAAAACGAAACGATTGAAGTGTAAAATTTTTCTTTCATATTTATTAAATTTAATAGTTTAAAATCTATTCAAACGACAAGATATAATAAGCCGGATAAGCAAAGTGATGATTGGGCCTTGGAGAGGCATGAATCGTCACAGGTTGCCCTATCTTGTCTTGAATTGAGCCGATTGTTGTATACAGATAAGCAATGGGTAAATGTGTGACTTGGTTAATTAAAACAAAATCACCCGGTTTATTTTTAACAGGGCGGGAATATGGTTCAATAATTCCTGTTAACACTGTGTGATTGACTTCTTGTTCTTCATAAAATTCATCAAAAGTTCCTTCTCCGCCACGCTTAGCAATCCATTCTTCGAAACGCTGTTGCTCAATGGATGCCCATTGCAAAGAAGGGGTTTTAGCTTTAGGGGGCGTCGTTGGAGTCGCGACATGACTTTGTTGGGCTTGTGCTTTTGCAGCTAATTCTTTTTCGAGTTGAGCGAGCTTGTTCTGTTTTTCTTCTAATTCAGAAGTCAATTCATAATGCTTTGCCTGCCAATTCTGAGAATGGTCTTGTGTTTTGTTTTCTAGATACGCGATTTTTTTATGCAGATAAATTTCTTGGCTGTGCTTTAAGAAATCTTTTGCTTGCGCCGAAACATCTGGTAAATCGGTGTATTCTTTAGCCATTTGATTCAAGCTTTGAAACAAATGGTCGACATGCATATTTTCGAACGGTTTTTGGAGCTCTGTTTGGAGAGCTAATGTCGTTTGGCTGAAAGTGGAGCAGGCTTCTTGCTTTCTTTTTTCGATTTTAGCCATTAAATCGGGGGGGCCAATTTTTTCAATATAATCTTTGGCAATGTAGAACCGTACATGATTTGGAGGTGTGATTTCCAACCATTTTGCGTTTGATGTACTCACAGATCCGTTTACCCGATCTCCCGTATTCAATTGCGCAATTACAGGGGATTCAAGTGAGGGGGATAGGCGCACGTTTACTTTATGCCCTTCAACAATGTCGTCTAGCACGAATGTGCGAAAAATGTAGGCTTTTGTTTCTTCAGGAGGCAGAATGGCGTAAAACTCGTCTGTTTCACCCGTTACAACAACCATATCTCCGTTGACGATTTCTTTTAAAATCATGCTTTCCATGGAAGGTTCAAGTCGAATTCTGACTTTATTGCGAATCACCTTTCCAGTAAAAGCCGGAAATGCATTTGTGGAAAGTCCAGGTGGATTTGCGGCCATTAAGGGAGAAGGGATAGTTCCAATTAAAGTTGAACAAAAAAGAAGAAGGGTTGTGGAGATTTTGGACATGATCTGCTCCAGGGTAATGATGACAGTGGATAAGTAGATGTTATGTCTTTTAAGGGTTTTAATACAAGAAAAGGATCAGCTAAATGGGTCTTTTGAAGTCTAAAATTTGACTCTTTTTATTTATCTTTATCATGGATTCCAAAGAACTGTAAAATTTAAAAATTGAAAGTTAAAAAGGCTAAAAATACTTAAACCAATGAGTTAATATTTAATATGGGAAGTGTTGAGATTGCGGTGTGAATGCTTAGTAAACATGAGAAGGGTTTTCGTTGCTCAAGTGAGAAAGGACTTAGGAATATTTTTGGAGGCGTTAGCTAAAAACAATAACGTATTCTTCTTACTAATCACAAGAGGCAGGTTGCTATAGTGCCAATTGAGGATTTAGAAATTTTGGAAGCTCTGGAAAATGCTGAAGATATTCGTAAAGCAAAGCTTGCTTTAAAAAATGCAGCAAAGGGAACGATTTCTTTAGAAGAGATGAAGAAAAAATTAGGTTAAATTTACTCTAAGAAGAGTCTTAAAAAGGAAGAACCTTTTGAATTCTTCCTTGTATGCATTTAGCTTTTTAAAACGGCTAAGATGTGTTCGCAGCCTGTGTGGCCACAGGTGCACCCTACTGGGTGACCGAGATAAACACTATATTTCTCTGCCGGGTCTAGGCGTTTAACCACAGAAAATAGCTTATCGCCAGTTTGCGTGATATCCCAGTCGGAAAAACGTAGATCTTCTTCAGAAACGTCTTCTACCGCATTCTCTTCAATGTTCTCGATTTCTTCATAGTCTTCTTCATCAGTTAGGTTTTGATGAATCGTTCTTGCGATTTGGCAATGCATGCAATTGCAATGCGGTTCCGGTTTCGGAATATCGCCTTCAGTTTCGGGAGAAATAATTTTAGCAATAGCTCCAATTTTTCCGAGAATTTCTTCAGGGAGGTCAGGGGCGTCAGCGTGAGCTGGATTGTGCTGTAAGGCTGTTCCTATCCCATCTAATGTTGAGAAACCCATCCGAAAAGGAAGTTCAATTTCACTCACTGTTCCTTTAGAAGACAGTAAGTGAGATGTGGAGGAGGGGGCAAGGGTTTCTTGTTCTAAGAAAGTTGCATGGGTAGAAAAGATTTTCTCAATAATTTCTAGAGATAAGCCTGGTATATTGACGCTTTCGCCTCCCATTAGAGTGACTACTAAGAGAAGTCCCTTCATTTGTAGAGAGGAAATGTTAGCCCAAGTCGTTGAAATATGAGGAGGGATGCTTAAAATTTTATCTGTTATTTTCATAAAGCTCCTTTAACTTCTTTATCTACTTGAAGTTTCAATCTTAGCTCGAGAGGGGATTTCTCGTCAAACTAAATTAGCAGTCGATGGGGTTGATTGCTGAATTGTTCAAAAATAGATCTCTCAACATGCATTTTTGTTTCGCACTTTTTTTCTTTCTTTCGTAAGCTTCGGCTCATAGGTTCACCATACTAAATTGCGTCCCCTTTGAAAAGTTCGGTAAAGGAGGTTCTAGTGAAAAAAACATTTGTACTTGATACTAACGTGATCCTGCATGATCCTGAAGCGATTATTAAATTTCCTCGTAATCGTGTTGTCATTCCAGTAGCTGTTTTAGAAGAACTCGACAAAATGAAACGCTTACCTAATGATTTAGGAAAGAATTCGCGGGCTTTTTTTCGTTTTCTAGATTCTTTAGCATCCGAAGGAAAGGGTGATTTACATAATGGAATCTCTTTATCTAATGATTCCGACGTGCGCATTGCGCTTGAGATTAAAAAAGATTATAAGGGAGACTTTTCTTTATCTACAACAGATAACAAAATCATTATGGCAGCTTATCTGCTATTTGAACGCTCAGAAAATGTTGTTTTTGTTTCAAAAGATTTTGCCGCTCGCATTAAAGCAGAAGCAATTGGCTTGGAAGCAGAAGATTATGAGAACCTCAAGTATGCTTATCAAACCATGTACCGGGGAAACCGACGAGTAGAGGTGACAAAGCATGATGTAGATTCCTTTTTCAAAGATGGATTCATCAAGCTGCCCGATTTAGATTGCCATCCGAATGAGTATCTTGTGATGACCTCTCCAGAGAATTCTTCGGCTGTAGGAAAGTACGACCCTGTACGTAAGCAGGTAGAACCCCTGCTAAAATCTGTCAATATGTGGGGAATTAAACCACGGAATGTGGAGCAGCGCTGTGCGGTGGACCTGCTGTTGCGTGACGATATTAAGCTTGTGACATTACTGGGGCCAGCGGGAACAGGTAAGACACTATTGGCCTTGGCTTGCGGATTAAGGAAGGTCTTTGACGAAGGAATCTATTCACGGATTCTCGTTAGCCGACCCGTAATTCCTCTTGGACGTGATATCGGGTATTTGCCGGGGACAAAAGAAGAAAAGCTCTTTCATTGGATGCAGCCTATTTATGATAACTTAGAATTTTTGTGTGAATCTCCTTCAGGGCAAACAACCGATACCCTGCGCTGGGTCACGGAAAGCAAAAAAGTTGAGATGGAAGCCGTAACTTACATTCGTGGACGTTCTTTACCAAAAATGTATATCATTGTGGATGAAGCCCAAAACCTAACTCCACACGAAGTTAAGACGATTATTTCTCGTGCGGGTGAAGGTACTAAAGTGATCTTAACGGGGGATCCTACACAAATTGACCATCCTTATTTGGATAAAGATTCAAACGGATTGACCTATGCAGTAGGTCGGTTTGCCGATCAAAAAATTTATGGGAATATGTTTCTAGAAAAGACAGAAAGATCGGAATTGGCGGCACTGGCTGCAGAAATTTTGTAGAGTAAAGAAAACGGAATAAACGATATAGATTTTTTTTTAATTCAATATTGCCAGATAGCTCCAAATGCGCCATAATGCAATTTAAAGAAACAAATGCTAGAATTGTTTGCTTTTTTGAGATTATGGAAATCGTTTAGGGGGCGTATATGGCAAAAAAAATTAAAGAAATTGATCCTCAGACTTTAAAGCAATGGATGGATGACTCGCAAGTTGTGTTGGTGGATGTCCGGGAATTGTGTGAATATCAAGAAGAGAGGATTTCTAATGCGACTCTTTTGCCGATTTCACAATTTAAAGCTGAGAAAGTTCCATCTGTACCCTCTACGAAAAAAATTGTGTTCTATTGCAAGTCAGGCCATCGATCTGCTTATGCTGCAGCTTGCTGGAGCGTAGATAAGCAAGAAAGCGAGGCTTATAACTTGGCGGGTGGGTTAGTCGCCTGGCAGCATCGGGGACTCCCTGTAGAAAAGGGGTGATGTAATCGATCCACACTACTCTGGCTTTGCCATCAAATTTGATGGCAAAGCTTTTCCATTTTCAGCATTTCTTGCCCTGAAAGCGACACCTTTCTAAGCTATGGAAGAAAATCTCGAAAAAGTTTATACTCAACTCTTTATTCAAGAGACATGGATTAAATATTAAGCCATGCTTCATTAAAATGGAGAATATATTGTGCGATTTATTGCCGAGCTTTTAATTGTATATTTTTTTCGTTTTGTCCTTTGGTTTAGATATAAAGTAACGTACAAAGGCCTAGAAAATTTGAATGAAAACACTCTGAATAAGCCTGGAGGCGTTCTCTTCTTGCCGAGCCATCCAGCTGTTTTCGTCGATCCTGTTTTGACATCTATTGGCATTATGAAAAAATTTTCCATCAGGCCAATGGTGATCGAGTATATGTATTACAATCCTGCTATCAATTGGTTAATGCGTTTTTTCAAGGCCATTCCAGTTCCCAATTTCGAAACTTCGGGAAATAGTTTAAAGCGCAATAAAAGTGAAAAAGCTTTGCAAGCTGTGATTGATGGCTTAAATCAAAAAGATAACTTTTTAATCTATCCCGGAGGCGGTTTAAAACAAACTGCTCGCGAGATTTTGGGGGGAAATTCGGGTGTCCATCGTATTTTACAAGCGGCTCCCGATACTAATATTGTCCTTGTACGCGTTAAAGGATTGTGGGGAAGCTCTTTCTCACGCGCATTGACAGGCCAAACGCCAAATATGTTTAAAGTCATTATGGATGGAGTCAAAAGCGTTTTTAAAAACCTTTTGCTTTTTACTCCCAGACGTGAAGTTATTATTGAATATGAAGTTGCTCCGGCAGATATGCCTGTTCACGGTAGCCGCTTAGAATTTAATCGTTATTTGGAACATTGGTACAATCGCCCCGATGGACTAACGCAGCAAGAGGGTGAATATCCTGGTGATTCTTTAATTTTTGTTTCGACTAGTATGTGGGGAGAGGTTTATCCTAAAATAACCGTCGAAGATAACAACGATGATCCTGATGTAAACATCGCTTCAATTCCACCGGGTATTCGCGAAAGCGTTCTAAGCAAATTGCAAGAAATGACAGACATTTCGGCTGCGAATATCCATCCAGAGATGTCATTGTCCTCAGATCTTGGCTTAGATTCTTTAGATATTTCCGAATTGAATGTGTATTTAAAAGATCAATTTGATGTCGATACCGTCCCTTTTAAAGAGTTGACGACTGTCGGTAAATTAATGGCTTTGGCATCCAAACAGATTGTCTGTAAAGAACAAACTCAAAACGAAGATAAAGATTTTTCGAAATGGAATAAAAAATTTTCTCGGCATGAAGTAAATTTAGCTCCAGGTCAAACGATTCCGGAAGTCTTTCTTAATCAATGTGCAAAAAAGAAGGGGACGATTGCCTGTGCGGATGAACGTTCTGGCATATTAACCTATTCACAACTGAAAATGCGTGTGTTGCTATTGGCCGCCTATATTCAAAAGCTGCCCGGTAAACGTATTGGTATCATGCTACCCGCTAGCGTTCCTGCCTATGTAGTCATTTTAGCAACCCAAATAGCGGGCAAAGTTCCTGTTTTGATTAACTGGACAGTGGGAGCTCGTCATTTGGAATCTGTAGTCCAATTAGCTGGTTTAGAGACTGTTTTAAGTTCGTGGGTTTTTATCGATAAGCTGCATAATGTCGATTTAACACCTATTGAAAACCAGTTGATTTTACTTGAAGATGTGCGACATGAATTTAGCCTCTCTGACAAATTAAAAGCCTTTTGGTGGTCGAAAAGAAGTACGCGAGCGATTTTGAAAAAGTTTAATATGCAAAATATCTCAAAAGACGATGAGGCCGTTCTACTTTTCACGAGCGGAACAGAAAGCTTGCCAAAAGGGGTTCCTTTGACACATGAAAACTTGTTAAGTAATCAGAGAACCATTTTTAATGTAATCAAAATTTATTCTGACGACGTTTTTTATGGATTTTTGCCTCCA
Source organism: Parachlamydia acanthamoebae (assembly GCF_000875975.1). NCBI lineage: Bacteria > Pseudomonadati > Chlamydiota > Chlamydiia > Parachlamydiales > Parachlamydiaceae > Parachlamydia > Parachlamydia acanthamoebae. The sequence continues at coordinate 64,569 of NZ_BAWW01000008.1, read as the reverse complement.
TTCCACGCATTAGGATTTAACATTTGTGGGATTTTATGCCTGCTTGCGGGAGTGCGAGTGGTTTATTCTCCAGATCCAACAAACGGCAAAGAATTGACTCGAAATGTCGAAAAGTGGAAAGTCACGATTACCTGTGGGGCCCCTACTTTTCTAAGAGGAATGATTAAATCTTCAAATCCTGGCCAGTTGGATTCCTTACGTTTATGTGTAACGGGTGCAGAAAAAGCTCCCCCTCAGTTATTCCGAGAAATGGAGCAAATCGGAAAACTAGATGCGCTTCTTGAGGGATATGGAATTACCGAATGTTCACCTATTTTGACCGCAAACGAAGTGGGCAAGCCGAATCGAGGTGTTGGAAAAGCTTTCCCCGGAATCGAGATTGTGATTGTGCATCCGGAAACGTATGCATTTCTTCCGCAAGGTCAACAAGGATTAATTCTGGCAAGAGGTCCAAATGTTTTTCAAGGCTATTTAAACCCGGGACTTGCATCTCCTTTTGTCGACATCGAAGGAAAAACCTGGTATAAGACGGGCGACTTGGGTTTCCTCGATCCAGAAAGTAATTTAACGATTTCTGGCAGAATGAAACGATTTATCAAAATCGGTGCAGAAATGGTGAGCTTGCCGGCTATAGAAGATGTGCTCTTGCAGACAGCTCTTGAAAAAGGGTGGTCGGCAGAAGAGGGGCCTATTCTTGCCGTTAGTGCCAAGGAGCACGATGGAGGAAAAACAAAACTCTTTTTATTTACGAAGTTTTCTGTCACGTTGGATGAAATTAATAAAGCATTGCGTGATGCAGGATTTAGCAATTTGGTGAAAATTTCAGCCTTGATCCAGCTGGAAGAAATTCCATTAATGGGAACAGGAAAAATTCATTATCGTGAATTGGAAGCAGAATATATAAATAAGCAAACAGAAACATCTGAGTAGGAACAATGACATTTGTGGATACCAAGCATTTATCATTAAATTTCACAAACTGCCCAATTCAACTATTTAACACTGAGAAACGTGTCAAAGAAACCTTGGTCGCAGAAAAGGGGCAAATCACATTGTATACATGTGGACCCACCGTGTATAACTTTGCACACATCGGAAACTTTAGAACCTATGTGTTTGAAGATTTGTTGAGAAGAACTTTGAAATTTTTTGGTTTGAAAGTTAAACAGGTGATGAATTTGACTGATGTTGATGATAAAACCATTAAAGGGGCTATTGCTAAAGGAATTACGCTAAATGCCTTTACACAGCCTTATAAAGATGCTTTTTTTCAAGATCTTGCAACTTTGCACATTGAACCTGCCGAAGTTTACCCGGCTGCCACTGACTATATCCAGCCGATGATTGAGATGATTCAAACACTCATCGATAAAGGATTTGCCTATAAAGGGCAAGATGGCAGCATTTATTACGCTATTCGAAAGTTTCCTCGCTATGGATGCTTGTCTCATCTTAAATTAGATGAGTTGAAGGTTGGTGCATCGGAACGGGTGGCTGCAGATGAATATGACAAAGAAAACGTATCAGATTTTGTCTTGTGGAAAAATTATGATCCGCAGAGAGATGGAGAAATTTATTGGGATAGCCCCTTTGGTCCTGGCCGTCCCGGATGGCACTTAGAATGCTCAGCCATGGCCATGCAATTGTTGGGAGATACCATTGATATCCATGTGGGTGGGGTTGATAATATGTTCCCTCACCATGAAAATGAAATTGCGCAATCTGAAGCATGTTCAGGAAAGACATTTGTTAAGCACTGGATGCATGCTGAGCACTTGATTGTGGATGGGAAGAAAATGTCTAAGAGTATGGGAAATTTCTATACGCTGAGAGATCTCTTAGCCAAAGGATTTTCAGGTGTCGAAGTACGTTACATGCTTTTGCAAACGCATTATAAAACACAGTTGAATTTTACTTTTGAGGGACTGGACGCTGTTCGGCACAGCTTAAGAAGAGTGCAGGATTTTATCAGACGAGTGCAAGAGATCAAGGGATCTGCAGACTCGGGATCAGTGGCACCAGTCATCGAAAGAACGCTCTATGCATTTGCTAAAGCTCTAGCGGATGATCTCAACATTTCTGTTGCATTAGCCGCTTTGTTTGAAATGATTCGAGAAATCAATACTTTGTGTGATAAGGGGCTTGTGGGAGATTCTGAAGCTGCAGAAATTTTAGATTTTCTGCAAAAAATTAATCAGGTTCTGGCCATTTTTACATTCGAAGTGCAAGCAGAGCAGATTCCTCAAGAATTACAAGACGCGCTTGAACAGCGCAATATTGCTCGACAGAATAAAAACTGGTCTGAAGCTGATCGATTGAGAGATTTGATTCATTCTCATGGATATATCATTGAAGACTCTGTTAAAGGGGCAAGGTTAAAAAAAATAAAAAGGTCTACTAAATGAGTCGCGCTAAAACAAAAGATGAACGCTTCATGATTGCTGTATATGAAGAGGTGCAGGATGATTTTGATCGAGAAGTCGATCGTTATGAAATGGGAAATCGGATCGGTTTACAATCGCGTGGTGTAGATGCCATTTGCAATATGCTTATCCAAGCAAATTTTCTTAAAAAAAGAAGCCCATTGACAGTTTCATTGACTGAAAATGGAAAGAATCTGGTTTTAAGAGTCCTTCAAGAATAAGGATGGATCGTCAGCATTTCTTTGCATCAGCTTTTAGGAAGATTGTTTCCAGTGGACTGAGTTTAATTGAAGACCATCCCATAGTGAAAAAATTGGAATCCATGGCAGACGAAACACAAAAAGTCCGCCCGCCAGGAGCTTCCTCTTCCGAAAGAACTTTCCAAGAATTATGTACAGGCTGTGATGCATGCATGGCAGCCTGTCCGGCAAATGCCATCTATATAGAAGATTTGGAAAAAAGGCATCCTTTGCTCTATCCGCAAAGGCAACCCTGCTTGCATTGTTCAGATTATCCTTGCATGAAAGTGTGTGAACCGCAAGCTCTATCTTTGACAAATGGGACTGAATTGCGAGAGCTGCTTTAATTACTGCATCGTTATATTTGCGAGAAGGTTGTCCAGTCCCTTTTGTAAAGGACACCATTTGAGTTTCATTTTGAACCATTCAATTTCTTTTAATTTAAATTCGACGGCATGATAAGCGGGTAGTCTCCACAGACCTAGAGCAGATCCTGGTTTTCCAAGAAACATGATGTGCATTGGCTTATTATTTTCATCAAATCCAATGACAACATCGCCTGGCTTTCCTTGTGTTGTCATTGACTCCATGTCTTCAAATTGATGTGTATCAAATCCATAAAAATGGGTAGAAATTGCAGAGGCTTGATCATCCATCATTTGTTGTTGTCTGGCACTTTGGTAGATCTGCAAAATTTGATCTTTAGTAATAACTTTTGCTTTGTACAATGATAAATAGAAAAAATCTGCACACGACATAAAAATAGGAGAAGGGTGCTGATTTGGATGTTCTAAAATCTGGGAAATGTTCATCTTTGAATCAGATAGTTGTTCACTATCAGGTCTCTCATTTAGCCATTCCAAAAAATAATTCTTTGTGAATTTACTATTGAACAGTTTTAGTGTTTCTTCTTTTCCAAAATAGAACATACAATGGCGTGATCCATAAAAATCTGGAACATTCATATACTCGTCTGGAAAAGGACCCTCAGAATTTGTAAAAAGGGGATGAGGCATCCAATAGAGCAATTTTTTCTCGGCAATTTTCGCCGCCTGTGTATAAACCAGAGTATTTAATTCAGAAGTTGATATTGTTGTATATGTATCGGAAATTGTAGAGACTTTCTGCTGGGGCGGAATATCATTGAATTTCTGAGAATTTAAGCCATGAATTAGCGCCATGTCAGTAGAGGCTCTCTGCTCAGACTGAATTTTTCCAAATCCCTGGTCCACAGTGAGCTTTTTTTGAATTCGAGAAGCTATAAATTGGGTTAAATCCCCATTATTGCACTTTTTTTGTTTCGCTAGTTCTTTTTTACTAATTTCAAATCTTTTTCGCAAACTATTTGCATTTACTTTGATATAGCCTTCATTAGATTTTAATAGAACAAACCTTTTGTTAGCAAAAAAACCTAGTTTGGGAGGCACCCCATTTTTTGTCTGAATAACTGAATCGTAAGCAATTAAGTATCTGTCTGTTCCTTCTAGACTAGAAAATTCAATCCGTTTTTTGCTTTTTCCTAAACTTTTTTCTGGAATAAAAAGTTTTTCAGCAGATTTATTTTTATAGAAAGCAACAGATAAAGTTGTCATGTGATTCTTCCAATTAAAGAAATAATTGTATTTTATCAAAAACCATCATTAACGACAAGAAGTGTAAAATATAATAACGTTCGGTTTTTATTTTGTTTAGTCAAACTATCTACTTATAAAAATGGACGGATAAGTTTTTTAAAGGAGGGAGTGTTACCATCAAATAAAAGAAGAGATTTAGCAGGATAGCCATTTGCTACCCTGCTTGAAAATGCTCTAGCTTTCACTCTTTTTGGCTGATAGAGCTAAGAGAACCCATGTCCAACCTAAGAGCAAAATGTCAATTCCTACAAACAATCCAATCACCCATAAACCTGATACAGGCCAATCGGATAAAATTAAAATACCCAAAATAAAAGTGATTAAACCATTAAAGAAAACCCAGCCCCACTGAGAAAAGCGAAGTACGATCGCATTAAACATTTTGACTAGTCCACTAATTAAGCAAAAAGCTGCTATCAAAAGAGTTAATGCTATAGCACTTGAAGTGGGCCTAGCAAAACAAATTACTCCTGTCACAAGATATAGAATCCCAAGAGCCGCGGAAAGGAACAAGCCGCTCCATTTTCTAGCCCAAAAACTTTGAATAATTTGAAGGATACCAGCCGAAGCCAAGAAAGCACCCAGAATAAAGATAGAAAAAAGAGTTGTAAAAACTGAAAATCCAATTGCCGCACTACCGATAATAATCAATAAAATGCCTATTGCAAGAAAACCGGTCCAATTTCGACGAATTTGATCGAATTCCTGGAACCTGTACCCGAGTCCATATTTTTCATCCATATAAATTCCCCTATAGAGATTTAGTTATCTTTTTTTTTGCTTAAAATATATTTAATTTTTTTACAAGATCAAAAGATGAATATTATTCTAAGTTGAAGAATATAAGTTATCGATAATTAGATTAAGTTTTTTGAAGATCTTTCAATCCTTTTTCTAAAGACACCATTTAAATGTTGTTTAAGTTGTCTAAGTCGAATTTTAAAGCATGATAGGAAAAGGGGTGGGGTTGAAGAAATGGCTTCATTGCGATTAATGTTTTCAAATGGTTCTTTGTAAATGGATTTTGCGTCAATTTCAGTGTTTCTTCTCTTCCGAGGTTTTAAAAAGAGGGGTGAGGCTTCCAGAAGATCTGCTTTTTTTGAATGATTTCAAGCACTTTTTTCATACACCTTAGAATTTAATTCTGTATTTCTTAACATTTGTCAATTTTTTTTCTTTTCATTGCATGCTTTGGCACATTCTTGTTTGTTGAAAATAGGTGGGAATGTAAAAGAAAGATTATATGTGCTTAGCGTGGTTTCGATGACTCCCGATTTTTTTTCTTGAGGATTTGAAGGAATAAACTTTCGTCCATCTAATGGTCCACTCTGAATAAAAGAGGCCGAGGTAAAACCTGTGGTTTGGCTAGAAGCGCTTAGCTCATTTGTATTAACCTCGAATGTATTATTTTGTCTAATATTTTAAACTAATGAAGACTAATTAATCGTGGAAATGTTTTCAGAAATTTAATAAGAAAATGAAGTTCACGATCAAATTTAAAGAGTAATAATGAAAAATACCATTGTTAAAATTGTCTATCTATTTATTTCATTGTTTCTTTTAACAAGTTGTTCATCTGAAAGAACAATTGTTCATGGAATTAGAGAGCAAGACGCAAATGAAATTATCGTTTTTTTGAATAGCAAAAATATTGAATCGACAAAAGTTGAAAGTTCAGAAGGCGGCGGAACTGGACCTCAAAAAGCCGTTCTTTGGGATATCCAAGTTCCCGAAAATAAAGCCATGGATGCGATGAGCTTTTTGGATGAGGAAGGGCTTCCAAGAAAGCATCAAGAAAGTTTACTCGATATTTTTGGGTCTTCGAGTCTTGTTCCTTCCGAAACGCAGGAAAGAATTCGATATCAGGCAGGATTAGCGCAACAGATTGCCAATACAATTAAAGAGATCGATGGTGTGATCGATGCAAATGTGATGATTTCTTTTCCAGAAGAAAATCCCATTACAGGGACGACATCTGGACCTATCACAGCTTCTGTTTACATCAAACATAACGGGATTTTAGATGATCCAAATAGTCAACTAAGGTCTAAAATTCGACAGCTTGTTGCGGCGAGTGTGACGGGATTAAAATATGATAATGTAACCATTATTGGAGAACGAGCTGCAATTACTGAACAACCTTTCCGGATGCATTCAAATGCATTGCAATTGGAAAATATTTGGTCGATCGATCTTGCAAAAGAATCAGTATCACGATTTCGTTTTATTTTCTTTTCGCTTTTATTTCTAAATTTAATTCTTCTCTTTTGTCTGATAGGGTTGATTTGGAAATTATATCCTATTTTAAAAAAGTTTATTTTCTCAGATTATTTGTCTTCTAAGCAGCTTGATCTCAAGCAAAAAGAACCTAGCGTTGTCAATGAAGATGCTAAAAAGAACTCTGAAATAAAAAAAGAGCATTAAAATTAATGAAGAAGGTAAGAGTGTATAGCTCTTGCTTTCTTCTACCGGTGTTTGACTAAGCTGAAGGGGCTTCTTTTCCCTGCATTAGCAATGGTGCAGTGAAGCATCCTTCTAGGTGTCGATATTTTCCTATATCCACAATTGAAAAAATTAGCCAAATTGGCTGAAGTTTCACAATCAACCACTTATGTGTTGTTTCAATCAAAAATGGAGATTCTCTGTGCCCTTAATGAACGAAACTTTTTTTGATGAGTCATTTGTGCTTCTCGTATAGTTAAAACTCTAAATAGTTCGGATATCATCGAATAACTAATAAATTAATTTATTACTAAAAAATGGAAATATGGTATTATATTTTATAAAATTAATTTGTTTATAAGGGATTTATGCATGTCAATTTCATTTCCAAGTTTTAATTTTTATTCTAATCAGCTTGCAGAAAAACTTCCCAATAGTTCGGGCAAAAGAAAAAAGCGCATTGAATTTTGCCCGGAGGATTCTTCCAACCGGTATTTAATTGCCTACGATAAAATTATTCGTGCAAATGTAACTCCTCAGCTGGATTTTTTTGCAAGAAAACGATTTTTTTTGATCCAAATATCTGATACGGAATACGCAAAAGTTAACAAAAATAGTTTTCTTAAGCGATTTGGAATTAGTAAAGAAACATTTAAAGAAAATAATTCTAAGGAAAAGTTAGCAAAATTAATTTCTTCCCAAATTGCGCAAGCAGAATCCATTCACCGCATATTTGGGCAGCTCTCTCCGAAGCAGATGAGCAAGCTCAAATCTGATTATGTGATGAAAGAGCTAAAGGACGATGCTGTGTTTTTGGGATGCGAAAAAAATGGCCTGCGTACAGGACATTGTTTATTAAAAACATCCACTGGAGAAAAATTTGAAGGCACTTATGTAGATGGTAAAGTTCACGGGAAAGCAAAAATGACTACTTCTCAGGGAGACACTTACGAGTATACTTATAAAAATGGTGCTAAACATGGAAAAATGAAAGCGACCTTGAAAAATGGAACTGTATTTGTTGGGGCGCATAAGGACGATGTTTTAGTGTATGCAATGATTTCTCAATACGAAAAAAAGGCTAAAGGTCATGTTGTGCGTCTAGTGGATGGCTCATATCAAATAACCACACCAGGGGGACTCTCAGGTATTTATAGAGGAACGCTTGATGTCTGGGGACGTTTTCAAACAGGCCATATAAACTTCGGAAATGGGGCTCGCTTTGAAGGCTCATTTAAAGACTTCGACTTTTTGAAAGGAGAGTTTTCACTTCCTTCAGGCGAAAGTTATAAAGGAGATTTTGATGGATCTGGAAACTATGCTGAAGGACTCATGACATTTGCTGATGGATCTTCTTTTGAGGGAAAGTTTTTCAATAATAAACCTTTCTTAGGGATCAAACAAATCCCAGATGGTCGGGTCCAGGATGGTCAGTTTAGAGGAGGTCTTTTTTTCCATGGAAAGCTCACAGATAATGGTGTTCTTGTTTTCGAGGGACGCTTTAACGAAAATGAGCAATTTGAGAAAGGAACCTATTACGCTACAGACAGAACGATTTATCAAGGTCTTTTTGAAGGCGAACACTATACTGAGGGGACTATTTCATATCCCGATGGAATCAAATTTATTGGAAAATTTAGTCATTCAGAGCCTATATCTGGGGAGATGTTATTTCCTCCTGAGCATCCGCAGTTTGTAAGATTTGAAGGAACCCTTGAAGATGGAAAAATGCAACAAGGAACGTTACTATTTAAAGACGGTTACAAATACGTAGGCCATATAACGGATGAAGTGTTTGATAGGTAACAATAGAAAAAATATGAACTTGAAAAAGGCAAAGAGTAAGATCTTTGCCTTTTCTATTTTTATGACCTGATAGTTTATATATATAATTATTGATATCATATATTTAAAGATGTATTACAAATAGGGAATAATAATGCATATTCTTCCATTGGATTTCAAAATCCTTCAAAATGCAGCAAAAGTGCCTGCGCCTGGAAAAAGTAAAAAGCGGATTGAATTTACTGATCTGAGCCATTCAAAAAGCTATTTAATCGCCTACGATTCGATTCTCAAAAGTAAGGATGCTTCTTCTCCCAAATTAGGCTATCTTTCTTCTAAACGATTTTTCTTGATTAAAGTATCCGATTCTGAATATGTAAAAGTGAACAAAAATAGTTTTTTAAAAAGATTTGGAATTAGCAAAAGAGAATTTTCAAAACAAAAAAAACTTCATCACGGAGACATAAATCCTGTTGTTGTTGCCCAGATTGAAAAGGCCAAATTGCTAGAAGAACATTTTGGTTATTTGACGCCTACCCAAAGGTCTAAAATTAGGCCCGATTATGTTATTGAAGAACATACAGATGGAAGTGTTTTTTTAGGGCATAAAAAAGATGGAGAACGTTCCGGCTATGGTTTTTTGAAATTACCAGATGGTAAAATGTTCGAAGGTCATTTTAAGGAAGGTCAATTCCATGGTAAGGGATTTATGAGTGATCCTAAAGGGGATAGATGCGCTTATACGTTTAAGAATGGTCAAAAGGAAGGAATAGCCAAAATAACTTTTGCAAATGGGAATATTTTTTTAGGAAAATTTAAAGCGGATCGTATGATTCAGGGGAAAATGACTCATATTCATGGAAAAAAACTGAAGGCTAAATTTACGATGTATTCACCCGCAGAAGGTGTTCTCGAGATTTCTAAAGCTGGCCGAATAGATCGCTTTAAAGGGACATTTGACGAATGGGGGTGTTTAAAAGAAGGCTCATTGATTCTTTTCGATGGAAGTGTATTTAATGGAAAGTTTGAAGGATGGGAACCACATGATGGGCATCTTAGGTATCCTCCAGGAAATTTATTTATTGAATACCAAGGGAGCTTACAGCCAGATGGAAAATACGACCGTGGAAAACTCACATTTCATGATGGGAGTATTTTTGAGGGTCTGTTCGAGCAAGGTCGCATAAAACAAGGTCATCTTATCTATGCAGATGGAAGGGAGTTTAGTGGGACCTATGACAGGCGGGGATATTGTGAAGGGCTTCTATATTTTCCAGATGGAAGGCTATTTGCGGGACAATGTAAAAATGGCGGAGCTCCTCTAAAGGGCTTTATGCAATTTCCTGAGGGACATCATTTGATCAGTTACAATGGAACTTTTCGTCATAACGAGAATTTTCTTATGGGCAAGGTCTCTTATCCAGATGGCAGCTGGTATGATGGGCTTTTTGATGAGCAAGGTGATTATAAGGATGGTATTGCTTTTTATAAGGTCAATGATGAAAGCCAAAATGGTATACGAGCACAAGGCGAGATGTTTTTTCCAGATGGGCGTGAACTTTTTGAATTCGATGGGACTTTTTATGAAGATGGCAGGATGAAAATGGGGAAACTGGTATTTGCAGATCATCGCACATTTATTGGCTTGTTGGATCAAGCGGGGAATATTATTCAGGGTAAGATGACTTATCCCGATGGTCGAGAACAGGAATTCTTGGATGAGTAAATGGCAAAGGTTTACTAAATTAATAATCATTTATTGGAATTAATTCATAATTATGTTATACTTATTGAATTAATTTGTTTAAATGGGAGATCCATATGTCAATTTCACCTCTTAATATTTCTTTCCATCAAAATACGTCTGCAGAGAAGCTTCTAAATAGCTCAGGTAAAAGTAAGAACCGAATTGAATTCACTGATGCGGGAGGTTCTACAAGATATTTTATCGCTTATGATTCAATTATCACGTCCAATGTGGCTAAGCCCCCAAAATTAGGATTTTTCGAGAAAAGAAGGTTTGTTTTATTAAAAACAAACGATAATGAATATGTAAAAATAAACAAAAATAGCTTGCTAAAACGATTTGGAGTTAGTAAACAGGCATTTGCTGCTCAGGAAAAACTATCAGGGGACCTAACTCAATTTATTTCTTCTCAAATTGCAAAAGTTGTAGCTATCGAAGAAACATTTGGCGTCCTTTCTCCCAGGCAAATAGCTAACCTCAAATCAGATTATGAAAAGTTGGAACTAAAAGATGGATCTGTATTTTTAGGACATCACAAAAATAAGGAACTACTTTCCGGGTATGGTTTTATAAAGGACCTTAATGGAGAGATATTTGAAGGGACCTTTAAAAGAGGGCTAGCCCATGGTAGAGGAAAATTAACAAGTCCGGGTGGGATTTACGAATATACTTTTAAAAATGATGATAAATATGGGAAGGCCAAAGCTACCTTAAACGATGGAAGTGTATTCGTTGCGAAATTTAAGAAAGACCGATTAATTCAAGCTGTAATGACTGCTCATAAAGGAAAAAAAGTCAAAAATGTGTTCCACGCTCGAGTTCAAAAAGACGGGGAAACGTATCACCTTCAAAATAAGGGATATAATGCCTTCTTTAAGGGGACATTTGATAAATGGGGACGTCCAATAGAAGGAGAAATTGTCTGTCCAAAAGATGGTCAGTTTAAGGGGAAATTTAAAGATTTAATGCCAGATAGGGGAGCTTTGCAATTCGTAAACGGCCCGATCCAAACATTCGCCGGTGAATTTGAAGATACTCAACCGAGAAGAGGAACATTATTTTTCAAGGATGGCTTTAACTATACAGGAGATATAACGAGTGAAGCTTTGGGAGGTAAAATAACCTTGTTAGATGGAGTTCGGTATGTAGCATGTTCCGATCAAGAAAAAAACTTTCAAGGAACTTTTGAGTATCTGAATGGATCTAAATTTACAGGAAGATTTGAACGTCAATATCCTTTAGAAGGTAAGATGCAATATCCTGAGGATCACGATATTGTGGAATTCGTGGGCACATTTGAAGGTGATATACCCAAACACGGAACAATCATTTTTAGAGATGGCTTAAAATTTACAGGTGAAATAACTGAAGAAATTCTCAATCGAAAAGTATAGAATTCTAAAAAGTGAAGAAAAGGCAAAGGATGATCACCTTTGCCTTTTTTAATTTCTTTTATTGGGGCTTCATCCAAGGAAAATACAAGACATCACGGATAGAGTGCTCATTTGTTAAAAGCATCACTAAACGGTCAATTCCAATACCAATCCCACCAGTTGGTGGCATACCTTGGTGAATAGCTTCGATGAACTCTTCATCAACAGGACTGGCTTCTTCATCCCCAGAATCTCTGCGTTTTGATTGTTCATCAAAAAGTTTTCTTTGCAGTTCCGGGTCATTCAGCTCGGAGTAGGCATTGCAAATTTCTCCTCCCAAAACAAAACTCTCAAATCTTTCAATTAATCCTTCTTCATTCGCTTTTGGTTTGCACAGAATAGCAGTCTCGATTGGGTGATCCGTTATATGATGGGGCTGAATCAAATGTTGCTCAACAAATGTTTCAAATAGTGCAGCGATCAGAAGACCTCTTGTGAGGGGGGTAATTTTTTTAGGATCACATGTTTCACTTGCCAAAAGCATTTCACGCATTTCTTGATCAGTAAGATCGTCAGGATTGATTTTGGCGTACTCGATTAAACTTTCTTTCATCGTGAGACGTTTCCAAGGAGCTTTAAAATCGATTTTAATCGGTTGTTGTGTCTCGAGTGAAAGTGCAGGTACTTCCGTTGTTCCGTAGAGGTGGAGGGCCATTTTCTCGAAAAGATTCTCACAGAAAACCATCATATCTTTGTAATCCCAATAAGAAGCATAGGCTTCCATTAATGTGAATTCTGGATTGTGGCTGCGGTCAATCCCTTCATTACGGAAAACTTTTCCAATTTCGTAAACGCGGTCTATTCCCCCGACAATCAATTTTTTCAAAGAAGGTTCTAACGAAATGCGCATGAACATTTCTTGATCGAGAGCGTTGAGTTTAGTCAAGAAAGGACGTGCTTCTGCACCTCCATACACACTTTGGAGGATGGGGGTTTCAACTTCAGTGAAGTGGGCATCATCAAGGAATTTCCGTACAAAACGGAGAATCTGTGTGCGCAGAAGGAATGTATTTTTTACGTGCTCATTGGCGATTAGATCAAGCCATCTTTTTCGGTATCTTTGTTCCTTGTCACTTAATCCAGCATGTTTATCAGGTAGAGGAAGGAGTGTTTTACAAAGCAGAGTCACACGTTTTGCAAAAATCGTGAGTTCCCCTTTATTCGTATGGAAAAGATTTCCTTCAATACCGATGATGTCGCCTAAGTCAATTTTCTTTTCAATAAATTTAAAGGGACTTAAAGCTTCTTCTCCCTGTGGTGTGTAACCAGTCACTTGGGTGAGATCGCGATTGAACATGATTTGTATACGTCCTGATGCATCTTGAATATGACCAAAAGCATTTTTTCCCATAGCTCTAAATAAAATTAAACGTCCAGCTACAGAGGCTGTTTGAGTAGATCCAGCAGCCGCATCCTCACTGTGACCAATTGCTGAATGGCCATAAGTGGTCTGGAGTTTTTGTGCTGTATCTTGAGGTTTATAGGAAGCTGGATAAGGATCAATTCCTAATTCTCGAATTTCTCCAAGCTTTCTTTTACGATTTTGATATTCTTCATGCTGGAGATACTCAGGTGTAATCGACATAATCTAACCAAATATTCAACGATTTTCTATGTTTTTAATGGATTCAGAGCTTTGATAATCATCTGATTTGACAAATTCAAGGCGTCCATAAGCATAGAGAGTAGAAGCAATAATAGCAATCATATAGATAACCCAGGTTAGGATAAAATATTGCGTTTGTCGAGTCGCATTTTTAAATTGCATAATCCAATGATGTCCCATAGTCCTTTCTCCCTATATCTTCAAGTAATCTAATTATGTCAGTCGAGATTAATTTGTGCCAAAACATTTTTTCATGCTTGCAGCTTATATCCCAGATCGTCTAATATCTTCCATTTAATAAATACATCAATCTGCACCGATAGCTCAATCGGATAGAGTACCCGGCTTCGAACCGGGTGGTTAGAGGTTCGACCCCTCTTCGGTGCGTTTTTTATTCCTGTTTCTACGTGACAGAAAAAATCTCAATTTTAGCACATACAGAAGAATCCTTCATCCATGCTATTGCTGAACGCTTAGGCAAGGGGCGTGTGCATGCTTCCCTAATTTATCAAGAATTTTTCCGCTCAGGCAGTTTAAATGCTGCACATCCTGCTTTTAATAATGCTCAAGAAATTCGCACTGCTATTCTAGAAAATGTGAGTGTTTCCCAACTTTCATTGGGAGATCGGAAAGAAGACGGAAAAACAGGAAAATTTTTGGGTAAAACCGCTGACGGTTTGGAAGTCGAATTTGTGCAAATCCCGATGCAGTCGGGTGGAACATTGTGCATTTCTTCGCAGGTCGGCTGTCAGATGGGATGTGCTTTTTGTGAAACTGGCAAAATGGGGCTTTTACGCAATTTAACAACTGAAGAGATTGTTTCACAAGTTTACCTTGCTAAACACCACAATCAATTTTCGTTTCGCAATCTTGTTTTTATGGGAATGGGTGAGCCCTTAGATAATTTTGATGCTGTGATGCAAGCAGTCCGCATATTTAATGATCCAAAAGGGTTTGGGTTTGGAAGACGGCGAATGACCATTTCAACAAGTGGATGTGTCGACGGAATTGATAAACTTGCAAATCTGGGTGGACAAGCACCTAATTTGGCCGTTTCAATTAATGCACCTACAGATGAATTACGCAATCGACTCATGCCCGTAAATCGCAAATACGATCTTCAAACACTATACGAAGCCATGCAGGGCTATTGTACAAAAACGGGACGGCAGATTTTAATTGCCTATGTCCTTTTGCAAGGACAGAACGATCAGATTGAGCATGCTCTTCAACTGTCGGAATATTTGAAAGGATTGAATGTTAAAATTAATTTAATTCCTTACAACCCACAAAGTCGCGATCGCTTTCAAGCTCCTGATTTAAATACGATTGAAGCTTTTACCCAATCTTTGCGTCAAAAGGGATATTACACTTTGCTGCGTTTGACAAAAGGGCAAGATATCATGGCAGCCTGTGGGCAGCTAGGGAATTTAAAGTTACGTAAGCAAATCTTTGAAAATCAAAAAAATGCTCTCATAACATTTCCTACAAATTCTCACTAAATATTGATTCTTAAAGGTTAAACACTGGAAAAGTCTTATCACGATCTGTCGATTACGGGCCTGTTGTATGATTTGCAGCAACAAAAACTGTTTGTGCAGGCGGAGTCAGAATCGAAAAATAAATTTTTACTAGAATTTAGCTCGGTTGAAGGTTGGGGGCTAAGCCCATTTGAAAATCAAAATATCCTCTTCGACTTATATGAATTTGATATAGATCGACTTCCAGAGCAGTTAAAAAATAACTGTCATATCCCCAGAGAATATCTAGAATGTATGAGATCTGACGAAAAAAAACTGTTTTATCTTGAGTCATCGGTTGGTATGAGTGGTTATGTCATAGCGACTAAGCTTTCGCATTTAGAGCAAGTTTTGGAGCCCATATTGATACAAAGACAACCCTTGTGTTAGGCAATATTACATATGAAAGTATCACAAGAAAATTGCATGAAATTAATCCTAAATAAATTTCCGGATTTTCTTCCTCTTTGGACTGCTTATAAAGCTGAGGAAGATGAATATTTTAAAACCTCTCTATGGGGGGAAATGAGTGAATTTTCTCTCTATATATGGACATTGCTTGGTGCTAAAACTTTGGATCCAGCACGGGTAAAAGAAATTTTCTGTTACATGGAAGAGCTTCTTGTGAATGGAGACGATGATGTGCAAAATGCCATATGCACCTGTTTTTTAGAGAACATTCTCAATGTAACTCCTGAACAAGTTGATCCTAAGCAATTTGTTTCCCATTTAGGTCCAGAATCGCGCAAGTATTGCCTTGCTTGGGATGCATTTACAGGGGTTAAAACGGAAGGTCTTGATAAGTTAGATGTCCATTAATGGGCTATTCCGTGTATAGTTCCTCCAAAAAATCTCTTATATCAGGATCCATTTCTGGATCTAAGTCATTAAACCACTCTCCTGTGGCTTCCCACCGCTCAAGATATTCTTTTTTATCTTGGTCTGTTAAGGACTTCCAGTGGGCTTGAAAAACAGTGTGCATATAAGATTCACCACCAAATCTCCAAAAAATATCTCCCGGTGGGATTCCTGGATAAACAATCCATGGAGGCCTGACTTCATTTGATGGATTTTCAAAATGATTTTTCATTAGTTTAACTTCTTGATTAGGATGAAAGCAGAGTCTTTTTGTGATAAGATATTAAGAGAGAGCAGGTAAGTGTGCAAGTTGTTTTTTTTATCCATTTGGATGGGGGCGGAGATTAGATAACATATGGCAAATCTTTGAAAATCAAAGAGGTCCTCTCATTTCATTTTTATTGAATTTTCTCCAACTTTCTATTTCTGATTAAAAAACGGTTACCTCTTTTCAATATTTGTTCTAAAGGGTAGACTTCTAAATAAAGAGAGTTGATGCGCACTTTAATCTTTTTTAACAGGAAAATCAAAGTAGAGGTTGCTTATGAATCGCAGCAAAGTGAAAATAGATGAATCAGTACAGCCATACAACATTACCGTAACAGGTCGACATGTCCTTGTAACTGAGGCAATGAAGAACTATGCGATCGAAAAAGTCTCTAAAATAGACCGTTTAAGCCATCGAATTATTGATGTGATAATTACAATGGATATTCAAAAACTTGAGCACCGCGTTGATATCGTTTTAAAAGTAGATCATATTAAGATTAAGAGTCATGCAGTTTGTGACGATATGTATGTATCTATTGATAAGGCGGTTGACAAGCTTGAACGGCAACTATTGAAATATAAAAGTCGAATTAGAGATCATCAAGCTAAAAAACTGACTGTTGTCGATATGAAAGTGAATGTTTATCAGGCACCAGGTCAAGAAGAATTGAGCGATGTTAACGAACAAATCGAAGATGAAAGTCAGCGTCGTCTAGAAGAAAATTATAAACCCCGTCATATTCTCTCTAGCGAAACAATTCCGTTAAAAATTTTGACGAATGAAGAAGCCATTATGAAAATGGAATTGTCCGGTGATGCATTTTTAATCTTCCGTTCAGAAAATGATATGAAATTAAAAGTCATTTATCGAAAAAGCGATCAAAATTACGGGATTATTGAACCGGAAGCTTAAGATTAATGGCATCGGAAAAAATTTATTGTCCTATTCGTCAAGAATGGGTTGCAGCTTTGCCTGAAGAATATGTCAGGCAGTCACTTATTACTAAAATGATTCGTCAATTAGGATTTCCTGTTGGATTGATGGGGGTTGAAAGAGAATTAAGTCTCATGCCCCATCTGTCTCAGGCGAAGACGATTCCCGATAGAAGAATAGACATTGTGTGTTTTGGGCAAGGCATCCATCCTGCGCATGCCTTGTATCCTCTACTAGTTATTGAGTGCAAGGCCGTGAATCTGAGCACAAAAGTTATCAACCAAGTCACTGGCTACAACCATTTTTTGGGAGCCTATTTCATTGCCGTAGCTAACCAACATGAGATTAAATTTGGTTGGCAGAATGCTTTGAAGAAAGAGTATGCCTTTATCGATTTTATTCCCACCTACCAAGATTTACTCAAGTCATGCCAAGGACTTCTCAATCCACCAAATAAATAACTCCGTCCTCAACATGAATGGGGATTTTGCGTGCATTTTCACCAGGCATATTTTCGCAGTAACCTGTTTGGATGTCAAATTGCCAACCATGCCATGGGCATGTGACGGCCCCATGTTCTATACAGCCTTCACCAAGCGGGCCCCCATATGTGGACACGCATTATCAAGGGCAAACACCTCACCATTTAATTTGAAAAGCGCAATTTGCAATCCTTCAGGTCCTTCTACGATGATGGATTTCCCCTCTGGTATGTCTGAAACCAAACCAAGTTTGGTGCAATCCTGATTAATGTTTTTTTTGATTGTCATAATAATGTAAAACTCATTTTAGGTATGTCTTTAAAATCATACCAATAATACGATTACGCTGCATTACCTTTGTTAAGTGAGTTAAAAACCATGATCACCTCCCACAATTCCTACTGAAGATTCTGTGAAATAGTAGGTTGTTGTATAAGGATTCGAGGATTGGACGGTTAGCCAGCCAATATGGTCTCCAAAAAAATCTTTTAAATCTACATGTTTGCTCAAGTCCAAAGTGAGAAATCCATTGGCAGGCAGATCGAGATGATAGACAAGTGTTTCGGGGTCCTTTTCGCGGAAAAACGTTAGAGTGAGCTTAGCGGTTTGCTCATATTCTACCTGAGGTGAAGAGTTCATGATCCACACGGTTGGGCGTGGTTGATCTGCCAGAAAGGGTAGCCATCTAAAAGTACTGGGTTTCCCTTCATATGCAGGATTAAAGGGTTGAAGATTCACGCAAATATTGCAAGGAAGTTGTTTTTGAGTTGAGCCAATATCCAATCCAATTTTTATACGTGAAGGAATAGGGTGATTAAGAATTTCATTTGCATATAGCCTAGCCGCTAGATTTTCTTGAGGCGCAATGTTTAATTCTTCGCATAAATCTTTAAGAGAAATTTTGATCAATTCAGAAGAGGGAGATAAAACTTCTGTGGTTGGATTTTTTGCACCCAACAAATGACCTTTTTCGTTATAAATCTCTATTCCGACAGAGAAGTGGGTAGGGGAATAAATCGGATAAAAATACACATTGGTAAAATGTTTGGTATCGGCACACACAGGAATCATCAAAGAGGCTGGGTGCCAACCGGATTTGGGAGTAAACCAATAGTCTGTTTTGGAGACTGCTTTTTCGCAATCATAATATGTATGTGTAATATTTAAAGCTTGAAAACGGTGGTTCCAATTTCCTGCAACCAATCTTGGAAAAGCCCAGTTCACCTTAAAATAAATTTTGGCTGTTCCAACATCCCCTTTTAAAAAATGCTTCAGATCGCACAATCGGGCTGGAAAGCAAAAAAAAGTTTGATAAGGAGCTAAAGAACCAAGTTCTAAGGTATGCGTTAATACTTCTTGGTCACGATTATAAAATTCCATAGTCACAGTGTTATTTTCGCAAGCTGCCGCCCCATTGATAAGGGTAAAAAAAGGCTCTTGATCATCTTTGGCGTAAATATTAAATCCGGATTCAGGGACAGCGGTTTGAGAATTATTGCGCAAGTCGTCAAAGTCGTTATATACCCTCTGGGCTGTATGCACGATTGTGCTAAATTGAGGGCCGTAGTAGTTGATATCAACCGCGGGATAGGGAAAAACAAGATTTTGGGTGGAAAAAAATTCAATTTCGAGGCTTCCCATAAAATCATCTGTAATGGATAAGCCTGCTAAAGCTAATTGATCGTGGAGCTCGATCCGATAGGTTTTGGACTCTGTAATGGACATCGTGGAGCGAGAAAGAACAGTCCCTTCTGTTGAACGTAATGTGATAACACAGGCGATTTCTTTAATATTTCGCTTCAGAATCCAATATCCCATAAACAAAATACGAGAAGATATTCCTTCAGCCTGAATGACTGGAAAAATTGCAGATGAGCGATAAACAGGCTTTGAGGGGATTGTGTTTTGAACGGCAGGTTTTGCCTGTTCGAGATGGGCATAATAGCTACGCATATGTTTATCTCCTTTCTTTAATTTTATTCTTTTTCCTTAGGAAATGCAAATATAGATCCCGCATTAAGAAATAAATTTAAGCAGGAAAATTGCAAAAAAATACATTTTCAACACAGCGTTATTTCACAGTCGCTGGCGATCGTGTTTGACTCCAAAGAAGAAGTAAAGTGCATTTGCTATCCTTGACCAACGTTTTCTTCTTTCTATCAAGGTGATGAATTCACTTTTAGATATACATCTCGTTATGCTTCTGCGTTTTAAAACATGGGCAATACATTCCATCTCTAAATTTTAAACCTTGATTAAGAATCTATCTTTCTTTTTAAAATAAGGATGTAATGCCTTTCTATAGAAAGGGTAAAATCAATAAAATTTAGGATTATTTATGCACGCATACGACGCTACTTCCTCCTCTACTGCCAATCCTTTAAAAGCCTTTTATCAAAGTGCTAAGAGGTTTTTTAGAAAGAATAATGATCGAATAGAAGAAGATACTCACTCAGTAAGTAAACGCTCTTTGGTTCCAAAAGAACAAGAAAATAAGCGTAAATATAGGACATCTAGTGCCATTTTTTTTGATAAAACTAACGAAACAGGTAATCCTGTTAAGGAAATCAGAGCGGTGAGTGTACGTTCGTTGAAACCAAAAAAAAATTCTCTCCAGAATCCTAGAGTCCATAGCACACCTTCTTTTGAGGAAGTCAGGAAGGAAAAAAATACTTTTTCAGGAGAAATAGAAACCGTTGAGAAAGACCTCTTGAATAACAGCGGTGCATTGCGAAATCGTAAATCGAAAGGTGTCAGAGTCGATTCTGATCAAGACAAGAAGGGCATAGAGCCTAGTCTAAAAGAAATGGAAATGGCTAGCGGGAAACCTTCTGGAAAGCGGATTCGCTCAGCAAGATTTAGTCATAGAACTTTGAGTGAATATTTCCCAGGAACCAAGAAAGAAGAAGAAACTCAACTAGATGGAGACGTTCGAACAGCTAGTGAAGGTGCTTTAGGGACGAGAAACCTGAGTCGAAAATTTAGAACATTGAGTGGCTATTTCCCGGGAATCAAAAAAGAAGTGGAATCTCAACAAGACGGAGAAACCCGAGCAGCTAGTGAAGGCGCTTTAAAGACCCGAATTCGATCAGCAAGATTGAGTCAAAGATTTAGAAGATCATTGAGTGGATATTTTCTTGAGGTCAAGAAAGAAGAAGAGGAGCCCCTTTTTTTTGAAGATGATAACTCAAGGAAAGAATATGAAATTTTTAAAACTTATGGATTGCAAGAAAAGCTCAAGTGTTTAGAAAAAATTTTTGATGAAGAAAAAAGCAAGCCAGCAAAATTGCGGTTCTTGTCTTCAAATTTTCGAGCTCAGTACGTCAACGTATCGATGGGACTATCGCCAAGAAATTCTCATGAAAAATTAAACGCCGCCTACAGAGAATTTCTCTTAAAAAAAGAGAACAATCGAAAGCCGCTTTAAAATAAAATACGCTCTTCTTCAAGCCCTGCTAGTTTGCTTGCCAATGTTTTCGTAGTTATGTATCCTCCGAGGGTTAACTATCGAAAATCCAATCAAATGAAAGCAGGGCTTGTTATGAGTATTGAAAGTAGTCTTCCAGATTTTTATTTCCATCTTAAAGAAAATAAACCTCTCCTATTCTCAGGAAAACGTTGGCAGGCTCCCCATGTTATTATCCGTTATTTATTACCCTTCTTAGTCGCTTCAAAAGCAAACATTGGCTTAAAGCTTTTGCATGCCATTGATCGATTCGAATTGCAAGGTAAGTGGAGACAACCGAAAGAGAAAACAATTAATGATATGCAGATGTATATTGAATGTGTTCAATTAGTCGTTAAACAACTTAATCGTTTGAATCCTAAAGAAAAAGAGCTTCGAGAGGAGCTTAAAATGCGTGTGGATATCTTGAAAGAACGCTTAGGGCAAGGAAAAAAAATTGATGAAACACGTGCGAATGCTTGGTACAAAAAATTAGAGGGAAGAGTTGAAGAATGGGCAAAAAATCGATGGAATACTCAAGAAAAAGATTTAACAGCCTCCCAAAAAGCACAAATTGAAAAGCTGAGACAGCATCCTTTATTAATGAAAAGGATTTTGCATTGCGATGCCCTATTTCAACGATTTGTGCACTGGAATTTAACTTATCAATGCGGTGGAGAAGACAGCATAGAAATTTTCCAAAGTCTTCCAGGATTAACGCATAAATTGATGAAAAGTGAACTCCATCGCCCTATTGGTTACCACGGAGGACTAAAACTTGAAAAAGATAAAACTGTATCGTTAAGGGCATTGCTTGAAAATCACAAAGGTAAATTGGAGCAAGGGAAAGTGAATCTCTTGTCGCCAAAAGAGAAATATCGATTTAAAAATGGGTATGAATGCTCAACAGCTGAGATTCTCAGAAATTTTTCAAAGTTTTATTGTCGCGGAAACATTCGTGAAACACATTTTGTTTACGAAGGTGATGGAATACAAAATTTCAATCCTTATCAGCATGGCAGCTGGAATCCTGAGAGCAAAGATTGGAAAAAAATTGACTTAACAGATGCTCATTATTACGAACATTTGCCAAAGTTTTACAAAAAATATGACAAGGAAGCGCTTGAAGAGAACTATCATACGACGATAAAGGCTGGCGAATGGTTGGTCGTTTTAGAAGCAGGAAGAGATTCCAATAAAGTGGAACCAGGAAATTCGCATGCCTGGATTAAAATTTTTAAACCTACAGATGATGATCAAATGGAGCTTTTGATGGCTTTTAGCCAGGCAGCTAAAGCGAATACGAATTCAATTTTGAAACAATTAAAAATTTTTATGGGGACAGTGCTGGCTGGAATTTGTATGCATGAACCACGCATTTATGACCAAGAGCAGCAATTTGGGGGACAAGGATTCAGTATTCCAGAAGAAAAAGCGGATGTTTTATTAGATTCCGTTAGACAGATCTTGCAAAAGGCAGAAAAAGAGCAGCTCTATTATCAAGTTGTGGGAAATAATTGTTTCCAGTTTGCTGTTGACTTTACCCGAAATATAGTTGGAAAGAGCCATTTTCAAAAAAAATGTAAGGAGGAAGATCTTAAAATTTCAGCATTGGACTTTCCATTTAAAATTATTCAACCCGCGCAAGCATATCTGAAAGGTCAGTCCCGTCTAATTCAAAAATTTTTCTTGGATTTTTTTGCGTCGCTTTTCGGATGCCATCGTGTATTAGAAATACGAGCTGGAAATGAGGTGCAAAAAATTTCAGTCGCTTCTCATTCCACATTTGCAAAAAATGGGGAGGTTTATGCCCCTCATCGTTTCATCGAATTAAAGCAAGGTTCCTTTATTTGATTTTAACACTCTTATTCTGAGTGTGTTTGCAAATATAGAGGGGGTTTGATATGGTGAAATTAAATATTTTAATTAGCTTTTCACCCCCACAGCCGGCTTCCCATGAAAAAAGAAGATCCTTTAGACAAAATGCTCAGTCAATTTACCCAGCTATTGGAATTAATTGAGGAGACCAAAAATAAAAAAGTCGTTGATGATTTGCCTCCTGATCTTGAAGATCGATTAAAAAGACTTGAAGTCGGGATCAATCTCCTTAAAAAAATCAATGAACAGGCAATGAGAGAATCTGGTATTACTGAAGAAACTCTCTTAGAAATGCAAAATAATCCTCCTCCGCGACATTCAAAAGAAGGCATCACCCTTGAACGTGCTAAAAAACTGCGTGGAGTTGTGCAAGAGATTGAACAATCTTATAAAATAGCGTATCAAATTGCTAAGCGTCGTGAAGAAATTTATGGAAGGAAAAAAGGCGCTAAGAATATTGCAAAAAATCGCCAAAAAAAATTCAAACGTCTCGGTGGTGACAAAGACTGGGTTCCACTTTAACTAGAGGTATAGATCAATGACAACGCGTGATCCGATTTTTCAAAAAAACCTGGGAAGATGGGCAAAATTTTCTCCAGAAAAAGCAAAACGCTTAAAAGACTATACTCAACGCTCCATGTCGATTGTGGCTAATCCAAATCAAGAATTAAATGCACTTTTTCCCGTCGGGGAAAAAATGGTTCCTTTGCACTCTACGGAAGATGCCAAGAAAGAAGCCGCGGATTGGTTTAAGTCATTGGAATTAGAAGATGAGACGGTCTTATATGTCTATGGTGTTGGATTAGGCTATTACTATCAGGCCGCTCGCGAATGGCTAAGAAATAACGACCAACACTACCTTGTATTTTTTGAAGACAGTTTAGAGGTTTTGCATCGATTATTTGAAACAGACCTTGGAACCCAGTTATTGAGCGACAAGCAGGTCTTTTTATTTTATTTTGACAGAGTAGATGAAGAGGATGAAGAGATCGATAAGCTCTTTACCACGCTTTCATTTCTGGAATATAAAATTTCTGCCCTTGAAAGCTATGAAACCGTGCGAAAACCCATCTACCAACAACTTAGAGCTAAAATTCGGTACTACATCAATTTCAAAGAATGCAGCGCCATTGAGTATATGAATTTTGGGCAGTTTTTCTTTCGGAATTTTTATAAAAATATTTTGTCGTTGCCGGATTCGCACTTAGGAAATGGACTTTTTGATCAATTTAAGGGAGTCCCAGCCATTATTTGTGGAGCAGGCCCTTCTTTGGAAAAAAATGGGGATTTAATTGCCGGATTAAAAGATAAGGCTCTGATTCTTGCCGGAGGGACAGCCGTCAATACCTTGAATGCCAAAGGAATTTTGCCTCATTTTGGGGTACAAATCGATCCTAACTGGTATCAAATGACACGCCTCATTATGAACCAATGTTATGAAGTTCCTTTTTTCTATCGAAATCGTTTTTATCATAATGCGTTTAAACTCATTCATGGAGATCGCCTCTATATTACTGGTAGTGGCGGATATGAGATTGCCAATTGGTTTGAAAAGCATTTAGGCATCGATGAAACACAAAATGTTTCGGAAGGACACAATGTCGTCAACTTCAGCCTTGCCATTGCCACAGCTTTGGGCTGTAATCCTATTATTTTTGTGGGACTGGATTTGGCCTATACCGAAGATAAATCTTATGCAGGGGGTGTAATTAGCCATCCTTTACATGATCGTAAGCAGCACTTCCAGACAAAAAACAGTATGGATGAGCTTATGGTTCGAGACGATATCAATGGAGAGCCTGTTCATACTCTTTGGAAATGGATTGCAGAATCTGTGTGGTTTGCAAGATTTGGATTGAGTAATCCCAATCTTACGTTGATTAATGCCACAGAGGGTGGTATTGGCTTACCGGGGATTCCTAATAAGACTTTAAAAGAAGTTTCGGAAGAATACCTTCAAAATCAGTATGATCTCTCAAACTGGATTCAAGGGGAAATTCAAGAGCATCCGATGCCTCCAACGGTCACGCGTGAAAACATTGAAAAAGTTATTAATGAAATGCGTGACAGTTTAGAAAAATGTCTTTGGTATTGCCAGGCTTTAAGTTTGGAATTCAACAGTCAGGCTGAGAAAATCAAAAATAACGAAGAGGTTAATCTCGATTTTCAAGATGACAAAATGATCGCTAATTTGCAGGCTTTGAATGAAGAGCCTGGCTATATCCACTTACTCCGTGTATTTAGCGATATGTACTTGCAAGCTTTTACCAAAAAAATTGAGCTTATTCGAATTCAAAGTGCAGAGGATGAACGAAAAGCCAATTTAAAAAAGGCCGAGCTTAATACGATGCGCTACCAATTTTTAGCTGAAACGGCGCGCGTGAATCTTTCACTGATTAAAAAAACCTTTGAAAGAATCTTAAGAAATTCCTCAAGAGACATTAAGGAACCCGGAGAGCCAGCTTTAAGTAAAGATTTTTCTGGTGATGTCTATACTTTTGAGAAGGGAGTCATCAAGATCGTAGATTTGGAATTAAAGCTAAATATCGAAGAAAAATTACCTGATGGGAGCTATCAAACGCAGAAAGTGGAATATCCAAATGGCCAGGTAAAAAAAGAATGGACTTGGAGAAATCATCTTTTGGAAGGCCCTTCCTCTTTTTACAGTGAAACGGGCGCACTATTAGGTCGAGATTGGTATGTGAAGGGAAAAAAACAAGGGAAATCCAAATGGTTCTATGCCACAGGTGCTTTACATAGCATACAGCGTTTTAAAGATGGTTTAGAAGAAGGGACTCAGGAATACTTTTATCCGAATGGGCAACTCAAAACGCACTTAGATTACCGGCAAGGTAAGTTGCACGGCGATGTAAAGCTCTATTTCTCAAATGGTCAGCTTAAGCGAGAGCTGCATTATGAGAATGGTAAGCGCAATGGGGTCGAAAGAATGTGGGCTCCGGATGGAAAGCTTGAGATTGAAGCGCATTTTCAAAATGATCAACCTGTCGGAATTTCGCGTGAATGGCGTGAAGATGGTCAACTGTCCAAAGAATATGCCTATGATGAGAACTCCAAAAAGTTGTACGCCAAGCAGTGGGATAGCAAAGGAGTTGAAATCGCCTCGCAAAAAATCAATCGCATGGATTATTTCGACCAAGTTGCCATCCAAACAGATGTTCTTACGCAATCGTTAGATAATGTTTTACAGCAACTCAATCGCTTTGTTCCCATTGTCAGCCAAGACAAAACAGTTGGATTAAAAGATGAAAGTGCGAAAGATATTCAACACGATCTAGAAGTTGTTCAAAAAGAAATGGAGCATCTGAAGAAAGTCGGACAAGATATGCTGGCTGAATCAGGCATAAATGTGGAAGGAGAAAAGGAGCAAATTTGGAAAACACCTTCTTCTAAAAAGGAAGTTGAAAAAATGCTAGATGAAGCCACCTCGAGAATGGGTGAAGAGATGGGAGAGCTTATGCAGCTTCTTCATGAAACCACTTCTCTGATAGCACATAAATTTAAAGAAGCTGCAGAAAAGAAAGAAAAAGAAGACAAAAAGTAACCTTTTAGGAAGTCAATAACATCAATTGCGTTAAATGCAATTGATGTTATTGAGTGGATCTTTATGCAACTGACTCTTTTTGAAAAAAATCTCGCCCTCTTCGCCGATACCCATCCTGAGGAAGCTCTCAGACTTAAAGATCTATCTTTAGCAGAAATCGAATTACGCCCTACCTGGGCCGGAGAAAGCAATCTCTACAATCAGGAAAATCACTTTTTTTATCATTCCAAACAAAATGCAAAGTGGGAAGCCAAAAAATGGTTTGAGAGCTTGAATTTAGAAGGTGTTCAGGCTTTATTTGTTATTGGTGTAGGTTTGGGATACTATTACTTGCCTCTTATGGATTGGCTTAAAAGGGATCCTGCTCGATTCGTTATTTTCATAGAAGATGATTTACGCGTATTTGGAAGGTTGCTTGAAACTGAAATTGGCACAGCTATCTTGACTCATCCACAAGTTGTTTTAAAATACTTTGAGACACCTACTGAAAGGGGATGGGGAGCTTTTCGAAGCCGGTTTAATTGGGTTTTTGAGGCATTTGCTTCTGCGACAGTGACAATTTCTGGCCTAAAAGAATATGCCGAAAATCGGAGAGCATTTTGCTTAGAGGTTAGCAATCAAATTTTGATGAATCTTGCCGAAAAAAAAGAGTTTTTAGACTATTTTCGGTTGGAAACACAGAAACAAGTTTTCACTAACTTTTATTACAACGCGCCCTACGTCAGTGAAGTTGGATGGGCACATGCGCTATACGGGCAATTCAAAAATGTGCCTGCGATAATTTGTGGAGCTGGTCCTTCACTTTCTAAGCATTTTGAACGTTTAAAACAGATGCATGATCAGGCAATCATTTTTGGAGCTGGTTCTGCTTTAAACGCGCTCACAACAAATGGGATTACGGCTCATTTTGGAGCGGGAGTTGATCCAACGGAGATTCAAGAAAATCGCATGCGCACCAATCATGCTTTTGGCGTGCCTTTTTTTTATCGGATGCGTTTTAATGCAGGAGCTTTTCAAGAATTACCTGGCCCCGCTTTGTATGTGGCATCTGGTAGTGATTATTACAGTACAGATTGGTTTGAAAGGCAGTGGGGGATTCATTCCCCAAAACAAATCGAGGCAGGTACCAGCACAACTCATTTCTGCCTGAAAATTGCCGAAGCCTTAGGATGTAATCCGATTATTCTCGTAGGAATGGATTTAGCTTATACACAAGGTAAACAATATGCGGAGGGTGTTCTAGTGCACCCAAGT
Source organism: Parachlamydia acanthamoebae (assembly GCF_000875975.1). Classification (NCBI taxonomy): domain Bacteria; kingdom Pseudomonadati; phylum Chlamydiota; class Chlamydiia; order Parachlamydiales; family Parachlamydiaceae; genus Parachlamydia; species Parachlamydia acanthamoebae. Next base: position 37,057 of record NZ_BAWW01000008.1, on the reverse strand, counting down.
TCGGGAAACAAAGAACGAGAGCAAATTTCTCGACTCAAACAGGAACAATGGGTCAAGGTCAAAGGGATTAAGGAGTCAGAGGTAAATACGACCTGGAATTGGATTCAGGAGGCGGCACTCTATACCGAGTTTCTGTTAGAAAATCCAAAGATACAATTAATCAATGCTACAGAAGGGGGGATGTCCATTTGGCAGATTCCTAATGAAAGTTTTGCCGATGTTTATTCCAAGCGATTAACCAATCAGCTCAATTTAGAGGGCCGTATCCAAACTCTTGTTCAAAATAGCCTGAAACAGCCTATTGATATAGACAAAGTTCTTACTTCGCTGAAAATATGGTCAGAGTATTTAAGACAGGCCATTAATTGTTGTCAGGATATCTTAAGTATTTTAAATGCAATGCGAGATGCAGTACTTTTTCAGAAATCTTCTTGGGATGAATTGCACACTCAATTTGATGCATGTCTATTTCAGCTTAAAAACGAGCTTGTTTACAAGGAATTTTTCCATAAAATCGATGAGATTTTTACCAAACTTAGTTTGCGCGAAGAGTACCTTAACCAAAAGCGCGCAGATACTGAGAATAAAAAAGGAAAAAAACTCAAGTTTGTTCAGTTAAGAATCAAACGATATACATTTTTACTAGACCACCTCCAAATTCATCTGGAAGGCTGCTTAAAAGGGATAGAGTCTTTTTTAGATAATCAAAGGATCCTTCAAAAAAAAGAGCCCCATTCTTATACTTCCCAGCTGCATGATCATTCTCACTATGAGGTGAAAGAGGGGATTTTACGCCTGGAAGATCCTGAGCTTAATCTCTTCATTCATGAAATTTTTGAGGCAAAGGAAGTGGTTTTTTCAAAAGAGACCTGGAAAGATGTGTCATATTATCAAGGGGCTCTTTTGCATGGACCTTCGCGTATTTATGACTCTTCTGGAATACTTTTTAGCGAAACATGGTATGTGCATGGTGTGAAGCAAGGAAAAGCGAAAGATTATGACTTATCTGGACAACTTTGTCGACAAAGGGGCTATAAAAATGGGCTATTGCATGGTCTTCAACTTGAATTTTATCTTCCAGGCATATTGAAAAGCCAGCTTATGTATGTTGAGGGAAAGCTTGAAGGCGAGGCCTTGTTTTTTCACAACAATGGAAGATTGCGCAGAAGATCAGAATTTCAAAATGGAAAAGCCAATGGCATAGAACAGTATTGGGATGCAGCTGGAAAGCTCATCATTGAATCGACCTATCGCCAGGGGATCTCAACAGGTATGTCGCAGAGGTGGTATAGCAATGGACAATTAGCCCGTTTGGTTGTCTATGGAGATCAGGGAGAGCCTGTGGAAATAAAAGAATGGGATGAGAAGGGATACGTGAAAACATGACACAAATGATGGAAGCTCTTAGACGTTTTGCCGAAGATTGTGCACAGACACATTTCCAAAGGCTTCCACACGAAATCATCATTGAAAGAGCTGTCGATTTTGTGGAGAAAACGGAAGTTCAGCCACGAGTTTTTAGAATTAAAAATCTGCATAGCAATCTGCTTTTTGTGGTGAAGTTTTACCCATCCGAACGTTTTGATATCACGATGATTGAGCACTTAGCTGCGGCTGGAGGAATGCTGGGTCAATTGAAATTGCAAAAAAGCGTTATTAATTTACCTTTTGCTATCAGTCAATGTATCGAAGGTCAAACCATGTATTACCTCATCGCGTTTCCTGCTGCTGAAGGGCATTCTCTTTGGTTTTATCTTGAAAATGGGGATGCAGATATTTTACATGTAGCCATGCAAAAAATGGCCCTATCGCTTGCAGAGTTGCATTTAAAAGCGCTTAATGTTGCGGGAGAAATATCTTCCACATATGCATTGCAAGAGGAACATGCTTTGCGATTTTTTCAAAAAATGATGAAAAACTCTCCAGAAGTGCTTCCTTTAGACGTGGCGACCATTACAAAACGGTTCCATCAGTTACGTATAGAGATGTTAGCCTTTCCCTCTCCTACAGGATGGATTCATGGAGATGCGATGATTCACCACTTCTTTTATGCAATTGAAACGGATAAAATGACTCTCATTGATTTTGATCGTTTTATTTTTGCCATTCTCACGGATAAAAAAATGGGAGGGCCGATTGCTTATGATTATGCCTTTGTGATCAATTCCTTGTGGCAATTAGGCATTTATGCAGGAATTGATCAAAAAGTATTGCAGAGACTTGAGAAAGATTTTACAGGAACTTATCAAGCCCATATGGGAAATTTCTTTCCTTCCGAGCAATCAATCCGTTACTATTCCTTTATTTATTGTTTAAAAAAAGCCTGTTTAACCTCCAAACGACTGGCGCATTTTAGTCACGAAAATTCGACTTTTATTAAATTGAATCATATGCTCCAACATCTTGTGAATAAATTATGAATTTATATCAAAACATTGAACTCTGGTCTCAGACAGAGCCTCGTATTGCGCGCTTACTTGCCTATCAAGAGCCACAGAATGTGGAATTTTGTGAGTCTCAAAATGGACAGCTCAATTTAAAGAGAGGGGAGCTCCATTACCATTCACCTCTGAACCCTCTTGAAGAAGCTAAAGGATGGTTTTCAACAATCAATCAAAAAGATGTACGCGTATTGTATGTCTACGGTGTGGGTTTGGGCTATTATTATGAAGCTGCTAAAGAATGGCTTCATCTTGATCCGCATCGACATTTGGTTTTTCTTGAAGATGATCTAGAAGTTATTTATCGGCTTTTGGAAACAGAGGGAGGTACGGCTCTTCTTGAAGATCCACAAGTCACATTGCATTATTTTGAAGAATTAACAGAAAAGTCGGAAGTTTTGGATGCCCTCTATTGGAATTTTGTGCTGGCTAGATTGCAAGTTTCAGCTTTGTTGCTTTATCAAAATGCGCGCCAGGAAAAGTATATAGAATTGCATCACAAAATTGTCTATGATGCCACGGTCAAAGATGCTTTGGTTGAAGAATATCTTTTATATGGGGCAGGCTTTTTTAAGAATTTTTATCCAAACATGCTGATGCTTCCGGAATCTTATTATGGTAATTGTTTTTTCGGCAAATTCAATCAAGTACCCGCCATTATTTGCGGGGCAGGGCCTTCTTTAAAGCATTCTTTGGAAGCATTGAAAGGGCTTTCTGATCGTGCCTTGATTTTTGCTGGTGGATCGGCACTCAATGCGCTGGATGCTGCGGAAATTACTCCACATTTGGGTGCAGGGATTGATCCCAATGCTGAACAATATGAGCGGTTAAATCGACACCAAGGTTATGAAGTCCCTTTTTTCTACCGCAATCGTTTATTTTACGGAGCTTTTCAGCAAATTCATGGTCCTCGGTTATACATCACAGGGTCGGGAGGCTATGATATTTCAGAATGGTTTGAAGAAAAATTTGGATTAGACACCACCTTTTTTGATGAAGGACATAATGTGGTCAATTTTTCTACTCAAATTGCACATGCCATGGGATGCAATCCCATCATCTTCGTTGGAATGGATTTAGCTTATACAGATCTACAAGCATATGCAGATGGAGTGTTAAAAGATGCCCAAGTGACTCCACAACAAATTGTCGAAACAGAAGATTTTGATAATGCCGCCTTTTTGAAAAAAGACATTTTTGGAAAACCCATTTACACGATGTGGAAATGGGTAGCGGAGTCTGATTGGATTGCAAGTTTTGCCGAAGAGCACCCCGAAACGGCCTTCTTTAATGCAACTGAAGGAGGACTTGGTTTTGAGGGCATTCAAAATCAGTCTTTGGCTTATATTGCAGAGAAGTATTTGAAAACAAGATATAATCTAAAAGATCGTATTTTTGGTGAAATTCAAAACAGTCAAATGCCTCAAGTCACAGAGCTGGCTGTGCGGGAGGCAATCGAGGAAATACAAACCAGTTTAAGAAATTGTGTGGAGCATTTAGACATATTAATTCAAGATGCCCAAGAACTAAGTGAAAAAATCGAGAAAGGGCATGAGGTTCCCCACCAGATGCAAAGCGGGCGAGCAGCCCTCGCCGAAACCGATTTGGCCGAAGAACCAGCTTATGAATATATTTTGGCTATTTTTAATGAGGTCTATTCTCGCATGCTCAATCATGAAGTGCGTTTGCTCAAGCTTTCCAAGGAGAACGAATGGAAGAAAAAGCAACAGGTTCTTCATATTTCAATGAAAAAACTTACGTTTTTGAAAGATGTGGCAAGCGCAAACCTAGAACTGATGTGCATGGGATTCAAAGAAGCGAATCGGAAGGCGGAATAATGGAGAACTATCAATTTAATGAAACGGAATTAGTAATTCAGGATTCTGAATTGCAGTTAGATATTAAAGTCGAATTTCGTCCTGTTTTAATTCCCAAGAATCCAGTTCCTGGACAATACGTGCAAACGCATACCATACAGATGGATCTCAGTGGTGGATTTTATTTGGAAAAAGACCAGGTGCGAGATGGACAAGCTCTTCTTTTATATCCTGACGGAAAAAGTAAGATGGAGTGTTACTATCTAAAGGGCTTTTTACATGGACCCTCAAGTTTTTTTTCTGAGACTGGTCAGCTTTTAGCAAAAAGTTGGTTTTATGAAGGAAAGCAAGAGGGTAAAAGTTTTTGGTATTATCCTTCAGGTCAACTTTACAGCATTCAGCGCTACCGAAGAGGGCAATGGCATTTGTTACAGGAATATTATTATGAGTCAGGAAAGCTGAAATCCAGCATTCATTATCAAAATGGTCATCTAGATGGGGAAGTGCGTCTTTACTTTTCTGATGGAACTTTGAAAAGGACAAGACAATTTTCTCAAGGAAAAAAACTTGATTAAATACATTAACAAATTGCCAAAGATTTTTTTATTGAAAGTTAATGAACTACTATGTTTTAATTAGTTCAAATTAATTTAGACCTATTTATTGGTTGGTGTCTCTTATGAAAAGCTTCTAATCGATTAGCAATCTATTGCTATTTTTATACTTGCAGTTTTAGCTGTTTTTTCATAAGAGGTTGAATTCAAAATATCTCACTTCTTATTTTTCTTAATCTTTAGAAATTCAAATGGACATTTTGAATATGACACACCAACATATCGTTTATTCCTCCGGAAATATAAAAGAAGTTTGGAAGACTTCTTTACCTCTCATGTTTTCGTGGCTTTCCGTAGTTTTAATGACCTTCGTTGATAGGCTTTACCTCGCCCATTATTCAACCGATGCGTTAAATAGTACGGTGACTTCTGGTACAATTGCGATGGCTTTTACTTATGGACTCCAAACCCTTTGTGAAATGGGTGGCGTTTTGGTCGCTCAATATAATGGAGCCCAACGCTACGACCAGATTGGAAAAGTCATTTGGCAGGTTCTTTGGATTACGCTTGGCTCCTTCGTCTTTTTCATTCCACTTTCCTTTTTTGGGGGGGATATTTTATTTGGCAATTCTAGTCAGGGGGCTCTTGAAAAAGAATACTTTTCTAAGCTTGTTTTATTCGGGCCTGCTCTAGGGTTGATTGGATCCATTTCTGGTTTTTATATTGGACGAGGATTTACCGCTGTCATCACGAAAGTTGTGATTGTAGGAAATATTTCCAATATCTTTTTAGACCCTTTATTTATTTTTGGATGGGGGGATTTTCAAGGAATGGGTGTCAAGGGAGCTGCTTTAGCGACAGGAATCAGCTGGATTGCCCAAGGTTTAATTTTATTGGGGTGTTTCTTAAGAGCAAGTAACCAAAAAATATTTAACGCTTTTGCTTGGAGAATCGATTTTAAACTTCTCTGGGACTGTATTAAAATCGGATTGCCCACAACATTATTTATCGTTCTTGAAATTGGCGGATGGGGTGTTTTTTATATCATGATGCGCGATGCAAGCCCAACACACATCCTCGTTGCAGGTATTTGCCAAAGCATTCTCATTTTATTTGTCTTTGTGGGGTGTGGGGTTCAAAAAGGGATTGCTTCGATTGCAGGTAATTTAATTGGGGCTAAAAAAACGGAACATTTAAATCAACTGATGCGATCTGGAGTATGCATCATTTCTGGTTATTTTTTGTTTACTTGTATTCCATTAATTTTATTTCCAGACTTCATTATTAGCTGCTTCTTACATAATCCTGAAAGTCTTGAAGGGGCAAGTCAATTGGCTGATTTAGAAAGCCTTAGGCCTTTACTCCGTTTTGGCTTGGTTTGCACATGCATTTATTTGTACCTCGAAGATTTACGCATGGTTTTTTCGGGTATCCTTTCCGGTGCTGGGGACACATTCTTTTTAATGGTATCAGGTGTTATTGCAGTTTGGTTGTTTTTATTGCTTCCTTCTTATGTGGGGATCGTACAAAACCACGTGTCTGTCGAGATGGCAATGGGAATTTGGGTTTTTTATAGTTTTACCGCTTTGCTTATTCCGTTATATCGTTTTTATTATGGGAATTGGAGAGAGCGCAAAGTGATAGAAGCTGCCTAGTGTTCTTTTAAAAGGTTGCTGGTTCTTTTTCTAGCGGCTTTTTTTCAATTCCCTAATAATAACTTGTTAGAGAATTATATCTATTTCATCATTAATGATTTTAATTTAGCTGTCCGAAAACGGCTAGTTCTATTTGATGCAACGCATTATAATAAAAGAATGGAACAAGAAAATTACCAATTATATCGAGCCTACTTAGCGAGAGATCCTCGTTTTGATGGCGTATTTTTCATGGGCGTCACATCGACAGGCATTTATTGTCGACCGATTTGCACAGCAAAAACACCCAAAGAGGAAAATTGTCGTTTTTTTAGAACAGCAGAAGCTGCTGAAAAAGCAGGCTTTCGACCTTGTTTACGATGTCGGCCTGAAATGGCTCCAGGCCATGCTCCAATTGATGAGGCGCAACGAATCGCTAATCTGATCGTTTATCATCTTGAAGAAAGCATGCTTGAGGAAGAGCACGGATTGGAAGAGGTTGCTGCTTTTTTTCACCTAAGTTCTCGGCACATTCGACGTATCATTCAAAAAGAATATGGCGTTTCTCCTATGGAGCTGGTTTTAACACGCCGCTTATTGCTAGCCAAACAATTAATGACTGACACATCCCTGTCAATTACCGAAATTGCCTTTGCAAGTGGATTTTCAAGCATTAGACGTTTTAATGATGCTTTTCAAATTCGCTATAAAATGAATCCTTCCCAATTGCGCAGGGCCATCGAGGAGAGGCCTGAAATGGCGGGTGTGGATACGTTGATTCTGCAATTGACCTATCGTCCTCCCTATGATTGGAAAGGGGTGATCAATTTTTTGCGTGTTCGTTTGATGAAAGGGGTAGAGCACATTGAGGGTGATCGGTATTTGCGTACAATTCAGCTTGGAAAAAATAAAGGCTGGATTCAAATCTCTCATGCGGAAGAAAAACAATCTCTGATTTTTGAACTTTCGCATTCCCTCTTGCCCATTTTACCGGCTTTGTTAGGAAGAATACGTAGTGTCTTTGATCTGAATGCCCGCCCAGACGTGATTTCTACACATCTGAGGCAGGATAAATGGCTAACCGAAGCAGTTAATGTTAATCCAGGCTTACGCGTTCCCGGGGCATTTGATGGATTTGAATTAGCTGTTCGCACAATTCTTGGACAGCAAATCACCGTCAAAGCAGCCACGACTTTAGCTGGACGCCTAGTTCAAGCTTTTGGCGAAAAAATTCAGACACCTTATCCTGAATTAAAACATCTCTCCCCAACTCCTCAGCGGCTTGCCATCGCCACTGTTGATGAGCTTGCCAGCCTTGGGATCATTCAATCTCGTAGTAAAAGTATTATTCACTTGGCGGAAGAAGTTGTATCTGGGCGTTTGCAACTGGATGCGGATGTGCATCCTGAAAAAACGATGCAAAAGCTTGTCCAAATCCCCGGAATTGGAAAATGGACGGCACACTATATTGCGATGCGTGCCCTACACTGGCCAGATGCTTTTCCAAAAGAAGACATTGTCTTGCGCAAATGCTTAGGAAACGTCACAGCTTCTCAAGCAGAAATCCTATCTCAGTCTTGGAGACCTTGGCGCAGTTATGCCGTTTTGCATTTATGGCAAAATTCTTCTATCTAAACTTCTGAAAATTAAATTTACTGCGTTGCTTAAAAAAATCAAAAGAAATATCAATAGCTTTGGTACTTTCGATAGAGTGAATATTCCACACCTAAATAATTGGGGTTTCTTGTGAGTTTTAAACGTCCTTCATGGATGTATCTTTGCTTCTTTTGCTTTATTTTTCAGATAAACGCTTTTGAATTAAATGATTTAAGGCTGGGGGTGAGCTACCAGACTGGAAGATTTATCCGTATTGATCGAGATTATTTGGATTTTAACGTGTTTTTGCCTGTGGAAATCAAAGATTTGGATGTTTTTATTGATTTGGACGGATATCGATTTAATGATGGTAAATGGGGCGCTAGTACTGGTATCGGGATTCGAAAAGAGTTATCTGATGGGTGTGTACTGGGTTTAAATGCATACTATGACTATCTGAGAGGGCGGGGAAGATTCAGTTTTCATCAGGTGGGAGTCGGATTTGAAATGCTTAGCGATTGTTTTGATGTTAGAATCAATGGCTATTTACCTGTTTCTGAAAAAGTACATTCGCATCAATGTCTTTCTTTTCACTATTCTGGAACGGATTTTCATGCCAGCCGCTGTAAATTAGAATATGCTTATAGAGGATTGGATGCTGAGATAGGGAAACCTTTATTAACGTATTATGATTTTGACTTATATGGTGCAGCGGGCCCTTACTATTTTTATCGGCGAAATTTCAAGCATTTTTGCGGAGGATACGCGCGCCTCGAAGTGGATTGGAAATCTATTTTATCTGTTGGTGTGCAAGCAAGTTATGACAAGTTTAATGCAATACGGCTACAAGGGATTTTTGCGGTTTCAATTCCTTTAGATTTTTGTAAAATAGGTGCGATCTGCGAAGACTCGTCCCTTTTCTTGCAAAATGTGAGGCGTAATGGGGTGATATTAACAGATCACTGTTGGGATTGGGAATGGAATTGGTAAAAGAAACGGATTATTCAATTAAAAAGCCAGGCTGAGGATTTCAGCCTGGCTTTTTTCTGATTAGGAAGAGTGAGGCGCTTTTTTGCCTTCACGTGAGCGATAAGGAGCTCCGGATCCAGATGAGCGTGATGGGGGACGACGACCTCTATCACGGAATCGATTGTTAGAATCTCTTGAAAATCCACCTCTTTTTCTCTTTTGATGAGAAGAGCCACCTGATCTTTCAATATCTTGGGGGTGAATCCCAATATGCTCAGGACCTTCGACTTTTTTATAGTCTAGTAACAATGAAAGAAGGTTTACGCTAATTTCTTCGAGAGACATTTCTTTTTGTAATTCTGTCAAAAGGGCATGTGCTTCTTGATCAAAATGACGTTGTTGAACTTTCTTCAAAAACTTCTCTGCAAATTTGCGTTTAACGTCTTGAAGAGTTGGAATGGATTGATACTCAATGTTTCCACCGTGTTCACGGAAAATGTGTTTTAATCCGCTTACTTCACGAGGATTCAAAAGTGTAATTGCAATCCCTTTATTTCCGGCACGTCCTGTACGGCCAATGCGGTGAACATAGCTTTCTGTTTCGTATGGAAGATGGTAGTTATATACGTGAGTGACGTCTAAAACGTTTAAACCGCGTGCAGCAACGTCTGTGGCAGCCAATATTTGAAACTCATTCTGTCTAAAGCCATCAATAACACGCTGACGTTGAGGTTGTTCCATATCTCCATGCAATCCTCTTGCACCATAACCACGGCTTGTTAAGAAAGAAGAGACGCGGTCAACATCTTTTTTAGTTCTGCAGAAAATAATCGATTTAGCTTCTTCTTGCGCATCAAGTAAACGCACGAGAGCATCATCTCTTTCTGATTCATGAATCACATAGCAGATTTGCTGAATGTTTTGGCTAGCTGTCTCTTTTTTTGTGATTTTAATGAACTCTGGTTCACGCAAGAATGTCTTTGCTAACTTCTGAATAGGAAGTGGCATTGTTGCGGAGAATAAAAGTGTTTGTCTTTCTTTTGGCAAGAATGTGAAGATTTCTTGAATGTCTTCTAAGAAACCCATATTCAACATTTCGTCAGCTTCGTCAAGAACGACGATAGGAGGAGAAAAGTGACTTAAGCGTCTGGATTTAAGAAGATCTAAAAGTCTTCCGGGTGTTGCTACAACGACTTGAGCTCCCCGTTCAATTCCATCAATTTGACGTTGGATAGATTGTCCGCCATAAACAGCGATTGTGCGGATGCCACAATATTTGCCTAAGCGATAAAGTTCATCACTCACTTGCACTGCAAGTTCACGTGTAGGAGTAATGACGAGAAGACCGACGCCAGCTGCTTTGTCTAAGCGATTTAGGGAAGGAAGGCCAAAAGCGGCTGTTTTTCCTGTTCCTGTCTGCGCTTGAGCAACGACATCTTGTCCATTGAGAATAATGGGGATAACTTTTTCTTGAATTGGGCTAGGTTGCGTGAATTTAGCTTCTGCAATAGCTTTCAACAAGGAATCATTGAGGCCAAAATCGGTAAAAAGAAGTGTCGATTGAGGGGTTTCTGAAGATGTTGTGTCATTCATTTTGTAACCATTTTTCCTTTTAGGTGGTTTTTTACGAGGCGTAATATCTCCTCCTCGCAAAAGGAGTTGCGCTTCCTGTTTGAACCTCTTGAGATCAAGGGACATCTGGACTGACCCGTTTAATTAACGAGTTTCTTGTGAGAATTACGATTTATTTAGATGCAAGAACTAATCATACAAGGTTCTTTAATTTTTTTAAATACATTTCTTGTGTTTTATTATTAAAAAATTAATTAAATCAATCGTTTAATTGATGAATTAAATTTCTGAATTTGAGCAGAGGTTATCTAGAGGATAGCTAAAATCCAATTTGAAAAATCATGGTTGCCAAGGGAGCAAGCTGAATACTAACTCCAACTTTTTTTCCGTGTGAGTCAACGTGAATATGTGGATTGAGATTATGCTTTCCCGATCCCCCATATTTTTCATGATCTGTATTAAAGCATTCTGTTATCCAGCTGATGTTTTGTAGGTGGATAAAGTAATCGGAATGATAGGCCGGTGTAAAATTATGTATGCACAGCAGCGCGCCTTGGCTACTTTTACGCAAATAACAAATCACGCTATTTTTCGTATCATTAAAGTCGACCCATTCAAAGCCGGTATGGTCGAGATCTTTTTCCCATAATTCTCGCGAAGAAAGATAAAAGTGGTTGAGCTCTTTTACCATTGTTTGGATTCCTTGATGAGAAGGGTACCGAAGGAGATCCCATTCGACTTCCTTTTTGCAAGACCATTCGTTCCATTGACCGATTTCGGCACCCATGAAAAATAACTTTTTGCCGGGTTGACACATGGTATAACTGAATAATAGACGTAAATTGGCAAATTTTTGCCAAAGATCGCCGGGCATTTTCCCCAGCAGGCTATTTTTTCCATGTACCACTTCATCATGAGATAAAACCAAAACAAATTTTTCAGTGAACGCGTATAAAAGCCCAAAAGTGAGGTCATGGTGATGGTGACTTCTGAAAAGCATGTCTTTAGAAAAGTAGCGAAGAGTATCATTCATCCATCCCATATTCCACTTGAAATCAAAGCCGAGTCCATTTTGTTCAACGGGATAGGTGACTGCAGGGAAAGCGGTGGATTCTTCAGCGATGGTATAAACACCAGGGAAAAATTTATGAACAATAGAATTTAAGTGTTTGAGAAATTCGATGGCGTCGAGATTTTCTTTTCCACCGTATTGGTTTGGAATCCATTGTTGCGGTTCGCGTCCATAATCTAAATAAAGCATGGAGGCCACGGCATCAACGCGTAGTCCATCAACGTGCATTTTGTCGAACCAAAATAGGGCATTAGCAATTAAGAAATTAGATACTTCATGTCGGCCAAAATTGAATATGTGGGTGTGCCAGTGGGGATGAAAGCCTTGTCGAGGATCGGCATGCTCATAGAGAGAGGTGCCATCAAAATTTCCCAGAGAAAAATCATCGGTTGGAAAATGGCCTGGGACCCAATCGAGAATGACACCGATTTGATGCATGTGGAGATGATTGACAAACCATTGAAAGTCTTCTGGTGTTCCAAAACGGCTTGTCACAGCATAAAAGCCGGAGACTTGATATCCCCAGGATTCATCTAAGGGGTGTTCTTGAATGGGCAAAAGTTCGACATGCGTATAACCCATTTCTTGGCAATAACGCGCGAGTTCAACAGCTAATTCTCGATAATTGAGAAAATAGCCATTTTTTGTTTTCCATGATCCCAAATGGACTTCATACACATTGAGGGGTTTTGGATCATTTCTTTTCAGAATGCGTTGTTCCATCCATTGTTGATCTTCCCATTGAAAGCGATCCACATCGGTAACCATAGAGGCTGTTGCGGGACGTAACTCACTCCTAAAAGCAAAAGGATCCGCTTTAATTTTCAGCTCTCCGGATTGAGTACGTATTTCGAATTTATACTTTTCTCCTTCTCCAATTCCAGGGATAAAAATCTCCCAAATTCCTGATTGACCCAAAACGCGCATCGGATTGGTTCGACCATCCCAATGATTAAAGTCTCCTACAACAGATACAGAGCGGGCAGATGGTGCCCACACCGCAAATTTGGTACCTTTATGTCCTTGATGCTCGGCCAAACGAGCGCCCATAATTTGGTAGAGTTTATAGTGAACTCCTTTGCTAAAAAGGTATTGATCCACTTCGCCAATGGTTGGTGCAAAAGTGTAGGGATCGCTGCCGCTTAATCCATTTTGGTGAAAGACTTCATAATCTGTTTGTTGGAGTGTATTTGGCACTTTTAATTCAAAAAGACCAGCTTGGTGGATCTGTACGGCTGGAATGATTTGATCTTGAATTTTTAAATGGATTTCCTTTGCACCTGGTCTCCACAATCGAATGACTTGTTGATCCTCTGAAGCTTGGTGTAGTCCTAAAAATTGGTGGGGATCAAAGGCTTCTCCAGCAAGTAATGAATCAAATTGAGTGTGGGTAAGGGGAGATGTGTGCGTTTCCATACTTTTTCCATTTGCTTAGCTTAAGTCGCAGATTAGCTTATCTCTGAAAATTATCAAAGAGATAAAGTTGATCTTGCTGGACATCAAGAGGAGCGTGGCAGGAAATGAAGGTTCCTTTTTCAGCATGAAAAGTGCGCAATCGCATTCTTTTTAATTCGCTCTGCAATGAAAAGTGCAGTGTTTGTGTTGCGTTAGCATGTAAGATCACACGACGTAAAGTTTTTTTACTCCATTCAAAATGAAGCTCGCCGATCCCTTCACAGTGCCACTGAACAGCTCTTCCACTGTGAAACTCCGGGGGTAGGGCGGGCAGTAAAGAAAGGGTGTTTTGTTCAACCTTTAAAAAAAGAGAGCGAATGAACTGAGCTCCCTTGGTCAAAATCTGAAGGGGAGAAATGTTGGCAGAAACGGGCGGCAGCTTAAACCCTTGGTGTTCAGAATCGATCGAACGGGGAGAGAGAATGCCTTCCAATCCGGCAGCAAAAAGAGGGTAAAATGCTTCCAGAATTTTTTCAGGGGGATGTTGATGAACCGCATTTTCGCAATTCAGCAATAAAGAAGGGGTTTGGTCTTCGTTTAGATTCAGTGAAGGAAGTAAAGAAGCGAGTCGAAACCAATGGGGAAAAATTTCAGTAAAATTTGCCCGTCTTTTAACCAAATCCCAGTCCTGTGCTTTATGATTGCCAAGTGAGAGTCTTTCTAAAGAAGAAGCCTGATTAACTTGATCTGGGCAATTGAATGTGATCTTATTTGTTTCCGATTGGCAATCAAATGAAGGGGAAAATTTTAATTCAAAGCCTCTTGTCTGAATGATTTGAATCGAATCATTCTCAATAAAGATATGATATTCAAAGTACCCTTCGATGGCGTGTCCCCAAACTTTTATTTCTCCCTTTTCCAAATCTTGCTGAACTGTAAAATCTTCCACAGGACCTGTTAAATGTAAATTTACATGCCCGATCGATTGGGGGGAAGCACTTGCGAGAGAATCAATTTGTATGCAAGTTGGAAAAATATGAAATCGCAAGGAGGTGCGAGGAAGTAGGCAATAGGTGCCAGGAAGGTGTGAAAAAGGGCGTAAACGTTCAGCAATAGAAATTTTCATGTGATTAGACTTTGCGTACAAATTTTCCAATAAGGCCTTGTGGTGTGTTTTCAACTAAATCAACTTCGATAAGCTCATTTGATTGAAAATCCCCTGTGATCCAAACATTCAAAAAGTTTTCGGTGTGGCCAGATATTTCGCCGGGACGAGAAATGTGGCCAGATTCAGTTAGAACAGTCATTCTTTGACCAACGAAACGTTCTCGTAATAAGTAAGCTTGATGTTCAGCAGAACGCAACAGTTCCTGTTTACGTTTTTTAATGACATCTGGAGGAACTTTATTAGGCATAAGGGCTGCACGTGTGCGTTTACGTTCGCTATAGGGAAACATGTGTACTTTAGCAAATTGCACTTCCTGCATGATTTCCATAGTTTCTGCAAAATCTGTTTCAGTCTCACCCGGAAAGCCGACAATGATATCCGTTGTAAAAGTAAAGTTGGGGTTTGCTTGACGAAGGCGATCAATCGTATTTAAAAAGATTTGTCGTGTGTATTTGCGATTCATACGCTTTAAAACAACATTAGAACCTGATTGCAGAACAATATGCATAGAATGACATGTTTTAGCTCCGTTTAAAACAGCATCTGCCAGTTCATCATCAATTTCGTCGGGGTCAATTGAGGAGATACGCAAGCGTTTTAGGCCAGGAACTTGATCGACGGCTCTGACAAGATCAACTAAGCGATGAGGAGGCATTCCTTCGGCTGGGTTTCCATCAAAATCGCCAATATTAATTCCTGTTAAAACAATCTCTTTAAACCCATTGGAAATGAGGTCCTTGACTTCATCGATAATTTCAGGAATGGTACGAGAACGAGAGCGCCCTCTCACGTAAGGGATAATGCAATAAGTGCAGAATTCATTGCAGCCATCTTGAACTTTCACGAAGGCTCTTGTGTGGGCATCAAAATTTTTGATTGAAAATTCAGGAACATCTTCCTCGGGAAAGAGGGTTTGAACGAGCTGATCTTTCTCTTTGTTAAGAACGACGTGTTCAACACCTTTAATAGAGGCAAAGATTTGAGCATTTTGCTCAGCTGCACAGCCGGTCACTACAATTTTTGCTTGTGGATTCTCTTTCGACAATTGTCGGACATCATGTTTGCTTTGTAAATCAGCTGTTTCAGTTACTGTGCATGTATTGACGATGCAGACATCTGCTTCTTCGTCTTCTCTTGCGGGGCGATATCCTAGCGCAATTAATTGATCTTGATAGGCTTGCGATTCATATTGATTCGTTCGGCAACCTAAAGTTGCGATCTTAAATGTTTTTTGGGGAAGAGAGGATTCGTTCATTAAACTAAAATTAATTAAATTAAAAAGATTGTAGCATAGCAGAGATGAATTGAGGACGCAAGCAAAATTAAAAGATCTGGCTATCTCCTAATATCTCGGTAAATAAAGGAAATTATTTTTATGACTTAGTAAACATTGAGATCAGCAAAAAGTGTCACGCTTTAATTTATAAAAATATTTGTGTGTGTAATGCGTGTTAAGATTAGTTTATTAGCATTGATGTTTTTTGTGTTTGTTGTTATTTTTTTGAAAAAATATGCCAAAGCATGATTATACAATTTTTCTCATTTAACAACTTAATTAAGCACTTTTAATCAACTTTATTTTAACTATTTCTATGAATCCTTTCATTCCAGCTGTGCAAGCTCTTTTTGATGCTGCTCAATTTACCAAAATACCGCCTGTACATGAATACTCAAATATTCCCGACAGTCATCAGGAATCTACCGTTGTTCCTAAAGATCATTATCACGATTTTGAACCTTGCGAACTTCCGGCCGATCAAATGATCGCGATTTTTAAAAGCTTGGGTAGAATTGACATGTATGGATGGGTTACTTATGCATATCATACAGATTTTAATTACGCAGATTTGGTTCTTGAAACGAATGAACTAAAAGCTCTTTTTGATCAGCTGAATTGTCAAATACAAGTGCGTGGGCTAGATTTTAAAAAATTTACTATGACTACACTGTTTGGTCACATTGTTCAAAACTTAGAAGCTCATGAAATCCAGATTTCCTATATAGGAAGCGGGGTAAAAAAGAAGATACTTGGAGAAGCTTACTTTGTAAAAATCTTAAGACTTTTTACAAAAGACCCATTAATAAATTTGGATGAAGACACACTATCTGAACTTCAAAAGAAAGACTGTGATGATGACTATCAATTTATTTTTATAAACCAGAAAAACAAAAATATTTTAAAAGCATCTACTAGAGAAGTTGTAAACTTTCTACAAACTCAAGTGAAAGATGCCCGGTATAAAGAGTGGGTTCAAAGCAGGAGCTTAAAGCATTTTCATGTTGTCGACTCCCAATTTTCATTAATTTCTTGGGTGAACAAATACGATGTTTCAAATTCCGGGATTTCAAAGGAAGTTGATTGTGATCTGTCGTTTGTTCTTATTCCAGATGCCTGTTTTTTAGAATCTGAATTAAAAATATCGCTTAATCATTTTTTAAGAGATGGAGTAATCAAAAAGCTTAAACAAAGCCGATTCATTTGTCCGAGTGGAGGTCATTATATCCGAAATGGTGAAACGATTTCAGATGATGGTTTACAAGGACTTTTTGATTTTTATACAAAAATTTTGCACATTCACGATTTAGAAAAATTGAATAAACACAGCTTTTCCAAACTCATTTCCCTGATTTCGATGGGAAGGCGAGATTACGGTTTCGGTGTCAAATATTCACAACAAGATGCGAAAGGGAGAAAAAGTTTATCGTGGCAAATTGTCGATCGGTTTATCAAGGGAAAAACAGAAGAGATCACACTTACAAATGCCCTTCAAATTTCACATTATTTGAAAAACCATTGTCCAGGGGATGAGAAAATGGCCATTGCAATGGCTAGTAATGCTTGTCTGTGTCTTAGCGAACACGTTTCCGGAAAAACTTTAAATACCTTTTATAAAAGCATTCTTTCCCATCCTTGTCACCAAGATTCTTTTTCGGCCTTTTCTTTGATTGATGAGGGTGTACGATTGGGAATTTCTTTTCTTGATGTGATGCAAATTCATCAGTGCTTTGCCTTGCTGGCTCTCGGTGTTAAAAATCCGCAGTTTCAAAATCCTATGATGAAGGTTTTTTTAACTAAGTATGAAGGGATTCCTGCTATTAAGATCCAAGAAGGCATCAAATCGATATTTGTTCGATTTGATCCAATAAAGGGTTACAAAATCTGCTTAGAACTCTTATCAAAAGAGGAAAAAATCGATCGCTATTTGGAAAACGTTTTTCGAGTTTATTTGCCGAAGAATTATTTTGTTCCTTCACAAGGCTCCCAGCTTTCTAGCTATGTCAAGCACATGGAAATCTTATTAATTCCTTTATTAGACGAAATCTGTAAACAAGCATCTGCTAAAAGTGCATTTGAAATGATCCTAAATTACAACTTATTAGCAGCATGCCAAACATGCAATCCGACAGCCGCTGATCTTCAAACACTTATCAAGTGGTTTCCAACCGTGCATCAGTTGAGTCATGAAGAGGGGAAACAGTTTTTAGAATTTCAACTTGAAAATATCTTGGCTTACTCAGCAATTGAGCCGTGGGCAAATCTCTCTACAAAACTTTTTGGAAATTTACATGCTCAAGAAAACTATTTCTCTGCTTGGATTGAAACTTTAGCTTCAATCGGCGATCAACGTCCTAAACGTCTTGCTGTAGACGTTTGGAATCTAGACAGATCGAAGATAAATTCGATGCATTTAACCCGGCTACTAATGCCCTCTAACATCCATTTAGCTTTAGAAGTCTTTAGAGATGTTCATCTTTCGACCTGGAAAGAAGTCGATAATTGCTTGAAATTGTTTTTAGAGATGTCTTTGATTTTAAAAGAGCATTCTCCTCAAATGATTTACGATTTTTTAAAGTCGGCTGAACCTCTCTTTGAAAATGAAAAATTACTAACTTGTCTGCCTCCTCTTAGAAAATCTTTCGATGACATTTTAATTTTTTTCATCAACATCCTTTTTAATTCAGGTTATAAGGTATATGTGCACTCGCTACTATGCTTACTGACAAAGAAAAAAATATTAAACGCCTCTGAAAATAATCTATGGGGAAGTCTGTTAAGAGAACTGATCACACACGCAGAGATAGAGGAAAGCCTGGCATTGTGGGATAAAGGGAAAACTTTTCAAATTTGGCAACTTGAAGATCGATTATGTTTTGCTGAATATTTGCTTAAAGCAGAGTCAAGTGTCAGTGAAGAAGAAAAGAAAAGGTCTATCGATTACGGAACCAAAATTTTGAATAAGGCATGTAAACTCCCTCAATCAGATCTTACTTTTGAGCATATCAAAAGACTTGTTTTAGCTATTATCACGGATGATAGAGGCGTTGTTGTTGCTAAACAGGTGTCTGAATCCTATTCTTCTTACTTGAATCATAAGGAATTACTCTCCATTCAGTTAAACGCAATCATGGAGGATATCAATGCCTCTCAGTATTTAGGATCTGCTGAAGGTATTTTAAAAGTATTACCTCTTATGAGAAAAGACAAACAAGCCGGCAAACATGTTTTAGAGTTTTTCTTTTCTAAAGTCCTTGCTTCTCACTCCTTTTTTCAGAAGGGAGGATTGTTAGATGCGATTTGCAAAATTCTAGCTAGCGTTGATTTCAACGATCTTTTGCAGAAGGAGACTAACAAAAAAAATGTATGGATTTTTAATTGTCTTCAAAAAACTGCAATGAGTCGTACTCCAAACCACTTCGCAGAAATGCTCAAGGCTTTTTTCGATGAGGTTTTAGAAGAAGATACAATTTGTAAATATCCTATAGAAGTTGAATATTGCATAAAAATGCTTCTTAGCTGCAAGCTAAAGGATAAATCTTTAGAGCCTATCTTTAAAGTATTTAATATTCAGCTGATTGTTTTTAGTTTGTCATTAGAAGAGAAGCAAACTTTTTTTGACCTTGTGCAGCTTTTGGGCTCTTATGAGAGTTTCCGCGAAATAGGAAGTCAAAAAAAAGCGTACTTAGAAAAAGAAGCATTAACTCTATTAAAGATCCCTTGTCTTGCTCGAGAAGAGGTTTTAGGTTTTCATCATTTATGGAAAGAGATTGTCGCAAATCATTCAAAAATCGTCCTCGATTTTGATGTTGTTGAACGTCTGATATCCCATCTTTTACAATACTCTCAAAAAGCTTTTGCTGTTCATTGGATTATTTATTTAGCTCGTCGCTCTCTATCTCATAGCCAAATGAAAATTGTGTGTGAATGGAGTCGCAGTTTACTATGGAGTAATGACAAATATTTTCATGATATTTTTAATTGTTTTTATGACGTAGGATGCAAGGATGAAAATGGAAATTTCATCTGGAAATTATTGATAGACGAATGTCTCGAAAAAAATCAATTCCAGCTTGTTTTTGACATCATTAGCCGAAAAGAGAACATCATCCAACAAATAGGAAGGGGTGTCGAGGAATTATTAAAACATCTTATGCATATGCCAGCGCCCATTCAACATGCTCAATTGACCGCATATGTTTTATTGATTTCACAGACTGAAGTTAAAAATCCCCTGTACTGGCAAGATTTAATTAAAAAAATCGCTCTTTGTGAATCTCCTAATATAAACGGCCAATTTGTCTCTTTATTTAAGAAAAAAGTTCTCTACGAGAATATTTTAAAAGAATTTCCAGTGGAAAAATGGTCCTGTTTAAATGACTGCATGCCACTCATTTTGAAAGATAAAGATTTTTCTCCTGAAGAATGGCTAAAAGATACTGGGCTCACTTCTTTTTTTGATGGTAGTTTAGAAATTGTAAAAAGTGAATTTTATGGTAGATTTCTTAAATTAATTTCTGAAAAAGATGAGGTTGTTTCTCATGATAAATCTTCCTTTCCAAATTTTCCTCCAGAATCAATTGAAGAGCTCATTAATCATGGTGAACAACACATGTTTATACAAGGATGTCAGGCTCTCCAAAGGAGATTTTTAGGAGAGGCAACTACTGCGGATGAGGGAAATCTTATTCTTGCACTAGATCGTAGTTCATCCATTGAGAATTTTAAAGTTCATAAGGTGATTGTCGAAATTGGAAAAGCTTTGGATGCTTACCTGAAGCAACCGAAAGCGACTCTTATTTATGATGTGATGGAAACTTGCTTTAAGCATAACCACCAAAAAATCAAAAGCAAGCTTATTAATTTAGAAATACAATTTTTTTCTTTGTATCGCAAAGATGTTTACCATTTTTTATTAAATTGTATAAAGATGAATTCTTTTATCCCATTCTTAAAGTATTTCTTTCGCTCCCCTGTTTTAGAAAAATTTCTGAGCCGGGCCCAAATCAATGAACTTAATTGCAATTTGATACTTGGACAACTTAAGAATAATCCTTGCAAAACATCGTTACACTTCTTATATGATAATTTTTCGAAATTTAATAATGCTTTTTTAAAAAGAAATGCTTTAAAAGCATTTGCCCGCATCCTTTTTGATAAGGATTCTTTTATTAGTAAAGAAAAGCAATTTTGGCGCTATTTGGATGCTTTTTTTATTTTATGGATTAGACAATCGGAAAAGCACGAGAAATACCTGCATAAATGGGAAAAGCTGCCAAATCATCTCAAAAGCGAAAAAATTTTCTTATCACTATTGAATTCAGATGAACAACTTCTGAAAAAACACCTCCAGGAGCCTATTCCAAGAGTCTCCGATCCCTTAATCTTTGAACGCATTTTTGATTTTGCAGATATTTTATTTTCTGATTCGACTTTAATGAAAACGAATTTAGAGAAAAATTACATTCTTATTTTAGCCGTATTAAAGCCTATTTTTAATGGGCTCGTGCGTATGGGTTCAATAGGGTATCCATCAGAAAAAGAAACTAAATATTTTGACATGATGAATGCTTTAACAAGTCAATATATCTACTTAAATGAATTTTTAGGAGGCAAGATTGATTTAGCAACCATGTTCAAAGTAGAGGAAACGGCACCGATTGCACAGCAATCTTATGTAATGTTTCATTTTTATTCTTGTTATGAGTGGCCCCAAGGATTGAGTTTAGCAAATTCCAAAAAAATAGAAATCATCCGGGATATTTTCCGCGTACTTGCAAAGGCCTCTGATTCTCGCCATCACAAAAAAGCTCTAGATCTCTTCATCCATCTTAGAACGTTTTATCTTAACGATTTGTTTGAAGAATATTTTTTAAATTTTCAACTCCTATTCAATAAAATGTTTGGGGCTCAATTGCAGGAGTTAGTTAAACATTTTGTTAAAGATCTGAAAGCATGCATGCAAAATTCTAAATATCCTTATTCTATGAAAGCGAATCTTGTGGAAAACACGGTTTTTCTTTTAGTCTCACGTTCTAATACACATGTTAAAGGGATTAAATTGTTTGGGAAATATGCAGATATTTTGAAACCCCAAGGATTGCTAAAAATGCAATCTTATTTTAATCAACTTGAAAATCCATCAGAAAACAAAAAAGAATTGAATATATTGGATAAAAAGACACTCTGCATTACGTTCTTATATCATGCTTTAGATTGGCCCAAAGCCTCTTTATTTGAACTTTCTGAAATAGAGAAAACTGAGGTGATGAAAGAAACAATTCTTTTAAAAATAAAAAAATCTGATTTTCAAGGTTCCCTAAGGCTATTAATCAACTTATGTAAGACTTTATCAAAAGGTAGCGGACAAAATCTTTTAGATTGTTTGGCTTTGCTGTTAAATGCGGTCAAGAGAAATGAAGACATGGATTTATTCATAAACGTTCCAGAAGCGTTTTATAAAATAAATCAAAAAATTTCCATAGATGCCTTTGAGATGATTTTTAAATATTTTGAAAAGAACCAGTTTTTGACTAAAAGCGAAATGCTACTCAAAAAAGCTTTAGGTGCAAAAGTTTTCACAGGGAATTATTCGTTTTTCTATGAAAAAATGCGAATCTTCGGAGAACGAGTGCTTATCGATTTCACTGCGAACAAATCACCAAATTTTGTGGGAGCTTTTTTCCCTTTGTTGTTTATTGAAACGATTCACAATAGAGGAAATGATTTCACGCCTGATGAGGAAATACTTAGATTGGTTGAAATTAACTACTGGCAAAAAACTATTGGAAAAGCTTTTTCACCTGAAAGTGAAATGATCGCAGAAAGAAAATTTATCGAAGTCACTAATGAAATTGAGAAGATAAAGGGGTTGGTTGGTTCTCCTGATTTCGAAAGAGCTATTTCGTTGATCGAGTATCAATTGCTAGAAAATTTAGTTTCGTTAGCAGAGGGGGGAAATGATAAATCCTTTAGAATCTCTCTTGCTTCTCTTGACTATGTTCAAGAGATGATTGCTCTGATTCCACTAAAGGAGCGCAATATGCATGGGTACAAGTTATTATTGAATTGCTACGAAATTCTTTGGAAAAAATGGGAAAGTTACAGTTCTTTTACTCAGGATTACCAAGGAACAAAAGTAAAGTTCTTTAATGCCATGAAGTCTACTTTAATCGAATCTGAGCTTTATTTCAAAAAATGCTTTCAAACAGATTCGGGAAAAAGTTACTTTGCAAAAATTTGCTTGGGGATTTCTTATGCATTTTTAAATGAAGGTGACAAGCTAGATGTGAGCCAATTAAATGCCAATGTGGATGTATTTTATTCGGATTTTATGAAGTTAATCATTGATGTATCCGGAGGGCGACGTGCGGCTCATACGGATAGAGAGAAGATTCCTGAAATATGTGTTTTTGAGAATCATATGCTAGAATTTTATGATCTTTTAGACCGCTTTTTGCGGAACTTTTCAAGAATCACAATACTGCCTGGTTATGAAATAGCTGTTTTGAAATATTTTTTAACGTTCATTGTGAAATCTATGGCATTCAGGAAAACGACTGAAGAAAAACTGAGGTGTCACGAACTCATTAAAAATTGGCTAAATATTTTCAAGGATAGAAACAAATTACAAGAAGGTAAAAATCTTCTTCAAAATGAATTGGGTGTAGAAGTCATTCTTAAAAAAGGACAAGTCAAGGAGATTAAGGAGCGTTGTGCGTAGTATGTAAAAAATGAACGGAGAGCACCCTGTTACCATATATGATTATTGGGAAAAGGCATGAGAATCTGTTAGTTGTAAAAAATTCTTTCTTTGCAAAAATAAGATCAAATTCTCTACAAATAAAGGATGTGACATTACATGGAGCATCCTTTATGACAGTACCTTCTTTATCTTCTCTCGAATTGGATTATCAAGCCAAGTTTTCTTCTCTATTGCAATTTGAGGAAGCTTCTCCCCCGGAATCTCTTTTTGTGGAGGATAGTTCACAAGTGCAGGATAATGGTTCGATTTCGGTCAAGCTGGCCAGACGATTCAGGGAATGGAACACTCTTTTGGATGAAAAATATGAAAAGCGTTTTGAGCCCGAAATTTTTTCAAAATTAGAGGCATTGGCTAAGGCTCTATTTAATTCGCCCACCTCCTCACTTCTGTTAAAAAAATTAGAAGAAAGAGAAAAAACGGAAAGTTTACGTAAAGAGCTGTCACATTTTGATGAAATTGTCAGTCGTATAATCAATTTTTCCCAAGAAAAAAAATCGGAAATGTATTTTGCGGGGGTAGTGCAAAGAAGCGTGAATGAAACCCTGCCTTTTATGATGCATATTTACACGTATAGTCAGGAAGAGCAAAAGGCGTTTGCCGAGCATGCCAATGCCTTGCAGGTCAAACAAATCATAAGGGAATGCTTGAAAGAGCATTCAGAAGATATCGGTTTTTTTTGCTTATCCGTGCCGGAAAGAATTTGGTGGACGCTATTTAATCAACTCACAAAAGAGGAATTGGTTGCTTTTACCGCAGAGCTCAAACAGATATTGAAAATTGAAAACCGAATCAGCATCTTTATTCAGCATCAAAAAAAAGCGTTTGAGGCAGATTTGGCGACGATTAAAGAAAAGGTAGATGTTTTATTTGAACATCTCGCAGATGAATTGGAGAGCCGTCAAATTGAGCAGACCGATCTGAGAGAAATTGAGGCCTTAGTTCTTCATGTCAAGGAAACTCTTAAAGCCTTACACGCTGTTATTGAATTATTGGAAGGGATTCCGGGTGACTGGGGAGAATTTTCAGATTTTAAAAACGATTATAAAATATTGCAATGTCGCTTAGAAAAAAATGAGTGCAGTCTTGCAGCTGAGCATTCGCTTTACCAGATGGTTTATAATCGGGTATTTCATTTAGATAAAACGACCTTAGAAAGTTCGGTGGGAACGATTTTGCTCTTCTGGGAAATAAGCGATACGGAATATGAAGGCGGGCAAGGGATACTGGAAAAGTTGAAAAATAAGGGTTTAAAAACGATTGCCGATTTGAAAAAAAATCAGATTCTCAATAGCCAGATGTTAAAAGAGTATCTAGCACATTGACAAGATAAAACCCAACAGCTCCAGAAAGCTGTTGGGTTTTTGAGAAAATCATCCTTCATAAAATACTTCGGATACTTTTTCAAATTCTTCAAATGCTTTTTGCATGCCCAATCGAATATCTTCGTTATCTGAGATGAGATAAGATTGACCTTCAGGGTCTTCTACTAGCATGGAGATGGTTTTATCTTGGTTTTTCCATAACACGAACTCGTTTTTTTTACAGTTCGCTCTTGCCTCTTCTTCACTAGCAAAAAAGTAGCCTTCATCATTTAGGAATTGACGAAAGCCTGCTTCTGTTTTCAGGTCATTCACTTTTTCTGCCGTTGAATTCCCAAACATATGGTCGGTATTCCTTTTATCAATTTTTAAGCAAACTAAATAGGAACCATCCGGATTTTGTATTGCTGCAACATGCCCGACGTGATTTTTGTTTTTACTGATCATATCATCGTTTCTTTTTAAGTTTTCGATATCAGCTTCTTCTAATTTTTCAGGGATGAGATTTTTTTCTATAAGCTCAAAAAGCGTTTCGTTTTCGGAAGGGGTTAATGTAAAATTTGCAAATCCGTACTTAGTTTTTACGACCATCTCGTAATCAGTGTCATTATCTGTTTTTAAGATGGCATACGCTCTATTTTTCTGAGGCATTTTTTTCTGGAGTTCTTCTCTTGAAGTAAAAGCCATTTTATTATTTAAAAGAATTTCAAATTGATTTTCAGGAGCTGCTAAGCGATTAATTTTTGTCTGAGCGTTTTCATCTAAGTCAATGGATTTGGAGGTAATTATAGGACTTTCATAAGCAGGGATGCTCAATGCAAATATTAATGTATTTAATTCTTTTTGCCACATGACGTGCGTTCCTATAGGCGCCTTTTTTAAGGCGTCCAAAGCCTGATCTTTATTATTTTTAAAATGTGGAGATTTTGAAAGTTCATTTAAAAAGGGAGAAGTTGCTGGCATCGAAGCATATGAATTCTCAAAATTTGTCAAAATATTTCTGGATTTAGCGATTTGGTGCTTTTTAATTAAATTGCTAATCCAGTTTTTTAAAAAAAGAATTTTTGGCGTATTTTTTTTCTTATTCTCACAGGAATCCACGATTATTTTAAAATAAGAGGCGAGTTGCTTACGTTTTTGAATTTCGACATTTTGATTCTCTAAAATTGTTTTTACATAAGCTGAGATTTTTCTGAGTGATGATCGCTTGGATTTTTTTTCAAACTGAAAATTTCCACTTTTAGGATCCACTTTGAGATATTGGTGGTTTGTTGTCTTATAAGAATTTGTGACGGCTCTAAAAAAATATAATGTGTCTTGAATCGATGTCATATAATTCCTTATTAATACATTTTGACGTTAGAATACCTTAACATAATTAAAATTTTCATGCTTAGTTTTTTTATAAAACCATGTATTTTTGCTTGAGAATACGTTCTTAACTAATCTATATGGATGGTACTGCACGGAGGTTTATTAACGAAGGAAGGTATGGCCCTGGCTGCTTTCAATAAAAATTATGTATCATAAAACTCATTAAACACGCGTTGAATACCCGTTCGGATATCTTCATGCTCTAGGATGATATAAGGTTTGTGTTCGAGAGAGTTAGTCAAAACTAAACGGGGCCACATGGAGATTGTTTTATCCTTATTCTCCCATAAAACAAACTCGAGATCTTTATTTTTAGCTTTGTAATATGCTTTAGCGTCTTCCTCATTGTCAAAAAAATAGCCTTTTTCGTGCAAAAATAGACGAAAACCAGCTTCAGTTTTGAGTCGTGTTACATTTTGTTCCGTATCCTTAACAAGAAGGTAATCGTTACTTGCATCCATTTTTATGCGAGCTTCCCACTGTCCGTCTTCAAGCATTTTTATTTTTGCGTATCCGATGTGATTTTTGTGATTTGCAACATAAATATCATTAGCTTTTTGGGCTTCAGCTTTTTCTAGCCTCGCGGGTGTTAGATTTTTTTCAATCTGCTGAAACAGGCTCTCATCTTCGGAATTTTTTAAATTGAACTGTACGAACCCATCTTGAGTTTTGACGATCATGATATAATCAACATCATAACCCTTGGTTTTGAATACGCTATAACATCCAGTTTCTAGAGGAAGATTTTCATGCATTTGGAGAGTTGTCGGATAAGCTATGCCATTTGTTTCAAGAATTTTAAATTGATTTTGCGGTGTAGTCAAACGCTCGATTTCAGCTGGTGAATTTGCATTTAAAGGCACTGGCTGGGATATGACTAAGCCGTGCTTTGACGAGGGAATTCGGAATGCGAGCATCAAATTCTTGCTATTTTGCTGCCAAACAGCATATGTCCCAATTGGAGCTTTTTGTAAAAAGTCTACAGCTTGTTCGCTATTATCTTTAAAGTAAGGCGCTAAAATTTCTTTAGCTTTCTTCTTTTTAATTCTTGTGTAAGAAGGATCAAAGGTTCTCAAAATTTTATAGGATTTTTCCAATTCGTACTTTTTGATTAAATTCCTAATCCATTTTTTCAAAAAAAGAATTTTGGGCGTACTTTTTTTCTTATTCTCAAAGGATTCCACGATTTTTTTGAAATGAACAGCTAACTGCTTACGATCTTCTAATTTGATATCTGAATTTTCTAGAATTTTTTTTGCGTATGCCGAAATTTTTCTGAGAGACGATCTTTCAGATTTATTTTGCACAGTCCAAAGCTCTCCCAGCTTATCTACTTTGAGGTATGTATGGTCAGAGTAGGCTGCTTCCCTAAAAAAATTTATAATAGGTGTCATATTATCTCTCAAAATACTTTTATTTATTAATATACTATATTTTTAGATTTTTAGTATATGCGCTAGTT
This sequence comes from Parachlamydia acanthamoebae, assembly GCF_000875975.1. NCBI lineage: Bacteria > Pseudomonadati > Chlamydiota > Chlamydiia > Parachlamydiales > Parachlamydiaceae > Parachlamydia > Parachlamydia acanthamoebae. Next base: position 9,643 of record NZ_BAWW01000008.1, on the reverse strand, counting down.
TTCTTTTTTATTAACCATCCAACCAGAAAATTTTTCTAAAAAATGGACAAAACTAAAGAGATGTTCAGGCGGGAAATGATATTTATCTTCCGCATTGATTAAAATTTTTTTAAAGCAGTTTAGCCAAACTTGTCTGGCCTGTTCATCTATCGCAAAGGGGAGATGTCGTTTTCGCATCATCGGGGCCCCATACATCTGTTGATAGAGAGGGGGACCTCCAAGCAAAAAAACAAAGAATGCGGCGGATTTTTTCGAAGCTTCCTGCATATTTTCTGGAAAAAGTGGGCGAATACTTGATTTTTCCAATTCCGCATAAAAATCTTCAAGCATTTTGAAAATACATTCTTGGCCCATCTTGGTATAAATTTCAGGATTTAAGCGGATATCTTGGGGAGGACCTTCTGGGGGAATATATGGATGAGAATGAGTCATAATAGAACCTATTTTTGAATTTGATCGCAAATCATAACATAATGGGCCCTTTGAAAAATAGATATTGCGGAAAAAATATCCAGACTCCTACTTTCTTGGAAAAAGGAATTAATTTTCTAATTCAAGGAGAAAATATGCATCAAGAAGCTGTGTCTTATCAAGTAGGTGGCTTCAAAATGAAAGGTTATCTAGCTTATGATAATGCAAGCGCAGCCAAGAGGCCTGCGATTGTGATTGCACATGCTTGGAAAGGGCTAGGAGAATTTGAATGTGAAAAAGCCAGGCAGCTGGCTAACCTAGGATATGTTGCTTTTGCAGCGGATGTTTTTGGAGGGGGTAAAACTGCGGAGTCGGATGAGGAAGCTGGAGCTTTAATGTTACCTCTTTTTATTGACCGTAAAACATTGCGTGAAAGAATTCGAGCTGCAGTAGAGGCTGTTAAGCAATATGCTGTGGTAGATCCTGATAAAGTAGGCGCGATCGGGTTTTGTTTTGGTGGTCTAACTGTTATTGAACTCCTCAGAAGTGGGGCTGATATTGTTGGAGCTGTAAGCTTTCACGGTGTATTAGGAGATACTTTAGGAGGAAATAAAGCCCATATTGAGCCTTTGGCAAAAGAAATTAAAGGGGCTTTATTAATTCTGCATGGATATGAAGATCCTTTGGTTCCTCCTGGACATATTGTTGCGATTCAGAAAGAATTGAATGATGCTAACGTCGATTGGCAAATGGACATCTATGGACACACTTCCCATGCTTTTACAAATCCGGCTTTAAAGGATTATGAGCAAGGGCTTGTCTACAATGAAAAGTCTAGTCAACGCGCATGGAGGTCTATGCGCAATTTTTTTGAAGAAATATTTTAAATCAAATAGGTGTTCTAATGAATATTCACGCCTCGATTACTTGGATATACGCACTTTTGGTGCTAATCGGAGGAATTATTGGATATATAAAAGCTCAAAGCTTAGTCTCTTTTTTTATGGCGGCGGGATTTGCCATTTTATTGGGAATCGCTGGTTGGCTCATGTGGAAAAGTAGAAGAGAAGGTTATTATTTGGCGATTGCTTTAATCACATTTTTAGGTCTCTTCTTTTTATATAGATTTTCCCTTTCCATGAAATTCATGCCCGCAGGCTTTATGGTCCTCTTAAGCCTTGCAACGGGAGCGGCGTTTGCTTTTTTAAAAGAGAGTGGAGACTAAAAAAAAATGAAGGTGTTATGCTTAATTGGTTGAAAAATTTTTTTTCGTCTGACACCTTCGTTTTTTTTCTCAATTTTTTTAAAAAACCGCATCAAATCGGGGCCGTTGTCCCTAGCTCAGATCAACTTGCCAAAGCCATGACTAAATATGTAGGAAAATGTGAAGGGCAAGAAGCTTTCCATTATCTTGAAGCCGGCGCTGGGACGGGTGTTTTTACAGATGTTATTCTGGAGAAAATGCGTCCACAGGATCATTTAGATATTGTGGAAGTCGATGCTGTTTTTTGCGAGTTGCTTGAGAAAAAATATGCTCATAAATCGAATGTGCATATTTGCAATTGCTCGATTCTTGATTGGCACAAAGATGCTTTTTATGATGTGATCATTTCTGGATTGCCCCTGAATGCTTTTGATCCGTCTATTGTGGAGGCTGTTCTTTTGCAATACCAAGTTTTAACTAAAAAAAGTGGAATCGTTACTTATTTTGAGTATCAAGGAATTCCAGAAATTAAAAAAATTTTAGTCGGATCTAAAACAAGGGAAAATTTTTTAAAAACGTCCAAGCTAATTTCTAACTTTTCTAAATCCTATGAATTCTGTCATGTGCATGTTTGGAGAAATTTTCCCCCAGCAATTGTGCATTATTTTAAAATTCACTAGAAATTCAGTTTGTTTTCTCTAAAAAGACCTTTTAGTTTAAGAGTAGCCTGCCCAAGCCGCCCTTTGTACATGATAAATGTTGGGTCAAAATCAGCTTTCTTGGTGCACACAAATTTCTGAGAATTCAATTCACTTCTTGCATGCGTGTTATTGAGGTCTGCTTGAATATCAAATGGAATTTGATATTCATCAAAAATAGCTTGCCAGATTTCTACCTGTTTCTTGCGTACCTCTTCCGAGCGTCTTCCGTCATTAAAATCGGCTAACAGTGTGCCGCCCGTTTTAAGAATACGGGCTGCGTTAACAAAAAGACGCATGTCTTGTAAAATGGTCGTTGGAAATATCCGTTCTACATAAATATCGTCTACACTCTCATCGGGGAAGTAAGCCATCTCTTTTAGATTGTCTATTGCTGCTTTATAATCAAGACGTAGATCTGGATTAATATCGATCGTATAGGGGTGATACGGCTTGTTTTCAGTCCCCCGGAAATAACGCTGTTCTGTAAGCTTTTGTGTCGCTTGTCTAGCTTCAAGCTGTGTTCCACGACCGACAATGAGATCGACAGGTTCTCCTCGATCTTCCCTCTCCTGGCGATAAGCAGAAAATGAGAGATAGATGGGTCTACTTGGGACCGGTTCCTCTATAGGGGAAAGGGAAGAAGCTTGAGGCTCCTGCCGTGGCTCTACAGATGTACTCATGGTGGAGCTTAATATAGCTTGGGTGGTATTGGTTATTTCCTTCTCCCGCATGCCTTGAATCGCTCTTTTTACAGCGAATTGTTTATAATCGAGGTGTACAATTTTTGATAAAGACGCCAAAGCTCTTTCAAAGATATTGAGGGAGGCAATCGCAGATTCTGTACCACTTTTAACAAAGCAAATGCGCGAATAATGGTACCATTTTCCTTTTTGAATGGTTGTTTCCAATTCAGGATCGATATTTTCTCTATTTTCAACTAATTTTAGTATTTTCATTTTACAACTTTCGTCTTCGATGTTTTATTTCTTATGCAAATGTAAAATATTAAATGTTGAAATTTCCTTACTTACTTCTTAAAAGCGGAATGATAAGAAAAGTCGATGCTTAATCGCAAAATGCTTCAGATGAGTACTGTCTTGGTCGATTAAAAAGTATTAGGTAAAAGAGTGCCTCAATCTCTTAAGACACTCTTAAAAAGTTATTGAGCACTTCCTGCAGGGACAGGTGGCTGTTGTGGCTGTGTTTGTTGGCTCTGAATTTGAGCGCTTTCATCTCTTAAATGCTGTTTTTCACGCTCTGTAAGTGACTGAAGTTCAGCTAAATCGCTCATGGTAATATTATCTTTGCGCATTAAGCTAAGGAGTTTTTCTCGAACTAGGGGACTTTGGATGGCAGGTGTATTTTTAAAATTGGCGTAAAGGACCTTTTTAACGTCTAGCATGATGATAGCTTGCTCGAGCTCTACTTTAGTCGCCCACATAGGCGCTTCTGTCCGGCTATAAGCTCTATCTTGAACTTCTTGAAGATGTTTTTGATCTTTTGCTATCAGATCTTCGATCTGCTTATAAAAATTTTGTTCATCGGCTTGAGCTTGTACGGAAGAAATATTTGCTGCGCGGAGTGTAGATGGGTTAAATAGTACACAGGAAGCCGCAATCGCAAAAAGGGGAAAAATGTGTCGAGTTTTTATCATAAAAACCTCCCTTAATTGTAAATATTTAAAATTGGACCATAAATTTATTCTACATTTTTTTTCGATTTTTTTTAACAAGAATAGATCAAGATCTCTGCTGGATTTAATATGAATAAAAAGTGTATCCTTAAACACCAATTCATTCATTATTTTAATAGAGGTGCACATGAACAGCGCTTCAGTTCGAGGATCGTGGGGATCACGAATTGGTTTTATTTTTGCGGTAGCAGGCTCTGCTGTAGGTTTAGCGAATATTTGGAGATTTCCTTATCTCGTCGGTAAACATGGTGGAGCTGCCTTTATTTTTGTTTATATTTTAAGCTTGTTGTTGATTGGATTTCCTGTTTTTATTGCGGAAATTTTGATTGGGCGTGCCACGCAAACGAGCCCCAGCGGTGCATTCGAGAAATTAGGTAGATCGAAAATCTGGTCATGGCCTGGGAAAATGACTGTGTTAACCGGCTTTATTGTGAGTTCGTTTTATAGTGCTGTTGCCGGATGGATTTTTGGATATTTCATTGAAGCTGTAAAAGGAAATTTATCTTCTTTTGCCTCAACTGAGGCTGTTGCACTTCACCACACTTCCCTCATGCAAAACCCTTTGTGGGGAGTTTCCTTTCATTTCTTTTTTATTTTGATTTGCAGCACGGTTCTCTATCTAGGTGTTAGAGGAGGAATTGAAAGATGGAATAAGTTTTTAATGCCGCTTCTCTTTGTTGTCTTGATTCTTCTTGTTCTAAAAGGACTGACTTTACCGAACGCACAAGATGGATTACGTTTCCTATTCAGTCCCGATTGGAGTTTACTCACTCCTGCTGTTCTTTTGACAGCTCTTGGACAGGCGTTTTTTACTCTTAGTGTCGGGCAAGGGACGATGGTGACTTATGGAAGTTATCTTTCAAAAGAGGAGAATATTGTCAAAAGTTGTGTTCCTATTTTATTGATGGATACTTTTGTCTCGATTATAGCGGCGATGGTCATTTTTACAATTGCGTTTTCCGCGGGTGTTGAGCCGAGCTCTGGGCCTGCGTTGCTTTTCCATACCTTGCCTTGGGTGTTAAGTCAAATCCCAGGAGGATATTTGATGAGTGTGTTATTCTTTTTGATTGTGGTTTTGGCTGCTTTGACATCCGAAATTTCAGCAATGGAGCCTACAATTGCATATCTTATTGATGAAAAAGGATGGAACCGTCATCTTGCTGTTTGGGCATGTGGAATTGGTGCATTTCTTCTCGGTATTCCAAGTGCATTGTCGTATAGTTTATTAAAAAATACGACATTCTTTGGTTTGCCCTTTGTTGATTTTATTGAATCCATCTGTGGACATATTTTAATTCCTGCAGGTGGGTTTTTTGCACTCATTCTCTTGCTCGGACGTTGGGGGGTGTGGAATGCTTTAAGTGAGCTAAAAGTGGGATCTCATGAGTTTTTTAAGCGTTATCCCTGGATTTTATCGTACTTTTGGTTTTGCTTTAAAGTTTCGGCTCCTATTTTAATGGCGATTATTTTTTTGAATTCATTGCTGATGTTCTTTTAAGATGACAACAAAAAACTATATCGAATCTTCGTTTTGCCAGGAAGATACTACTTTTGAGGTCCCTCTAAGACCGCAAGCGCTAGACGATTTTGCAGGTCAGGATTCTATTCGAGAAAGGTTGGAAGTGTTGATTGGTGCGGCAAAACAAAGAGGCGAAGCACTCAGCCATTGTTTGTTTAGCGGTCCTCCCGGGCTCGGGAAGACAACGTTAGCAAATATTTTAGCTAAGGCAATGGGAACGAATATTGTTGTGACATCTGGACCACTTATTGAAAAAGCGGGAGATTTGGCAGGTGTTTTGACGAATCTCAAAGAAGGGGATATTCTCTTTATCGATGAGCTGCATCGTTTACAACCAGCCATAGAAGAGTATTTGTACCCGCCTATGGAGGATTTTGTCCTGGATTTGATGATTGATAAAGGACCAAATGCACGTAGCATCCAAATCAAATTGCCACGCTTTACTTTGGTTGGAGCAACTACGCGCGTCGGTTTATTAACATCTCCCATGCGTTCTAGATTTGCATTTTCATGCCGCTTAGATTATTATGAACCTAAAGTTCTAGAGCAAATATTGGGTCGTACTGCGCAAATTTTGCATATGACAATCGATCAGAAAGGGTTAGCGGAAATCGCACAACGCGCTAGAGGCACACCTCGCATAGCGAACCATCTTTTAAGATGGGTGCGAGATTATGCACAAATGCGTGCAAATAACATCATTACGCAGCCGATTGTGATCAAAGCCTTAGAAATGTTGGCAATTGATCAAATTGGATTTGACGAAATGGATAAAAAAATTTTAGAAGTTTTAATTGATGATTACAATGGTGGGCCAGTGGGATTGAATACACTTGCAGTTGCCATTGGAGAAGAAAAAAATACAATAGAGGAAGTGCACGAGCCTTATTTAATCATGAAAGGGTTTATCAAACGTACACCCAAAGGCCGTGTTGCAACAGAATCTGCCTACAAACACTTAGGAAAATTAAAAAAGGGAAGGACGGAGAAGTGATGAAGATCATGCGTAATCTGCTTTTACTTGCAAGCCTGTCATTTTCCATTACTGCGCAAGCAGGAATATGGGAAACTGTTACAGAAATTTTATGGAAACAAAGTCCCCCAGCTCCTCCTGCGGTAAATGTCTTGGTCATTCATGACCAACCCAGCATAATGCTCGAGGTAAAAGGGAAATATCAATTGTACGATCCACATGACGAATCGCATATCAGCACACGTTTTTTAGGAAAACGTAAGCCGATTGAAGCGATGTCTGGCGGATTAAGATGGGGAGAAGAATTCCCTGGTATTCACCAATTAAAAGTTGTTCCAGATCAATTGACAACGATATTGTCAGTAGATGGAACAGATTATCCAGGGTCTTTACTTGTTTACGATATTGGTGGAACTGTGAGTGTCGTCAACCAGATTCCTCTAGAAAAATATTTAGAAGTGATACTGGAGCCTCAATTCGTGGAACCTCTGCCAGAGGAAGCGCTCGCTGCAGTTGCTATTATTGCACGGACACATGCTTACTATCTGACAGAAAATCCCAAAAATCCTTATTGGACAGTTGAAGGAAGTCGCGTTGGCTACCAAGGGAATGTTCAGATTCGTTCAGACAGTCCGATGGCAAAGGCTATTAAGGCTACCCGTGGCATGATTTTAAGTCGGACAGGTACTTATGAAAAGGTGTTAACACCTTTTGCTGCTCAGTGGGGTTCTGGATCTGGTGGAAAAGCGTCAGGACAACAAAACTCCATTTTTTCACGCATTACACTCTTTGAGGCTGAAGAAATGGCTCGCAAAGGAGATAATGCTGCGCAAATCTTAGCGAAAGCATTTCCTAATGCCACAATTGAGTTAATTAAATAGATATTTTATAGGGCATTTGGTTTCCCAAATGCCCTTTAGGCCCCAGAAACAGAATCTTATGACTAATAGCCCTTATCATCTTTCCTCTTATCATTTTGATCTTCCCCAAGAATTAATCGCTCAACATCCCTGCACACCTCGAGATCATTCTCGCTTAATGGTCGTTGATAGAGGTTCTGGAATATTAAGTGAGATCCCTTTTTATGAATTGGCCGATTTCCTGCAGAAAGGAGATAGCCTTATTTTTAATAACACAAAGGTCATTCCTGCTCGGTTATTGGGGAAACGGCTTACTGGTGGTCAGGCTGAAGTTTTTCTTAAGGCTCAAAGAAGCGACGGTACTTGGGAGGTTTTGGTAAAGCCAGGAAAACAACTGGGTCTTGGATCCAAGGTTATTTTTAGTGAAACATTTTCTTGTGAAATTGTAGACGTTCTTCCTGAAGGCGCTCGATGTGTTCGTTTCTTCCATGAGGGGGATTTTAATCAAGTGCTAGAGCAGCATGGCAAAATTCCTTTACCTAAATACATCAAGAGGGAACCTGATGTTAAAGAAGATGGGGAACGCTATCAAACGGTATATGCAGCTCATCCAGGTGCTGTTGCGGCTCCTACTGCGGGATTGCACTTTACGCAACCATTACTCAATCGAATAACATCAAAAGGTGTTGAAAGAATCGAAGTGACTTTGCATGTGGGGCTAGGTACTTTTCTTCCGATAAAGGTTGAAGATATTCGCGATCATCAAATGCACGACGAGTCTTTTTTTATTAGTGTGCAAGCTGCCCAACAATTAAATAATCCTTCCTCTGGGCGCCAAATTTGCATCGGGACCACCAGTTGTCGTGCATTGGAATCTGCTGCTGGGCATTCATCTATAATCCAGCCAGGAGAATATTCCACGGATATCTTTATTTCTCCTGGGTACCAGTTTCGCAAAATGCAAGCTTTGTTGACGAATTTCCACCTACCCTGTTCCAGCTTGCTCGTCTTAGTAAGCACTTTTGCTGGTCACGAGCTTATCCGCGAAGCCTATCAAAAAGCTGTTAAAGAAAAATTCCGTTTTTATTCTTATGGCGATGCAATGCTCGTTCTTTAAATAGGGCTAACTTTCTATATCAATCACGGCTTTGACAAAGGCTGTGCCATTTTTTACAATAGTATGAGCGTCTTGAGCTGTATCTAGGGTAAAGTGACGAGGGTTCTTAGCTTAACGTTTCAGCCAATTGAGAGGCTTGACGGAGAATGTCTCCATAATGGGAGCATCCTTTGCCTGTCAACAAGGGGAAAGGGACGAATATTCCTGAAAAAGTGTCCTCATGCAAAGAAAGTTCCCTTCTATTGGTTGTGCAATCTCGGCATTGCGAAATTTACCTGTTCAATTTAATCAATAATGTCAAAATATTTTTTTTGAGTAATTCGAATGCTATAAATCAGAAAACCCATTGATAAGATCATGTTATTTCTTGCCAATTTGCTTTTACTCTTAACTCATTATGGCGCTCAAAAGCTACTCTAAAGCAAATTTCTTGCATAATTTTCAAAATATGTGTTAGCGTGAGTGTATTTCCAACGGAGGTAAATATGACAAGCCAAATAGGTAGTTCAAGTTCAACGAATGCTATTATTAACAATGGCCTGAATGGGATTGCATCAGCGGGGTTATTTGTTATTGAAAAAAGTGGAAATCTACTAGCTCCAGCAACTGTTGGATATATAGGAGGACGGTTTGTTGGCGTTGGTAATGTCGGATTGATTCAAGGGGTATATTCGGGAATCTACCATTCTATGATTTATAATCCAATTAAACGTTATGTAGATAGAAATACAGGAGAAGGCCCCGATCAAATCCATCCTAAAACTTGTAATTTTTTGATGTTTGTTAGTCTTATTGCAGAGACAGCGTTGCCCATTATTCTGGCTTCTTACAGTAGCCAGATTGTGAATAATGCGATCTCTACTTTACCTAAAGGTGGCATAGTTAGATGGCTTCTCGAATCAACAGTGAAGCGTGAGTACACATTTCTAACTGGAATTGGTGTAAGTATTGCCCCTATATTAGTTCAGCATGGGCTTTCTTGGTTGAATGAAGCAAACGAAACGAGTAAAAGAAGATAAATTCGCATGCAATTATTCGACTTTTAGAGTCGAACAATGTCGTCACTTTCATTAGACTTCTTTCGAAATTCCTTACGGCAACTCCAAATTGTGTATCCCCGCGATCAGGTTAAATCTTAAGCCAAACCGTTTTCTTCGATTCCTAT